>CAJWEP010000047.1 GCA_913030945.1 uncultured Verrucomicrobiota bacterium
GCAAATGGTTACAGCTTTATCAATGGATTGAAACCATTATCCGTTCTGCGAGGCGCTAGGCCAGGTGGCTTGCCGCGTGAACATCGGGTTGCCTTAGGCAAGAGATTGTGTTGCATTCGACCGCCTGCCATCGGGCATCAGAAAGATAGTTTTAATCAAATTATGTCACAAACAGGCGACAAAAATCTTTGGGTACGGTTTCAGCGTTATTACACTGAGTTCCCTGCCCTCGGCTTGGCTCTGGATTTGAGCCGGATGAAATTCACTGAGGATTTCCTCGAGCAAATAAAGCCGCGCTTGGCCAAAGCGTTCAACGCGATGGATGAACTCGAGGCAGGCGCCATTGCCAACCCCGACGAAAACCGAATGGTCGGCCATTATTGGCTGCGGAATTCCGCCTTGGCTCCCACAAACGAAATCCGGCGGGCAATCGACGGAGCCTTAGACAGCATCAAGGCGTTCGCTGCCAAAGTGCACACCGGTGAAATTCAAGGAGCGGAAGGGCCGTTCGAAAACTTTTTGATAATCGGCATCGGTGGCTCGGCGCTTGGCCCGCAGTTCGTTGCACGCGCCCTTACGCAACCCGGAAAGGACAAGATGACCCCTTGGTTCATCGACAACACCGACCCCGATGGAATCGACCGAATTAAAGCTAAATTGTCCAATTCATTGACTAAAACGCTCGTTATCGTCATTTCCAAGTCCGGTGGAACAAAGGAAACCCGCAACGGGATGCTCGAGATGCAGGCCCACTATCAAGCCGCCGGGTTGAGCTTTGCCGAACACGCCATTGCTATCACCGGCGAGGGAAGCAAGCTCGACAACATCGCCGCAGCGGAAGGTTGGATTCGGCGATTCCCGATGTGGGAATGGGTCGGCGGACGCACCAGTGAGACCTCGGCGGTTGGCCTGCTGCCGGCCGCGCTTCAGGGCTGCGACATTGACCAGTTGCTCGCCGGCGCCGCCGCGTGCGATGCCGTAACACGAGCAAAATCGTTTGCTGATAATCCAGCCGCGCAACTTGCGGCGATGTGGTTCTACGCCGTTGAAGGTCGAGGTTCCAAGGACATGGTTATCCTGCCGTATAAAGACCGACTCGAGCTTTTCTCGAAGTATCTGCAGCAACTCATCATGGAGTCGCTTGGCAAGGAATACGACCTTGACGGCCAGGTCGTCAATCAGGGCATCTCAGTTTACGGCAACAAGGGTTCGACAGATCAGCACGCCTACATCCAGCAACTCCGTGAAGGTGTGCACAACTTTTTCGTCATCTTCATCCGTGTGCTGAAGGATCGTGCCGGTGACTCAATGGAGGTTGATAATGGCATCACCGCTGGCGACTACCTCGATGGATTTTATCAGGGGACGCGCAATGCACTTTATGAAAACAACAGACAATCTATAACAGTCACAGTTACTGAGATAAATGAATTTAACTTGGGCGTGCTATTGGCATTATTTGAAAGGTCAGTCGGTTATTATTCATCCCTAATTAATGTTAACGCCTACCACCAACCGGGAGTTGAAGCCGGTAAAAAAGCAGCCGGTGAGGTTATTAATTCACAAGCCAAAATCGTCGATTTTCTTAGTAAAAATAACAATTCTTCTCATAGGATCAAGGAAATTGCCGAAGGGATTAACTCTCCAGGAGAGGAGGAAAAAGTATTTATGATTTGCCAACACCTTTCAGCGCAGAAGGACCGAGGCATTAAAAAAATGCACTCCGATTCATTGAGTGAAATGACCTTTCAAAAACAGTAGCTCGTGTTTCTTTATCCAAAGAAATATGACGTGATTGTCGTCGGTGGCGGCCATGCCGGGATAGAGGCTGCCTTGGCATCGTCGCGCATGGGATGCTCCACACTTATGCTGACGATGAACGCCGATACCATCGGGCAGATGTCATGCAATCCAGCGATTGGTGGATTAGCGAAGGGGCACCTAGCCCGGGAGATTGATGCCTTCGGCGGGGAAATGGGCATATGTACCGATATGACCGGACTGCAGTTTCGGATGCTCAATACGAAAAAAGGCCCAGCGGTGCGAGCCCCTCGGGCACAATGTGACAAGAAGGCTTATCAATTTAGAATGAAATGGATTTGCGAACGCGAATCCAACCTCGACGTCACACAAGACCAAGTTTCCCGGTTGGTTCACAAAGCGGAAAACATCACAGGAGTCGAGACGACAATGGATGTCCGATACGAGGGAGTAACGGTGGTGATTACGACCGGGACATTTCTCAAGGGCTTGATACATGTCGGCTCCAATAAGCAGAGCGGGGGGCGTACTGGTGAGGGTTCAGTCGGTAGTTTTTCTGAGTCGTTGCAGTCTGTGGGTCTGAAACTTGGGCGGTTGAAAACGGGTACCCCACCTCGATTACTCAAGCGTTCTATTGACTTTACTAAAACCGAATTACAAACAGGCGACGAGCAGATTCCTTACTTCAGTTTCTGGAAAGAAGATTTGTTCCACGTGGAACATTCAGGAGTCAATCCAAAGGATATCCGACATTCAGCTGGGAAATATCCTCCAGGTTCCATCTTGGACCGTGTTAACGGTCAAATACCATGTTATATCACCTTCACAAGTGATAAAACATCTAAAATAATTAAGAAAAATCTGCATAAATCCCCAATGTACTCCGGGGAGATTGAGGGGGTTGGACCACGGTATTGTCCCTCCATAGAAGATAAAATCGTTCGTTTTGCAGATAAAGAGCGGCATCAAATCTTTTTGGAACCAGAAGGCATATCTACGGATGAAATCTATGTAAATGGCTTGTCCACCTGTCTTCCCATCGATGTGCAGTATGAAATGGTTCGCACAATCCTTGGCTGCCAAAACGCAGAAATCCTTCGTCCGGCCTATGCCGTGGAATACGACTTCGTTTTTCCAACTCAGCTAAAAGCCACGCTAGAGGCAAAACCTTGTGCGAACCTTTTTTTAGCTGGGCAAATTAACGGCACGTCTGGATATGAAGAGGCCGCGGCGCAGGGATTGATGGCTGGCATCAATGCAGCGTTAAAAGTACAGGGCAAGCCGAGCATGGTGTTGCGCAGGGATCAAGCCTACATCGGTGTCCTGATTGATGACCTTATCACAAAAGGCACCGCTGAGCCGTATCGCATGTTTACATCACGCGCTGAATACCGATTGCTGCTCAGACAGGACAACGCCGACCTGCGCTTGTGTGAAATCAGCAGAGGAATACGATTATTGTCCGATCGCAGATATGAGCGTTTTCAAAAAAAGAGGGCAGATGTGGAAAAGGAGTTGGATAGGATTCGAGAGGAGCGACATAACGGCATCAGTTTGGAACAGTTACTCAAACGAAACGATTTCAGCCATGAAGATTTACCTCAACCTGACAAAGGGATTGCACCGGAAGTGGCCGAACAGGTGGAGATCTCTGTGAAGTATGCTGGCTATATTGAGCGTCAAGAGTCAGAAGTGGACGAATTCAAGAAAATGGAGAGCAGGGCAATTCCAGAGTGGCTGGATTATGATCAAATCCCTGGGCTGAAGAGTGAATCGCGCCAAAAATTAAAAGAAATCCGGCCTGCAACAATTGGCTTGGCATCAAGAATTTCAGGAATTAATCCAACTGATGTGAGCCTATTGATGGTCTGGATCAAGCGAGGGAGGGAGAAAAAATCCGGCAGTTCAGGTTCGGTAGTTTCAGTACGCCACAACGAGGATTAAGCGACTTTTAGTGTTCCACGTGGAACATTAGTGTCAGAGTAACCGGCCGATAATTGGCTCAAGTTTTTCAATGGTATCGCTTGGCCAGGCGCTTTTCTCGGTCATGATGGCATTGTCCAGCACCCTATGGCTTGGCCAAGCGGGGTCGGTTGGAATCTTTGGGATTGCCCTTCGGATGATTGCCTTCGCTGATGAGGCGTTCTTTTGGAGACAGGCAATGACCGTTTCCACCGAGACGGGTTCCTCCTCTACTTTCCAGCAATCGTAGTCGGTTACCAAGGCGAGGGTGGCGTAGGATATTTCTGCCTCGCGCGCGCAGCGGGCCTCCCCCATGTTGGTCATGCCAATCACGCCGAATCCAAGTTTTTGGTTTCGGAGAGACTCCGCTCGTGTGCTGAAGGCCGGGCCTTCCATATTGACGTAGGTTCCCCGGTCGTGCGCCTTCACCCCTGCCTCTGATGTGGCCGACAGGAGAATCGCTCGCAAGGCCTCGCAAACCGGTTCGGCAAAAGTCACATGCCCCACGATCCCGCCTCCGAAAAAAGTGTGCGTTGATGATTGCTTGGTATTGTCGACGAACTGGTCGACCAGAACGATGTCGCATGGCGAGTACTGCGGCTGAAGCGAGCCGACTGCGCTGGCGCTGATGATCCACGAGACGCCCAGTTGTTTCATCGCCCAGATGTTGGCTCGATGGTTGAGTTCGCTGGGCATGATGCGATGCCCGCGACCGTGCCTTGGGAGAAAGACGACATCCCTGTCCTTCAAATGGCCGGTCAGGAATTCATCAGAGGGGCTCCCAAACGGTGTGTCGACCGGTATCCACTCACGGGCCTCAAAGCCTTCGATTTCGTACAATCCACTCCCGCCAATAATCCCAATCTTGTTCATGCCGCAGCCGCATTATCCCACGGAACCCGTGAAACAAAATAATATATATTAAAAAAGTAAAACTATAAATTATATGCAGGATACCTTACCTTACGATTTATAAAACATTGTGTTCGGGAAGGTTGGAAGACCGGAGGTTGATCCTTTGTTTGGCCCTTAGTGGGCCAGTAGCTTGAGGTGTTCAAGGCCCTTGGCCGTGATTACCCATTGTTGACCTTTTTTGAAAACCAATTTTCGGCAGGGAGCCTGTTTGTAAGCTTCAGTGTCGACGTTCAGTAGTTTGATTGGCTTGTTGTCGCTGAAGGCTCCGGCATCCCGGGGGACGCAACGAACGGGGACGCCATTAGAATCCAGTGATACCTCGTACCCGGCGATGCCATCGGGTGAGGTGGGCGGATCGACCAGGCCGGGGTGGCGCTTGGCCCATTGGAAGTTCGGCGAGTGAACCAACACGCGGTAGAGTACCGGTTGTCGACGGACGAATTCCCGCAGACTGAACGCCTGCTGCCTGGCTCTGGCCTCTCGCTGACTGAGGAAGAGCTTCCAGGGATCGATGCCAATGAGGTTCTGGCCGTTCCACCGGCCGTGATCATTTCGTTGTCCCGGCAGATTTTTTTTGTACCAGGCAGAAAAATTGGGATTGGCGAGCAGGCAGATCTCGAAATGCAGGTGCGCCCGTTCGCGCGAGATGCCTTGGGAGGTATTGCTGGTTCGGCCCATGGTGGCAATGATTTCGCCAGTTTTCTTCGCTTGGCCAACGCTTAAGCCCTCAGCCATTTGGCGCAAGTGGGCGTACAGGGTGTACATGGTCAACTGGTCGATTTCATGCTGCATGACAATGTAATTGCCGTAGTTGGACAAGCCGGGCTTTGCGTTGAAATAGACGACCGTGCCGTCGGCGGCAGCGCTGACGGGATCGACCGGCTCGCCCTTGGCATCACGCTGGGTGCACTTGATGTCGATCCCCTCGTGCATCTGCCAGCCCTCGGAGCGGACACAGCCGAAGGTGCCGCTTGGCCAAGTGCGGCTGACGGTGGGGGTGAAGTAGTCGGTCTCCTTGCCGGGCTCGAAGATCGCCTGGTTGGGGGTCGGCAGGCTGAACGGCTGCCCAAGCGCGGCGGCGGCTTGGCCAAGCGCCATCATCAACAGCAGCCTCGCGCGACCCGTCATTTACTATTACCCTTAATTTTCTTAATAGCCGTGGTCAACCCCTTGACGATCCGTTCCCCCTCTTCACGGGAGCAATCAGGGGTGAACCGGATGATGCCGGTGGCGTTGCGCTGGGTGATCATCGGGGCAGCGAGGACGCGCGGCTCGGTGAACTGGCAGAAGATGGCGATGCGCTTGCCTTTGTTGGATGTGGTGAAGCTCTCGAGCACGGCGGTACCGTGGCGGTTGAATTGAAACTGGAGCGCAAAGCCGCCTCTGGCCTCCATCAGTGTGGCTTTTTCAAGATCGGCAGTCGAGAGGAACGGCTCGCTGTTGACGTAAAAAATGAACGGATCAGCCCTGTAAACGGCCATTTCACGGGAGTATTTGGTGCCGTCGTTGTTCTGTTCCAGATAGAGCATGATGAGGCTGTAGTTATCACCCGGCTTCCTGTCCCCGACGGATTTACATCCGCACCCCAGCCCGGCGATCAGGGTGATAGCCAGTAAAAAATGTTTGAACATGTCTGTTTCGGTCTTCATAGTCCCCGGCCGCTCTCCGGAGAGACAATCGTTAAACGTCATGGGCAAACAACACAACAAAGTTATCAAACGCAAGCGGCGCAAGGCCTACCTTAAACGCAAGCAGGCCGCGGCCAAGAAATAACCGGACATCCGGCCTGGGCCAACGGAGCCGGCTGGAAAACAACCTATCTTTTACAAAAATGGCTAATATATTTAACGACATTGTGGAGACAGTTGGCCGCACGCCGCTGGTGCGGCTCAACAAGGTCACCGAGGGAATCGACGCCACCGTGCTGCTCAAGTGCGAGTTCTTCAATCCCCTCTCCAACGTCAAGGACCGGATTGGGATGTCGATGATCCAGGACGCCGAGAAGAGCGGGGTGCTCACCAAGGACACCGTCATCATCGAGCCGACGAGCGGCAACACCGGCATAGCGCTGGCGTTCGTCGCGGCGGCCAGGGGCTATCGGCTGATCCTCACTATGCCGGAGACCATGTCGCTCGAGCGCCGCACCCTCCTGGCGATGCTCGGGGCCGAACTTGTGCTTACCGAGGGGCCAAAGGGCATGAAGGGCGCCATCGAGCGGGCCACCGAGCTGGCTGCCGAGACGCCGAACTCGTGGGTTCCGCAGCAGTTTGAGAACCCGGCAAACCCGGAGATTCACCGCCAAACCACCGCCCAGGAAATCTGGGACGACACCGACGGCGCCGTCGACATCGTCGTGGCCGGCGTTGGGACTGGCGGCACGCTCACCGGCTGCTACGAGGTCATTAATTCGCGCAAGCCGTCGTTCCAAGCCATCGCGATGGAGCCGGCCGACTCGCCGGTGATCTCGCAGACGCTGGCCGGCGAGGAGCTGACGCCCGGCCCGCACAAGATTCAGGGCACCGGCGCGGGATTTGTCCCGGCCAACCTCCACCTCAAGGGAGAGGACGGCAGCGACCAGATCACCGAGTGCGTCCGTGTCAGCAACGACGACTCCTTCGCCATGGCTCGCCGCTTGGCCAAGGAGGAGGGCATCCTCTGCGGCATCTCCAGCGGGGCCAACGTCTGCGCCGCCCTTGAGGTGGCCAAGCGCCCGGAGAACGCCGGCAAGATGATCGTCACCTTCGCGCCGTCCACCGGCGAGCGCTACCTGAGCACGCCGTTGGCTGAGGAAGCCCGCGCCCAAGTGGGCGGCTGATTGCGCTTGGCCAAGCTCCCACAAAACAAGAGACTTTAATGGACTATCCGATATCCAGTCGGGCGGCGTCACTTGCGCCGTCGCTGACGCTGGCCATCTCGGCCAAGGCCAAGGAGCTGCGTGCCCAGGGCGAGGACGTTATCGGCTTCGGGGCCGGTGAGCCGGACTTTGACACGCCACAGCACATCAAGGACGCCGCCGCGCAGGCGCTGGCCGACGGCTTCACCAAGTACACACCAAGTAGCGGCATCCCGGAGCTGCGCCAAGCGGTCGCCAACAAGTTCCAGCGCGACTACGGCGTCGAGTACGAACCGAGCCAGATTATCGTCAACTGCGGTGGCAAGCACTCCTGTTTCAACGCCATCTACGCCACCTGCGAGGCTGGCGACGAGGTGATCATCCCCGCGCCGTACTGGCTCAGCTATCCTGAGATGGCCAAACTTGCCGGGGCCAAGCCGGTGATTCTCGACACCACCGATGAGACAGAATTCAAGGTCACGCCGGAGCAGTTGCGCGAGGCGATTACGCCGAAGACGAAACTGTTCATTCTCAACTCACCGAGCAACCCGACCGGCTCCGTGTACTCGGCGGACGAGGTCAGGGCGCTGGGCGACGTCTGCGTCGAAAAGGGCGTGCTCATCATGAGCGACGACATTTACGAGAAGCTCGTTTACGACGGAGCCAAGTTCACCAGCGTGACGACCTTCTCCGAGGAGCACCTGGCACACACCATCATCGTGCACGGCTTGGCCAAGGCCTACTCGATGACCGGCTGGCGCATCGGCTTCCTTGCCGCGCCCAAGCCGATCGCCCAAGCCATCAACGCCGTGCAGAGCCACAGCACCAGCAACGCCACCTCGTTTGCGCAAAAGGGCGCCGTTGCCGCGCTCAGCGGCCCGCAGGATCACCTCGACAAATGGCTGACTGAATTCGACAAGCGCCGCCGTTACGCCGCCGAGCAACTGAACAACATGCCTGGGATCAGTTGCATCAACAGCAAGGGTGCATTTTACCTGTTCCCGAACATGGCCGGGACCGGCCTCAAGTCGGCCGAGTTCTGTGAGCGCCTGCTCGAGGAGGCCAAGGTAGCCGCCGTCCCCGGCATCGCCTTCGGCGCCGACAACAACTTCCGTATCAGCTACGCCACTAGCATGGAGAACATCCAGACCGGCATGGACCGCTTGGAAGCCTTCTGCAAAACCCTGTAGCCGAATCTAGCGCTACCCTGAAAACGCAAATCGCGCGACTTTTCTTGCGTTGTTGGACTGGGGTTGTAGCTTCCTTTTTTGGGCCTCGGGACTGCTTGCATGGGCAGCTTATTCTTTAATACGAACCGTTTTTTGTACAGCCGTTGGCGGGCGGCATTCACGCTGATCGAGCTACTGGTGGTGATTGCCATCATTGCGATTTTGGCGGCGATGCTGCTGCCGGCCCTGGCCAAGGCAAAGGATCAGGCGCGTCTGGCCAATTGTCTCTCGAATCAGCGCCAGTGGGGCTTGGGGCTGCAGATCTATCTTGTGGAGAACGAGGACTTGCTGCCCCGCGACGGCATGGGCGCCGATGGCAAATACCCCGGCGCGCCGCCGCCCTCCGGCACGCCGAAGGACCCGAACGCCTGGTTTAACCTGCTGCCGCCGTTCATGGGCGAGAAACCGCTGGTGCAGTACTGGAAGCGGCCGACGGTGGTGTATCAGGACAACGTCAAAAACCTGCCGTTTCCCCGCAGGCGAGGGAAGATTTGGCACTGCCCAAACGCCACAATGACGACGGAGGAGCTAAAGCAGTTGAAGGGCGGGGGACGGCACGGGTTTTTCAGCTACGCGATGAACATCGACCTCAAGCGCGGGACGGTGAACTCGTACCTGCCGTACCCCAAGATGCCCAAGGCGACCGACTTGCCCAACCCCTCGGCGACGGTCGGCATGATGGACATGTATTTCAGTTCGTCGGAGGGGCTGGGGAATCCTTACTACTCGGTGAACCCGGCGGCTCGGTGGCGGGCGTTCCCGGAGCGGCACAAGGGGCAGGGTGGCGTGCTGTCATTCATCGACGGTCACGCAGCCTATTTTTCGCGGCACTCGATCACCAACGGCGCGGGCACATTCGAGGGGTCAAATCCGGACGTGATCTGGAATGCGCCGTTCCGAAAAGAGTAAGTCGTCGATGTAACAATATGCCGCATATTCGAAAAGATGCTGAGCGTTCTCCCTCACCCCGGTACTCTCCCCTGGGGAGAAGGTGGCCGCAGGCTGGATGAGGGTGGGCCTTTGAATGTATAAAACGGCTACTGTTTTATCGGAGTATCTTTAATTTCAACCAACTGAACCGTGAAAAAAGGGCTCATGTTTTTGGCGGCAGCGGCCGGTCTTGTGGCGGCGCGGGCCGAGGTGGTTCTCGACGAATCGTTCAGCTACGACGACGGCCCGATCGTCGTGCAGGCGGCGGACACGTGGAAAAACCACAACGGCATCAACGAGCAGACGGAGGTGTACGAAGGGCAGCTAATCCTGACGCAGGCCAACACGGAGGACTTCCACGCGAAGCTGGCAGGCGGGCCTTACATGAAATCGAGTGGCGGCACGATGTACGCATCGTTTGATGTGGAGTTCACCGAGTTGCCCAGTGGCGCCGGGAGTTACTTCGCGCATTTCCGGGATGACGGTTTTGGTTACCGGGCGCGCATCGTTGCCCAGAGCACGGGTGCGGAGGGGGGCGCGTTCCGGATCGGTGTCACCTCGAAGGGCAAAGCGTCCACCGCCGTGGTGGACAACGACCTTCATCTCGACACGGTTTACAAGGTCGTCATCGCAATGAGCCTCGCGGACGCTAGTACGACGCTCTGGATCGACCCGGACGGCGGGGCGGCGGGAGGCGTCACCACGACCGACAATGGCTCTGCTGTGGACGTGACTGGCTTCGCGTTTCGGCAGGCCAATAACATCGGCGCGATGCTGATCGACAACCTGAAAGTCGGGACGATTCTGGGTGACGTGATCGACGATGACTGGGTCGATGTCCTGACCATTCTCTCGCAGCCGGTGTCGCAAACTGTGCTTGCGGGCAAGTCGATTTCGTTCTCCGTCTTGGCCACCGGTGCGGAGCCGCTGGCGTACCAGTGGAGCAGGGACGGGGTGGATATTGGGGGGGCGACATCGAGCGCCCTCGAGCTGTCTGACGTTTCGGCTGATGATACCGGCGACTATGTGGTAACGGTCAGCAATGCCAGCGGCAGCGTGGTGTCAAGCGACACCGCCACGCTGAAAGTGCAGGACTCGCCCGGTGGCGATGTGGTCACCATCAAGCACCTGCGCTCGCTGGTGGATGATAACCGCGAGCCGTCGGACACGAAGACCATCTTTACCGCCGAGGGCATTGTCACCTCGCACACGAACATGACCGGCGGCAGCCACTCGCTGTTTTATTTTCAAGACGGCACGGCCGGGATCGCGGTATATTTCCGCAGCGGCAAGTCGAGTCATCCCAAGCCCGGCGACAAGGTGCGCGTCTCTGCGCCGCTGAGCCACTTCTACGGTCTGCTGCAGTTCGTGCCGGACGCCGGCAATGCCATGCACCTGGTTAAGGTCGTGAGCAGCAACAACGCCCTGCCCGAGGCGGCCAAGCTCGATTTCATGCAGTCGGATGACGCCGCGGCGATGGAGGCGCTCGAGGGCTCATTCGTGGTCGCCAGCGAGGTGGAGATCGACAGCGGCGGCGACTCGAAGTTTTCCGGCGCCGCCAACTACACGCTGACCGATGCCGACGGGATGACCTTTACCATACGCATTGATTCGCGCATCAGGTCGATCATTGGCCAACCGTTTCCCAGCACCGTTGTCAACGTCACCGGCGTGCTTTCGCAGTACACGCACGACCGGCCGCGCGAAGGTGGCTATCAATTGATGCCGACACGCATCGAGGACATCTCCGGCCCGAAGCTGCCGACGATCGAGTTCACGCTGAAATACGACAACCTAATTCGTCCCGGGCGGCCGATCGAGAGTTCGCGCACCGATCATTTTCTGCTGCCAGGCGAAACTGCGGTGATCGAGGCGGTGGTGAAGTCACCCTCGGGCAATGAGGTGACCGTGACGCCGACGGGAGACTGGTTGCTCTCGGCAAATCCCGCCATCGAAGTCACGGCCAAGCTGGTGCTGACCGCCGGCGAGGCGGATGCCGGCGAGCCGTTCGACCTGTCGCTTGAGGCGGAGAACAACGAAGGCGTGGCGACGCTGGAGTGGGACATTTACGTGCCCAGCGTGGCGGAGCAGCAAGTGGCCGTCACCGAGTTTTTGGCTAACCCGACCGGCAAGGCGACGGATGGCCATTACAACCCGCTGCACCGCGAGACGCCGAGCGACTCGAACCAGATCAGTGTGGAGGATGAATTCATCGAGATTGCCAACCTTGGCCAAGCGGACGTGGATCTGGCCGGTTGGAGTGTCTCCGATGCCGTGGCGCTGCGGAGCAACTTTTACGAGGGCGACGTCCTGGCCAAGCGCGGTGCAGTGATCGTGTATGGCGGCCGGTCGTTCGGCTCCGAGCCGGTGCTCGGCGAGGGCGTGCTGGCGTTGCCGGCCACTGAGAGCACGAGCGGGCTGGGTCTCAATAACAGTGGAGACACAATTACGCTGCGAAACGCCGACGGACACGTCATCGACCGCATCCAGTTTGGCAAGCCAACAGGCAAAGGCTCAATGACGCGGCATCCCGGCCTGAACGGGGTATTCGCGGATCACAGCACGGTGGCCGGGTCGGTCGTCTCCGCCGGCACTTGGCCAAGCGGCGCGCCGTATACGGAAGACGCCGTGGTGGAGATCCCGGAGGTCGCAATCTCCGTCAGCTTGACCGACGGCGAGGTCAGTCTGGATTGGGAAGCGAGCCCTGCGGCGAGCTACTCCGTGAAGGCAAGCGGCGTGGTGGCCGGGCCGTACGAGCCAGTGGCTGAGGCGCTGAAATTCGACGGCGGCGCAGGCGCCTACAGCGTCCAAGCCGATCAAGCGGCGCGATTCTTCATCATCGAAGCGAAGTAACGACAAATGAGGTTAAGCACTTTTTTTATTGCTGCCGCGTTGACGGGGCCGCTTGGCCAAGCGCAGCAGACGTTTCGCGTGGCGACGTACAACGTGGAGAATTATATTCTCGAGCCGATCCAAAACCGGCCGATGAAGAAACCGTTTGCCCAGGCAAAGATTGTCGAGAGTATCCTTGCGGCCAGGCCGGACGTGATCGCGCTGCAGGAGATGGGCAAAAAAACAGCGTTGGCCGAGTTGCAGGCAGCGCTCAAGGCCAAGGAGCTCGATCTGCCGCATGCGGAGTATTTGTCGGCGTTCGATCCGGCGATTCATGTCGCGTATCTGAGCCGGTTTCCGTTCAGGAAAATCAGGCGTCACGATAACGAGAGCTACCTGCTCAACGGCCGACGGCTGCACGTGAGCCGCGGATTTGCCGAGGTGGAGCTCGCGTTGGGCGGCTACTCGTTCTCGCTGATCACGGCGCACCTGAAATCGAAACGCAAGGTGGCCGTGGCGGACGAGGCGGAGATGCGCCTGCAGGAGGCGTACCGGCTGCGGCGAATCATCGACGCGAGGCTCAAGACTGACCCGGAAATGAACTTCGCCGTACTCGGCGACTTCAACGACTATTACAATTCCAAGCCGGTGAAGGCGCTCGTTGGCCGGGGCAAGTCGCAGCTCATCGACGCGCGCCCTGGCGAGCGCAACGGCGACACCGGCCCGAACCTCATCAACGCGAAATGGTTCCCACGCAATGTGTCGTGGACCCATTTTTACGGCGTCGAGGACGTGTACAGTCGGATTGATTTCATCCTGCTCAGCCCCGGCATGGCCAAGGAATTGGATCGAGCCAACTCGTGGATCCCGGTCGTGGCCGACTGGGGCCACGGCTCGGATCACCGTCCCGTGGTGGCCACCTTCGTGGCCGGGGACAAATAGGTTAGCCGCTTTTCTTCGCGGTTGAAATCGCTTCGCGCCCTCGTATAGTGCGCGTCCCTCGCGGGATGGCATGAGCGATTCCTCCCAATCCCAACCGAAGACCAGCTCAAGTCGTCTGAGGGCATGCGGCTGCTTGCCGGCTACACCGGCGACCTTCGTGACCAGACCTGCCTGAACCAGTGATGATGGACGAAACCGACGCACAACCCGATTTGCTCCCGGCGCTGGCCCGGGTGGTCCGCGGCACGTCGATGCTGTTCTGGGGGCTGCCGGTCGCAATGGTGGTCAGCATCATGTCCACCCTCTCGAACTGGACCGACGCCGCTTGGCCGATGGGTATGCTGCTCCCGCCCGTGACTTTCGGGATGCTGTGGTGCGGACTGTGGCTGCTGGGCGCTTTCCAGCCACAGGAACGTGTTTGGCAGGGAGCGCTTGGCCAGGCGAAACTCATGGGTCTGTTCAACCTTGGGCTGTCGCCATTCCTTCACTGGCACCACCGCGTCCCGGACGAGTTTTACTTCGCCAACGCCGTCTGGCTGCTGGCGTTGGCATTCGTAGCCTACTTGATGGCGCTCAACAAGATGTTGTCGCGTCTCGCCGCCATGCTGCCGGACGAGACGCTTCGAGTTGAGGCGAAGCTGTTTTCCCGCATGAATCGAGTGCTGCTGGCGATGACGCCGATCGGCTTTGGCGCCATGTACCTGATATCGCTCATCAACGAGCCGCCCGAGCTGCTCTTTCGGTTCGTGGCCATGGCGGCCAACTTCCGGCCGTGGTTCTTCATGGCCTTCGTGCTCATCCCGGTGTCGATGACCATGTCTCTCCTCTGGAAAACCAAGGAGTCCATCCTCGCCAGTGTCTTCACTCCGAAACAGTGACCTTGGCCAGGCGCTTGCCCAAGTGCCGACTGAAAACTTGAATCTGGAAACTTGAAACTCTACGCTCGCCCACTTCAACGCATGAAAACCAAGTTCTTTCTCACGATCGCCTTCGTGCTGGCAGCATCGACCCTTTCCGCCGAGGACGCCCGCTGGTGGAAGGGCAACCTCCACACTCACTCACTCTGGAGCGACGGCGACGACTACCCCGAGATGATCGCCAACTGGTATCGCAGCAACGGCTACCACTTCCTCGCCATCTCCGACCACAACGTGCTGGCTGAGGGCGAACGCTGGATTCACCGGGAGAAAAACGCCGGCGGCCAGCGGGCATTCGATAAATATCTTAAACACTTTGGCGATGGGTGGGTCGAGCACAAGGTCGTCAAGGGTGTCCCGCAAGTCCGGCTCAAGACGTTTGCCGAGTACAAGGCAAAGATAGCTGTGCCGGGGAGCTTCCTGCTGATGCAAAGCGAGGAATTATCCGACCAGTTCCAGGGAAAACCGATTCACATCAACGTCACCAACATCAAGAAACAGATCCCGCCCCAGGGCGGAGCAGGTGTGGCGGCGACAATGCAGAAAAACATCGACGCCGTGCTGGCGCAGCGCAAGGCCACAGGCCAGCCGATGTTCCCGCACATCAACCACCCAAACTTCGGCTGGGCGATCCAGCCGGCCGACATGATCCAGTTGCGCGGCGAACAGTTTTTCGAGGTGTATAATGGCCACCCGGCCGTCAACAACTACGGCGACAAGGAGCACTTAAGCACCGGACAGATTTGGGACGTGATCAACGCCTACCGGCTCGGCGTCCACAAGCTGCCGTTGCTGTTAGGCCTGGGCACCGACGACGCTCACAACTACCACGATCTCGCCGTCGGCCAGAGCAACACCGGCCGTGGCTGGGTGATGGTTCGCGCCGAGTCGCTCACGCCTGAGTCGATCATCGTGGCGATGGAGCGAGGCGACTTCTACGCTTCGAGTGGTGTGGCCGTGGACGACATCCGCTTGGCCAAGGGCAAATACAGCTTTCGCATCCAGCCGGAAAAAGGCGTGACATACACCACGTGGTTCATCGGCACGCGAAAGAATTTTAAGAGCAACAACGACTTGGCCAAGCGCAACTCGCTCAAGACAGCCCAAGCCGGCATTGGCGAGATCCTTGGCCAATCGCAGTTGCTTGAGCCAAGCTACACCTTCGACGGCGACGAGCTGTACGTCCGTGCCGAGATCATGTCCTCAAAAAAGATGACAAACCCGTACGTCGCCGGCGAACAAGAACGCGCATGGCTCCAGCCGGTGCGCCTGGGAAAATAATTTCTATCGATGAATTTGAAACGACTCCTCCTTTGTCTGCCGCTTTGCTTGGGGGCGGCGAGTGGGTTTGCTGCTGGCAGTTCGCCGGCGGATTATCAGCCGGAAGCGCGGCGGCTGATCCAGGCGGCGACGAACAGTGTATTCGGGTTTTCGCGCTTGGCCACGATGTGCGACACGTTTGGGCCCCGCTTCACTGGCTCTACCAATCTTGAGTCGGCCATCGATTGGTGTCTCGCTGAGATGAAAATGGACGGCTTCCAAAACGTTCGTGGAGAGGAGGTCACGGTGCCGCGCTGGGTTCGCGGCAACGAGTCGATTGAGTTGATCGCGCCGCGCCACCGCGAGCTGCCGATGCTCGGTTTGGGTGGCAGCGTCGGCACGTCGCCCGAAGGCCTTACGGCTGACGTGTTGGTGGTCAGCGGGTTTGACGATCTCAAGCAGCGTGCCGCCGAGGCCAGGGGCAAAATCGTGCTCTTCAACGTGCCGTTCACCGAGTATCACGAGACGGTGACTGTCCGCACGCAGGGCGCGATCCACGCGGCTCGGGCCGGGGCGGTGGCGAGCCTGATTCGGTCGGTTGGGCCGTTCTCGATGCAGACGCCGCACACCGGCGGCATGTCGTACGCCGATGGCGTGAAAAAAATCCCGCATGCCGCAATCTCGCTTGAGGACGCCAACATGCTTTCGCGCATGGCGGCCCGCGGTGAGCCGGTCCGAGTGCGACTCAAGATGGAGGCGCGTATGCTGGCCGACGGCGTTTCGCGGAACGTCGTCGCGGAGATTCCCGGCACAGAGAAGCCAGAGGAGATCGTCATTGTCAGCGGCCACATCGACTCGTGGGACGTTGGCCAAGGGGCAATGGACGATGGCGGCGGCTGTCTTGCTGCGTGGGAGGCGGCGCGGTTGATACTCCAGCTTGGACTGCGGCCGAGGCGCACCGTGCGCGTGGTGTTGTGGACGAATGAGGAGAACGGCATGCGCGGCGCGAGGCAATATGCCAAGCGGCACGAGGCGGACTTGGCCAGGCACACGCTTGCAATCGAGTCGGATGCCGGGGTGTTCCAGCCGACTGGCTTCGGTTTCCTCGGCAGCGGTCGGGGGATGGAGATCATCCGTGGTGTCGGCAAACTGCTCGACCCGATCGGCGCCGCCGACATCGCCAAGGGCTGCCGAGGCGCGGACGTGCTCAAGCTGGTGCGGGGTGGCGTGCCGGTGATGCATCTTGAGGTGGATCGCGAAAAGTATTTTTGGTTTCATCACACCGACGC
>CAJWEP010000048.1 GCA_913030945.1 uncultured Verrucomicrobiota bacterium
CGCCGACGGGCCAACCGTTATCATCCTTCCCGACTGACCAGGGGAACGGAGCGAGCAGGACCTGGCTGAGCTGCACATAGTCGATGCCCATCCAATTACCACCATCATCCTCACTATAACTGATTCCTCGAAGGCTGACGATGTTGTCAAAACCGGGCCCTACCTGCGCGTTCACCTGTGCAACAGTAAAAGGCGGGGTATGAATCGTCTGGTTGAGTTCATCGAACCAGATGACGACCTCGGACTGCACCTGAACGTTATTGAAATACACTTCAACACCGTAGCGTGGATCCCATTCGTCATCCTGAAGATTCAGAGCTTCAAAGCTGACAGTAAGCTGATCCGTTGGCTTAAGCGATGAGGGGAGATTAAAATGATATCGAAGATCATTGTCTTCGCCCGCGAACGCGCGCTCGGCCGCCTCTTCATTGACTCGAACCTCACCGACCGGCTCGTAGTCACCATTGCCAGCAATCACAGTCGAAAAAACGCCCGCGAAATAGTAGTCGTTGTCTGCCTCCTTATCAACTTCCGGGCTGTCGGGGACGCCCGGCAGCGGGTTAACCGTCCCATTTTCCTGGACGAAAGATGCATTGGCACCACCGCCGTTTCCCGTGGGCCACCCGTCATCGTTCTTACCAACCGCCCAAGGTAACTCGGGTGCTGGAATCGGTTTGGCGACTGGGTTGAGCTGAATATAATCAATCCCCATCCAGTTTCCACCGCCCTCAGCATTGTAGTTGATGCCCTTGAGGGTCACAATGTTATCGAATCCTGATCCCATCATTGCGCCGACACTTTCCAAGGTGAACTCTGGCGTGGTGATGGCTGTGCCTAGCTGGCCACCGCGAATAACTATCTCAGGCTGGACCAGCACACTATTCATGTACACTTCTATACCGTAACGCGGGTCAGCTCCATCCGTGTGCAAATTTAAGGCGTCGAACGTGACCGCAAGCAGATCATCTGCTTGGAGTGTGTTGGGAAGGTTGAAATGGTAGCGGCGTTCATTGTTTACACCGGAAAAGGCGCGTCCAGCAGCCTCCTCGTTGACCGGCACCAAGCCCACCGGTTCGTAGTCACCGTTGGCTGGGATTACTTCCGAATAAACACCTGCAAAGTAGTAATCGATGTCGGCCTGCCTGTTAACTTCCGGACTGTCTGGAACGCCCGGCAGATCGTTGATCGTCCCATTTTCCTGGACGAAAGACGCATTGGCGCCGCCACCATCTCCCATGGGCCAGCCATCATCGTCCAGCCCAACCGCCCAAGGATAAACGGGAGGTGGAATCACCTCAGTTTCGAGATCAAGCTGAACGTAGTCGATGCCCATCCAGTTCCCGCCTGCATCTGAATTATAACTGGTGCCTCGGAGACTGACGATGTTATCGGCTCCAGGACCGACCTCCGCATTCACACTTTCCAGCGTGAATTGGGGCGTCTTGAAATCGACATCCAATTGCGGAGGGCGAATAATAATTTCGGGCTGCACCAGCACTCCGTTGAAGTAGACCTCAACGCCATAACGAGGGTCTGCTGGCCGCGAGTCCAAACTATAGGCATCGAAAGTGACTGAGAGAAGGCTGGTCGGTTCGAGCGTGTCGGGAAGATTAAAATGATACCTGAGATCAGGATCCGCACCTGTAAAAGCCCGTTCGGCAGCCTCTTCATTAAAGTCCACCAGGCCAATTGGTTCATATTCGCCGTTGCCGGTAATGACGGTCGTGTATTCTCCAGCAAAGTAGTAGTCATCATCCGCTTCCCGTGGTTGAGAGGAACTGAAAGGATCTCCTGGCAAAGGGTTGATTTTTCCGTTCTCCTGCACAAAACTGGCATCGGCTCCCCCGTCAACACCGGCGGGTGCACCGTTATCGTCCAGTCCGACGGTCCATAACAGTTCCTGCGCATTCGAGAAGGTTGAGCTTCCGAGGAGTATCAAGCAGCAAATCAGAGTTCGGCTGAGCATATTATCCATATGCACGGAATTGTTGATAATTCCCGAAATCGCGTCAATCCCCAAAAACAATTCCGATTGGCGGCGGGCTATCAAAAAAGCAAGGAATTCAGCGACCTCCAGAGTAGACTGTGGACCGGGACAGCAATTCGGCTCGACAGCCCTTAATTAGAAATGTAGACAGAGGCCGAGTGAAACCTCGATCAAAAGTTCCACACCGCCCCGGTACAAAAAATAAGCTGATCATGGCCTTGATCGCTGTATCGTGGATTTGTGGCGGTGCATTGCTAAAACTCGATGCGCCTTGGTTGTATCTCCTGGTCACTATTTCAGTGATAGCGGCTCTCTGGGTGGGCCGGCGGCAAGGGTGGCTGCTGCGAGCCGTGGTCTTAATTGTCTTGGTCATTCCTTTTTCGAAAATAGTGAAGAAATGGCCTCCAAAAGGGGACATCCATGAGAACACGCCAACGACACACACCGCCAACTCTGAAAAGCGTGATGGCGCTGTAATCCGTGCCCTCGTGGCCGCCGAGGAAACCTATTTGAACCTAAGCCCAAAAATGAACATCCTTTCCAAGGGCCTTCTTGATCTGCGCCTGCCCGGCCCGACGGAAGACGCTGAAAGTTTGTTCTCGACCACCGTAACCACCGTCGATCTCGTTCTTACACCCGCGACGACCCCAACCGGTACTTCCACGTTCGAGTCTCACCCCTGGCCGGTGGCTGGACTCTCCAAACAAACCGACAGAGTGGATCTATGGCGTCCGATGCTCGACAAAATCTCATTTTTCGAACACGCAAAAGTTGAAATCATCAGTGGCGATCATCCAGACGGCAATATGTTGCGGTATGAAGCGAAGGGTGGTTTCGAAGCACTCGCGCGCATGAAGTCAGACCAGTGGCTTTCATTCGAAGGAAGGATGGAGCTGACCTGGGAGTATCCAAGAACCGACGACGGCGCGGCCGGGGGCTGGCAGATCACCGGCTGGAAAACCACTGAGATGCACTGGCGCGCCAGCCCCAAGCGGCTTTTCGTCGAAGCATTGGATACGGCCATGCATGAATCACAGGAAGCATCCATGCTGCGCCGATCGCTCCATTACGAAGCGACTGTTAAGCATTACCGCGATGGCACGAAACAGTTGCCGCATCCGTACTTTGCGCCCATCTCCGCGAATCAAAAGGAAGGCACGGCCGTGGCTGATGTTAATGGCGATGGGTTCGATGATATTTATATCACCATGCGACTCGGTAAAAACATGCTTCTTGTCAATCAGGGGGATGGAACATTCCTCGAACAGGCAGCATCGTTCAAACTGGATCTCCCAGGCCACACCCCTTGCGCGCTCTTTGCAGACTTCGACAATGACGGCGACCAGGATGTGATATTGGGACGCAGCTTGTTAAAAACGAGCTATCTCGAGAATCGGCAGGGCGTATTCTACCAACACCCAATTCCCAAATTCATGCCGATGGCCGTCCTTTCAATGTCTGCGGCGGATTACAACATGGACGGCCTTTTGGATGTTTACGTCTGCACCTATCGGCCAGCCGCTCCGGCCGGAGCAAGTCCGGCGGGGGGCGTTGCGCAGAGCAAGGATGGAGACTTTGACTGGCCGGATGAGTTCTTCGATATCAATCTGGCCAGGGAATATCGACGGCGGGTGTCAGAACACCGAAAGCGCAAGGGCGGAACAGTTCTCGATCAACTTGGCCCCCCCAACGTTTTGCTGGTCAATCGCGGCGGTGGACGTTTCGAGCCTGCGCCAGAAAACGGCACGGTTGGAATCTGGCGCAACTCGATGCAAGCCACCTGGGGCGATTACAACCGGGATGGCCGTCCAGATCTGTATATCGCCAACGACTGGGGTCTCGATGTGCTGTTTCGCAACGATGGATCGGGCGGTTTCACGGATGTCACCACCCAGGCGGGTGTCACCGCATACGGCTATGCCATGGGCGCTTCCTGGGGAGATTACGACAATGATGGCCAGGACGATCTTTACGTCTCGAACATGTATAGCGATCCAGGCCGCCGCATCACCAAGCAAATCCCGGGACTGGAAAAAATGTTCATTGAATCCGCCGCGGGCAACTGGCTTTACCGCCGGGTTGACAACGGAAAATTCGAGCAGGTTGCCGGTCTTGAGCCGCCCTCAATGACCGTGATGAAGGCCGGTTGGTCGTGGGGCGGATGTTTCGCCGACTTCGACAACGACAGCTTCCTCGATCTCTATGTGCTGAACGGCTACTTTACCGCACCGAAGGAACATTCCTCGGGTCTAGATCTTGAAAGCAATCTATGGCGTACTATGGTGCGCACCGACGAAAACCTCTCCCGCCCCAG
Organism: uncultured Verrucomicrobiota bacterium; assembly: GCA_913030945.1. Classification (GTDB taxonomy): domain Bacteria; phylum Verrucomicrobiota; class Verrucomicrobiia; order Limisphaerales; family UBA1096; genus UBA1096. The sequence goes on from CAJWEP010000048.1 coordinate 4,302, forward strand.
CTTCCGGTTTTCTCCTGAGTGGAAACGAACCTCCGCGCCTGACAGCGCTGGCCCGATGATTGACGCGCGCCTGGCCGGTGTCGAACGACACGGAGACAGAGTCCTTGTGCATTCCCTTAACGGGAACGAACGCAATCGTTACTTCGCCAATCGCGCCGGGCGCTCCTTTACGGATATTTCGGCGCTGTCCGGATTGGACAACCCCGCAGACAGCCGAGGTTTTGCAATTCTGGACTACGATCGCGACGGTTGGCAGGACATAGCGTTGGTCAACGCCAACCAACCCCTGTTCAATCTATACCGCAATGAAATGGGAACAGCCGGATTAAGCGGCGGCGTGATCGCCATTCGCTTCGTTGGCGGAAATCGCGCAGCGTCTCCCTCCAAAGGATTTGGATGTCGCGATGGTTACGGCGCCCGGGTTGTGGTGGATCTGGGTAATGAAAAAATTACTCGAGAGCATCGCTGTGGCGATGGTTGGTCCACCCAGAATTCGCCAACGATGATGGTGGGCATCGGCACTCATACAAATGTCGTCTCACTCTCCGTGAAATGGCCCAGTGGTAGGACGACCACCACGCGAGGCATTCCGGAGGGAACCTTGCTCACCGTCTACGAGAATCCAGAGGACAGTCCGACAAATGATCCGGTCGAGCGCAACACTTATAGAATAAAGGCAAGCGAGCGGAGAATGGCGCCCATCAAGCGCGAGGTGTTCCCGATCGCCACAGCGGACAGTTCCGCCAAACCTGGCGCACGCCTTCGTGTTTACACGACATTTTCGACGTCCAACCAGCCGTACAAAGAGAACCTGCCGCGCCTGCGGCACATTCGGACAGAACTTGGCCCCGAAGAAGTCGATATCATCGCGGTGCCCATCGATGATGCAGACGACATCCAGAAGCTTACTGTTTATAACAGAGAATATCGTCCCTCAACACGCCTCATCGGGATTGCCACGAGCCAGCGGGCCGGTGCCGCTGCCGCCTTCACCAAGGTTTTTGGTGCTGAACCGCCGGTGCCTTCCTCTGTCATCACGGATGGCTCGGGCCACATCCTCTCGAGCCAGCCCGGTGTTCCTGGTGTTTCCGTGTTGAGAAAAATGCTGCGACGCGATCCTTGATGGGATGGCTCAACGCGCAATTACGCGCAGTCGCATATAAAGGTGAGGTTGATCCCGGAGGGGCGGTTTGACACGCCATGCGCGCACGGCCCTGCCATCACCGAGCGATTCAGTCGAAACCAATTCGAGGTGCGAGGTTCCATCCTGCCACTTAACGAGATTCGTTGAAAAGTGGAATTCGATCTCGACCCCTTCCGCGGCAAGACTGATCGGAACCGTCAAAAGAAGAGCATCCTCTCCTGCGGGAACGTTCCTATCCCATCTGAACCCCGGAAAGAGGGGAGACAGGCCAAGGTCATTACCGAGCGCGTAATCAATTAGGTCGGGTTCGCCGTTTCCATTCGCGTCCCCCAGGGGATCAGCGGGGAACGGCGCCCCATCCGCCCCCCCGAGACTGCCGCCCGGCTGTAGGCTGGCACGCCAGTTCTCGGAAAGAGCAGGATCAGGATGGGTGTTAGGCGCGATCAAAACGAGACTGTGACCGGACTGATCAGCCGCGTCCGGCCAGGGCGGCTGATCATCGTAGGCAAACTCCAAGATCGTTCCGTTATTCGCGTCCTCCAGTTTGAGGCGTTCCCCGCCGTTGCTGAGGGCGGTGCCATTGGCAAAAACGCCCGCCACCGGATGATTGGCTCCATAAGCGGTCTCAAAGGCGGCAAGATCGCGCGCGATCAAAACTTGCGCACCCGGGGCCAGCGAGGCGATGGTACTGCCCGTGAAATTAAATTCAACTCCTTGTGTGAAGCGGACCCCCTCCAGATTCAGCGTGTCCGAACTGCTGATATTTAACAGTTCAACATATTCAGCCAGGTTGTCACCGGAAGGATGATACATCAACTCGCTCATCACGAGAAAACGTTGCGCGTCCGATGCCTGCCCCGAGGTGGTGGTCATGTTATTTCTCACTCCGGTAGCGTCAAGTATCGCAAGCATTTCCCCGAGATTGGAAAGGTGCCCCTGGTATCCACCCTGCACAAAAAGCCCTTCGCCACCTTTCGGCGTCAACGTTCGCGCTCGGAAAGCCGCTACGTTCGGGCTCACATAAAGCGCAGCGTTCGGCGCAAGAACCGTCCCGGCTGCAAAGACATGCTCGATGCCTCCGGTCAAACGCCAGTTGGAAATGTCCACCGCAATCGAATTCGGGTTGAGCAGTTGAATGAACTCTTCGTCCTGGTTTCCCGAGACAGGATTCGCTTCGATCGCACCGAAATTGATTCTCGGTTCAAGAGTGGTTGGCGCGCTGACCCTGCCTGCGTAAAGCTCCGGAACAATGAGCATATCGCTGCTGTTCACGGTGTCGTTGAGCCCCTGGATCGCGAGCACGTTCCGTCCGGTCCTTAGATTGCCCTTCTTATCTGAGACGTCGAATTTGATATAGGCCCGTGGATTGGCCCCGTGCGCCACCCTCGCGGATGAATTCCACCTGAGTGAAGCGGGTGAGTTTGCCGAAGCGAGCTGCTCCCCGTTCAGAAAAGCCACGAAGCCGTCGTCGTATTTTATTCGTAATTCAAGCTGATCCACCGAGGCGGAATCATTCACATCAAAATCGATTCGGATGTAAACACTGGTATTGCTCCGCATTGGGCCGCCGACGTCCACTCCGATGAGCGAGTCGTACGCGGTCGCCCGGTCGTAGCCAACGCCAGTGGGACCGCTCAGCCAACCGGTCGTGTCGAAGGGCTCAAATGTGGGACTCCCGGTCCAGGTGGCGCCCAGATTGCCGTTGGCGGGCACGAGCACCTTTGCGTTGGCTCTATTCGCCACCAGAGGAAAATAGTTGGTGCTTGGCTCTCCGCCGGTCTGTGGCAGCGGAATTTCCCCGCCGCGTCCGACAATCTGTGTGTTATAGATGTACCTTCGGCGGGCGGGCAGATATTCAGTTTTCCATCGTTCAATCGCTTCAGCCATGGTTTCAACATCCGGATTGGTGTTTGTGTACCGTACAGTGGCGCCGCGTTGCAGCCAGGAACCCCATTTCTCAAAATCAAGCCGGGCATCCGACGGTACGATCGCCGAAGGATCAATCAGCTGTGACTGTTCATTGAGGCGCCGCTCATAGTACAATTCGCTTTCGGGTGTGCCAGGCGTGGGAAGGGGTTGAAGAAAACGATCGGTGAGGGTGCGAATGCGCCGCATAATCATGGCACGAATGGACGGGTTTTCGAACATGTGGGAGACCAGACGAATGCGGGTGCCGCTGACCACAAATCCATTCGTGTAAAGTCGATTATCAAAATACGTGTTTTGCTGGTTCCATACACGCCCATGGGAGAGATCAAGATCCCACGGCAGGATGGCCCATTCGCCGCTTCGGCCGGTGTCGCGGTAGATATACCAGTTTTTCTTGTGCATATCGATGTTCCTGATCACCGAGTTGGCTGCGAGCAAATTGACACACCGCGGAATATCGATGTTGTCGTAGAGATAACGGGTCAAAGACTGCCCCCTAAGATCGAGACCGTTAATGAGCGCCCGAAGATCGGCATTGTTCTCAAACCGCCGGGTCTTCTTTTCCACTCCGGTAGTCGAATTGTCGCCGGAATCTTTGTTTAAAGCATTCGAATAAACCTTGTACAGTGCACCGTCCGTGTTCAAGCCGGCCCGTTTTAAGTACGTTTCATCCGCGTCCTCGACCAGATCCGCCGTGCTGAAGAAATCCCCGTTATGTTGGACTCGCACCGTATAGGCAAAATGGGCGGCCACCCCCGCTTCACGCATCACTTCGTAGGCAAGAACATGACGCACCTTGGATTTGTCCGCCCAATTGGTAATCAGATCAATGTCGGCCACTCTCGGGGCATTTGCGTTCCAACGAAATCGCTGCGTGCGATTGAAATCGATGTTGTAACTCTTCTTCGGAAAACCGGCCGAGGATTGTCCATGCCGCCTAAACAATACGTTGTCGTAAAACTCGCCATTATAATACACCGCCCCGCGCGAACCACCGGAAGATCCCGCCGCGGAGACATTCCTCGTGAACCAATGCAGCACCGATAGGGAGGATCTGATGCCGGAATCCCGCGCCACTGTGCCAAAGTACTGATGAGAATCGAGTCGGGCGCGATACGCCGGCTCTTTCGTTTTAGTTCCATCGCGGTCGGTCGCGACAAACCGCCAGCGTGTCATTTCTCCGGGAGCGAGCGCCGCGCCGGGGATGACCGCCGTCCATACTCCGTCACTCCCAGCGGCATCGCCTTCTATGCCGTTGTCATTCATCGGCAGCATGGTGTCTCTCCCGAACATCTTCCGGTAGTACAGCGTCACCGTCGCCACCGAATCGTTGGTCGGACGAACAACTACCGCTACGGTCAACGGACCAACCTCCGGCTGGGTTGGGTTCTTTTCCACCACGGAAATAATCGGCCCTGCATGAGTACCGCCGCGATTCAGCATACCTGGAGTGGGAATCGAGAAGAAACTCCACACAAGATCATCTGCCAATGGGTCGAGACCAAACGATTCATTCTCGAATTGTGCTGGATAGGACGGAGCAAAGGCGCTCACCACCGTCACTCCATCCGGGGCCACGAGCGCGAGGTACTCGCCATCCGCCGAGAGCCGGAAATTTGTGTGCAGACGGGCCGCTGGATCAGTACGATTCTTCCCCGAGGCGAAGACGACGAGGGTTGCGCCAGGGTCCAGGTTGACAGCGGGGAATGTCCACTTGTCAAGATTCGCTGCATCATCCGTAAGGTGATAACCCGCAAGCGGGACTGCGACATTGTCCGGGTTGTGAATCTCGATCCAATCAGGGAAGTCACCGCCCTCGTCGGCCAATCGGGAAACATTCGCAGCCATGAATTCACTGATGCATGGCGCGGCGAAGGTTCCTGTCATGGAAGACAACACCAAACAAATGAGCAGACTCCACCAACGGTAGAAATTGAGCATAAACAAGGGATTCCTAATTGATGAAACCGTCGGGCACAGGCACGGGCCGGTTCGTTGCAGTTTGTCTGAGTCCCTTCCCTTCGACCCAGCGGGTGTTGTATTTCCGGTGCAACACATCACTCGGGAATGGTGGCCGTTTCACAAGGGTATAAAGCTGATCATCCATCCCGTGAAAGGGCAGTGGCTCAACTTGAGCACCCGCCGCCACATGAAAATCGGAATCCTTGTCCCAGCCGTCCGCATAAAGGAAAAATTCGCGGATGCTCCCCGGCGGCTTGGACGGCAGGGAACTTGCCGCGAAATTCAGGGTCAATTCATCGCCGCTATTCATCAACACCAACCCCTCATCTCGTGAGGTAATCAACTCGGACACGTCGCCATAGCGCGTACACCAACCACCCGGGGTAATCGTCCAATAGGAGTTCGCGGTGACCCTGTTGTAGTCCGGAGTGAGTGGGCAGTCTGATGGAAGCTGCTGCACAGCGCTGAAGCCGCGAAAAAACAGACTGGCTTCGCTGGGTTGAATAAAAGTGATCCTTGTTTGCGCGTCCGGTTTCTTTTCCATTAATGAAATACGGTCCCAGTGAATCTCGAAGGCCCCAGTCAATCGCAACCGGCTCGTACCCGCCGCCAGCTTTCCGTCAAGATCGACCACGATGGTTTTCGTCTTTCCGGCGGGTGCGCCAACAATTACGTCCACCGCTGTCCAGATTCCGGGAGAAACTTCAGCTTCCAGTGTGGGAAATGGAAACGGGAGAGACGATTCCAGCGAGGCGGCGATATTGGCCATTCCTCCACCGAACCGAAGCCAACCGTTCATCACCAACACTAGAGGTTTACTCGTGTCCAGCGGGCCGAAATCGAGTATCCATCCGTGAGACTCAGCGAGTCCGCGGAGGTGGGATGCACGCAACTTCGGAGGCGACACACGCTGGCCATCCACGGTTCTCAAAGCAGACGTGACCTCCTGTCCATCAACATTCTCAGCTCTGCGCAGGGGATGCTCTTGGTGCAGCGTCATCAAGGTGCCCGGAGGGAATGGTTTGCCCGGTAGCAGTTTATCGGTCGGATGAACTTCGACGCCGGGTTCGTGGTCCACAACGACTAATTTTGCTTCGTCGAGGTAGAGCACTTCACGAAGCTCTTCTGTGATCTTAAGCTGAAACACCCCCTCCTTTGCGAGGAACGTTTGCTCGTCTCCGATCCAAACCAATTCCTCTGGATCGGCCTCGATATGGCGCCCTACGGCAATCGGAAGGCCAAGCGGAGCGGCGCCTAGTATATCAGTGATAAAACGAAATCCATTCCCGTCCCACGCATACAGGTACGGGCAGGAACCTTCCTGAATCGTCAATTCCATGGCGAGCAACGGTTCTTGGCAATTCACCGGCACTTCGGCAGAGCCTTGAGGCCAGTTGAACCAATGCACCAGAAACGAATCAAGCTTCCGATTCTTTCCCACCCCCACCTCCACTGGCAGGCGCTCCACGGTCCGGATCAGGCGCAAACCGTCCGTCTGAATCTCGATTTTGCAACCAATTCCGCTCGCGTTCGAACGGTTCCCAACCATTTCCACCTTCACCTGCAAGTTGGCGTTGCCACCGTCGTTTCGCAGAAAGCGCAGCCCCCCGCTCGCCAAAGCCATGATGACATCCGAATCGCAGTCTCGGTCGAAATCAGCAAAGTGGATTTCCGACACCGCACCATAAGAGAATGATCCAATGCCGAGCTGGGCGGTTTGTTCCTGAAATCCGGACAGACCAAGATTGCGCCACACTCGGATTTTTTTGCCAACCGCCCACAGATCAAGCCAGCCATCATTGTCGAAATCGACGGGCACCAACTGGCGGAAAGCCTCGCCTCCCGGCACCGCGATGTCCTTTCGCTCTCCTCCATTAAAACAAATGCTAATACTCCCGGCACTCACGACCGCCAAGTCAGGTCGCAAGTCGTTATCGAAATCGCCTGCGCAAAAAGCCGATCCCCCCACCCAACCACTCTGCTCGTGAGGAACCAGCTTTCCGCCACGCTGCTTTTCGAGGAGCAACGGCGGTCGGTCCGTCCGGCTTGCGATCACATCCATGACATGGTCGCGGTTCCAATCCTCCATGACGACCGCTTGCACATTGCGCAGCATTGCGGGCATCCCGGAAGCGCTCGTAATATTGGTGAACGACATCGTCTGTAGACCAATGCCAGCCATGTGTCCAGATTGTCGCAAGACTTGCACCTCGTTGCTCTTCCCTGTCACAGCGACCAGATCCAGTTTCCCAGTGAAATCCAGGTCGATCAACATGCCGTTAATCGCGCTCAGGGTGCTCAAGCCGCTCGACGACGAGACATCCATCGCCAGTCCATTCGTACCCATCCTGAAAAGACGACTGCCCTTGCTCCCAAGAACGACAATATCATCTAACCGGTCATTCCGGAGATCTCCAACCAGGATTTTGGAATAGTCCGCGTCCGATCTGGCGGGGTACGTCAGGCCATGGGGATGAAACACGCCGTTGGAATTCCAGAGCAAGCGCAAGCCGATCCCCTCCTCGACCAGGAAGAGACTATTCCAACCCGTTCGGTTCGCATCGATCAATCCGATCGGACCGGAGAACTTTTGAGCGGCATCTCCAAGCACCTCTTGGGTCGCATCCAGGAACTTGATTCTGACTCCTTCGCTCTCCGGTTGTTCCAGCCTGAACGGAATGCGGGCGTGGGTATGTTTGCTTCGCTCGAATACGCCGGTCCCCATCGCCGGCCCCTCTCCTTCGAGAGGGGGCTGGTGCAATTGCAACTCGCGTTGCGCTTCCTCCTTTCTCCCGGCCCGAAGCAGTGACTGGGCTAAAAGATAATGCGCCGTCGAATGAAGGCGGTTGGAATCCAGTCGGATACCCTCCTGAAAGGCCGCGATGGCTTCATCCCATTGTTTCAACCCCATCCTGGCCATGCCGAGTTGAAAGAATGTTGCTGTTACTCCCGGATCAATCTTCCTGGAATTTTCCAGGGCTTTGACAGATTTCTCCGGATTCAACAGTCGAAGGTACGCCGACCCTTTGATGAAGTACGCCGCCGCTGAATTCGGCTCGAGTCTTAATACTTCATCTGTCTCTCGAATTGCCTCCGCCCCGGCGTCGCTCAACAAATAACCATTGGCCAGGTTCAAATGAACGTCGGGATCATTCGGAACCAGGGTCGCAGCCTCCTTGTAGATTGCCAACGCGTTCGTGGCATCGCCCTGATCCAGATAATTCTTACCGGTATTCATCAGGCTGAGGAATTTCTCAGAAGGATTATTTGGAGAAACGTCAGTCCGGCTCGTTGAACCGGACGGACTGCGTTTGCATCCCGTGAGACAGATTGCCAGCAAAAGCAAACACACTGATTGGCAAATGTGCCCTAACATGAGCCGCAGTTCATCACTGAACGAACGAAGAACACTTTTACGTTTGAGTCCAGATATCTCAATTCAAAATTCATTTCAGTCAGTGTTTGCAGGAGTTTTTGAACACGCTAATTATTGGTGCCACTTCTGGTGCCATCGGTGGCACCGCAGTATTCAGCCAACGCATCATGCTCGATGTTGGTGCAAACGGATTGTTTGCCGCTGATCTCTGAAAATGGAAGCTGCCAAATTTCATCGTGTAGTATCAGAACAAACCCGATCTAACTGCAATCGTCCTCCGAGTAAAGCTTCGAGGACACACTGATCCCTCATCTGAGCGGCTCGTATGAAGAGCAGTCAGTTCTCTAAAACAATTAAAGCGGCTTGAAAACAGCGCTCATCGGGGTGACTGTCGGCTTACCATGAAAGGATACTCAAAATGAAACTCATTCGAACCTTCCTTCTGTGCGCTGTCGTCAGCGCGCTTACAACTCATGCTGCCGAGCCGCTGAAGGCGCTGCTTATCACTGGCGGTTGCTGTCATGATTATGCAAATCAAAAGCTGATCATCAGCCAAGGTATCAGCAAGCGTGCCAATGTGGATTGGGATATTGTCCACGAAGGCGGCACAGGCCGGACGCATAAGATTTCTGTTTACCTAAAGAAAGACTGGATCAAGAAATACGATGTGGTGGTGCACAACGAGTGCTTTGGTGCGATTGGCGACAAGGAGTTTGTGGAGGGGTTGGCGGTTGCCCATCGCGATTCCGGCGTGCCGGCGGTGGTTCTACATTGCACAATGCACAGTTACCGTGCGGCAGATAAGATTACCGATGAATGGCGTAAGCTTCTAGGCGTGACGACAGTGCGCCACCAACAACATGTGGCTGTAGAAATCAAGAATCTTCAGCCAAAGCACCCCATCATGAAGGGGTTTGGGAAGAGTTGGACCACTCCTGCCGGCGAACTCTATGAGATCGTGAAAGTCTGGCCCAACACCAAGGTGCTTGGTCATGCCTTTGGTGTGCGCACCAAGAAAGATCATCCCTGCGTCTGGACCAATCAATATGGAAAAGCCCGTGTGTTTGGCACTACCATTGGTCACCACAATCAGACAATGGAGAGCGAAACCTATATTAGTTACCTCACTCGCGGACTTCTTTGGTCCTGCGATAAGCTCGATGAAAGCGGCAATCCGGCCAAAGGATACGGCCCTCGCAAATAGAGTTATAAAATTGACTTTTTGCTCTTTTTAATGCCGTAGACGCAATAAATTTTTTTGTCGCACCTTTTCTGTCTCTTCAGTGGTTTCCGTGGGTTGCATTGGCCGCGGACAAGCCGGGTTTGGTCAAAGATTTTAAGGCCATTACGGTAGAACGACATCCTTCGCAAACACGGCCGCAAGAAGGGTGAGGAATCGAAAGTTGACCCATAATCCAATGTTTACTTGAACCAATCTTCTGGGATGAGGGCAGCTTTTAAGTGGATAGCTTTCCTGTTCCATGCCGGCTCAGCATACATATAAGTCAAAATTGCATCGCCTGCTTTGGTGAAATAGCAGTCGAGGTTGGTGTATTCGGCTTTTGGATTTTCTCCAATGTTACCTAGTTTGCGCCAAGTTTTGCCATTGTCATCTGAGATGGCAGCGGTCAGTGGAGTGCGTTCACCTAAGTGATGATGTTTGGGATTAAACTGACTGTTGTTCCAGAACAAAACCACGCGATCGCTCCCGGGAAGTCGACGCAGACAAGTGCCTGACTCGCCGCCTTCCAGTCCACTGAAGGCCGCCATGCTCCATGTTTTGCCACGATCATTAGATCGTGCGATATACGGTCCGCCGAGTTGAGTCCTAAGGGACATCAGCAATGATCCATCGGTGAGTTCGGCAACAGAGGCCTCCATAGCACCGCGTTTGGGTAGCTCGATAATGGACGAGCGTTCCCACGTTTTACCTTTGTCATCGCTAAAAAAACATCCGGCTGAGTTTTTTTGTCGCCACTGGTTTCCAATTCCCCCGTGAAATGGAAGCAGTAAACGACCTCCTGTCAATTCCATCAGACAACTAGCCCCGCCTTGAAGCAACTGCCCTTTCGAACGTTCCCACACCGGCGGCATATCAGTGAAGGTTATGCCATCATCGTGTGAAACGAACAAACACATTGTGCTACTGTTTCCGCCTTTGTGTGCGCGAAGTGCGATCAAAAAAAGGTCATCGGATTTTGTCCGCAAGAGAGCCGGAGCCTGCACGTTCATATCGCCCTTGGTCACATCGACCAAACGACGAGGTGAATGCCAAGTAAGACCGTTGTCCGCGCTGATTTTGGACCAAATTGTGCACAAACCATGATCATTGCCGGCCTCTTTTCCACGATGGTATTTATGATATACCACCATCAATCGACCATTCGCTAGCGAGATAACCGAGGCGGTATCGCTGCGAGGCGCCTGAGTTGTGGCCGGCTCTATGACAATATGTTTGATGACGGATTTTGCCGCTCGGCCAAACGGAACTGTAGCAACCGCAACAAACAAAATAACATTTAAGAGATTCATGTTTAACACACAAATAATGCCGCTTGTGATGATTGCTATTCAAGTAAAACAAAATAAAAACTGAATTTTCATAGGCACTTTATCAGACTATGCTTTTGCTGCTAGTTCAGCGACAACAGTTAAAACGCCTTGAAAACTGCGCTCATCGGGGTGACTGTCGGCTTAACATGAAATTACTAATCGTAGCGATCCTGAGACTGTCGGCATTCCATGTGTTATTTCTTTCTCTTCTGGTTGCAATTCCCAACTCAGCACGATCTGCCAAGCAGCGGATCTTTGTTCTTACAGACATATCTAACGAACCTGATGACGAGGAATCTTTGGTGAGATTTCTAGTTTATGCTAACGAGTATGATATTGAGGGACTCGTCGCCACGACTTCGACTCACCTGCGTAATCGTACACGCGAGGACTTGATCCGCCGGCAAATTGACGCCTACGGAAAGGTAAGGAGTAATCTCATGAAGCATGCTGCAGGCTATCCCTCGAAAAACGAACTACTCGCCGTGACCTCGACTGGTCAAACAAGTTACGGCATGAATGCCGTCGGTGAAGATAAATCAACTGCAGGGTCCAAACTTCTACTCAAGGCGGCTGACATAGTGGATAGCAGGCCTTTATGGATTAGCGTTTGGGGTGGAGCCAACACTCTAGCGCAGGCACTACAAGATGCGCGCCGAGATCGCTCCTCAAAAGACTTATCCAAACTCATTTCCAAACTGCGCGTTTATACAATCTCCGACCAAGACGATGCGGGACGTTGGTTGCGACTTGAATTTCCCGATCTGTTTTACATCGTCTCTCCTAGCAGCGAAGACTGGCGTGAATATTATCGAGCCACATGGACTGGCATCTCAGGCGATCGTCATTATAAAAATGGCCCACTTGCTGACTTCGATCTCGTGGATAATCCTTGGTTGGAAGAAAACATCATACAAAACCATGGGCCACTCGGAGCACTTTATCCTAAAGTTGCCTACATAATGGAAGGTGACACCCCATCATTCCTCGGCTTAATTGAGAACGGCCTTGGGTGGTCGGCCAACCCTGCCTATGGCGGCTGGGGTGGACGCTATGTCCTCTACAAAGCCTACGCCGAGACTCATGCGATCTGGACCGACAACCTCAACAACCGGGATACTGTTGTAGTGGATGGTAAACCATACACCTCTAATCAAGCCACCATATGGCGATGGCGTAAACATTATCAACACGACTTCGCAGCTCGCATGGACTGGTGTGTGGCTGATAAATTCAACCAAGTGAACCACAATCCGGTTGCTATACTGAATGGCGATCGCTCAAAGCAAATTGTCAAAATCACCACGAAGTCCAGTGAGAACATTAAACTTACTGCAGTCGGAAGCAGCGATCCAGACGACAACAAGATTAGCAGCAACTGGATGATCTACAGGGAAGCCAGTACATCCTCAAACGGCGTAAAACTTACCCAACTCCACAGTCTGGAAACCATATTAACATTCCCGCAAT
>CAJWEP010000049.1 GCA_913030945.1 uncultured Verrucomicrobiota bacterium
CTCATGCCGCCATCGGCACAACGGCCAATGGAGGTACACGCGCAAGTGACCGCCGCCCCAACGACCAAGGCGATGACGTTGCGGTGTACTTCTGGGTTGTCTCTCAGTGCCGTCATTTATCAACAAGGATTTCAATAATTCCTTTAAAAGATGGTGGAGGCGGGGGGAGTCGAACCCCCGTCCCGGCCGAACCTATCCAAGACGTCTACATGCTTAGTCAGGGCTGGATTTTCGGTTCACGGATAACGGCCTGACGCGAATCCGCTCACCTAGTCGGCAGAAAAAGTTTCGGTTGAAAGACGCGCCGTCTCCGGCTTTCCACCTAACCTGCTGTCGGCGCCTGTTCCCCTTAGCAGGTGTCCGAGGACAGACGTCGCGGGTTTATGCCGCGAGGGCCAATTCTTGGTTGGCAGTTATGTTTTTGGTTCGATGGTTTTACGAGGAAACGAGCCATCCTCGGCATGCAATCGAGAACGTATCCAACTGGTCGATATCCAGTACGCCCCCAAAGCGTTGTCAAATGACGCAACAAGTAAAGCACAGTACCGGGCTCTCGGCAAGGGGGCAGGGAGGCTACTTGGAAGGGAGAGACACGGCAGTTGCAAACTGTTCAGTGCCGAAATAACAATCGGCAACTTCACGAATCTGCTCCAGCGTGACAGCCTCAATGCGGGCGTCCTCCTCGGCGTGGTGGTTGTAACCCAGCCCTAGCAGCTCGTCCATGCAGGTGGCAAAGGCGACGTTGCCCAGATCCTGCTGAGCAATTTTTTTGTGCCCAATTAGCTTGGCTTTGGCGCGGCACAGTTCCTCTTCGGTCAAGCCCTCCTTGGCCAAACGCTTGGCCTGGGTGAGCAACTCGGCCTCCACCTGGCCGGCGGCGGCGGCGGCGGTTCCGGCGTAGAATGAAAAGCAGCCGGGAACACGGCCCGAGAAGTTTTGTGTGCCGACATAGTAGGCCAATCCAAGTTCCTCACGGATTTTGAGGAACAACCGCGAGCCCATGTCGTTCAATGCCTCTGAGATAAGGTCCATTGAATATCGGTCGGCTTGGTCCAGTGTGCAACCGCTGAATCCAAGCGTGACGACGGCCTGTTCTTTTTCTGTCGAAACACTGTCGCGCTTGGCTTTAGAAAGTGGTGCAGGCTCAGGCAGGACAAGCAGTGGGGCGGGGGAGCTCCACTTGGCCAAGGCAGCCTCGATGTGCTCGCGAACTTGGCTGGCATCGATATCGCCAAAGACCGCGAGCACGGCGTTGGACGGGGCGGTGAACGTGCTGTAATGCGCGCTGATCTGTTCGCGGGTCAACGACTTGAGCGTTTCCGTTTCACCAAGGTTGTCCAGTCCGTAGCCGGTGTCGCCAAAAACCAGGCGACGAAGTTTCTTGAGCGTGTTGGAGAGCAGGTGGTCGCGCTGCTGTTCGATGGCGGCCAACTGGGCCGTGCGCTCGCGCTCGATCCCTTCCAGTTCGTACGACGGGGAGAGGAGCACATCGAGAAACACCGCCTGGCCAAGCGCGGTGTCTTCGCTGAGAATGTCGAGGCACAGGCCGTAGCTATTGTTGCCGCTGTATGTGTCGATACTGCCGCCGGCGGACTCGATCTCGGAGGCGATTTCGGGGGCGGTGCGCTGGGAGGTGCCTTTAAGCATCGAACGGCTCATGAGCCGGGTCAGGCCGTTGGTGCCGGGCGTTTCGAACAACACGCCACCCAGCAGGCCAATCCGGAAGTGGGCAAACGGCAACCGGCTGTCTTCCTTGAGTAACAGGCGAAGTCCGTTGGGTAGTTCAATTTTCTCGATATCAGTGCCGAGCCGAGCCGTCGCTTGCGGTTTCGCCTTCGGGTTGGAACCGGCCGGAGTCAGCGCGTAAAGCGTCTGGTTCTCAAGGGTCAAATAGCGCTTGGCAACGGCCTGTAGGATCTCTGGATTGACAGCGCGGGCGGCCTCGAGTTGTTTTCGGGAAAAGTCAAGATCGCCGGCGTTGAGCCAATTGCTGCCCAGGTCTGCCGCGCGGCCCTGCATGGTCTTGAGGGCGCAGAGGTTCCCAGCGATGAACTGCTTGATAGCCTTGGCCAATTCCGACTCGTCGGGGAGGGCGTCCTTGAATTGCTGCAATTCATAGAGCATGGCGGTCCGCGCTTGGTCAAGCTTGTCCGCATCGGCAATGGCGCTCATGCCGAACAGCCCCGTTTGCTCGCCCGCGTACGTCCAGGCATCAACAGAATGCACCAGCGCCCTGGCGTCACGAACTTCGCGGTAGAGCCGCGAACTGCGGCCGCCGCCGAGCAGGGTGGAGAGCACCTCGAGCGCAGGGATGTCCTCGTGCCGTATATCGGGAATATGCCACGCAAAATGAAAATGCGCATGCTCGAATGGGCCTTCGTCGATAACCTCGCGAGTTGCCACCTGTCTTGGTTCGTCGGCCAAAGGGACGTAGGGCAGGGGGCGGGCCGGTTGACCCGCATAGCCGTCGCTAATCCACTGCAGGACCTCGTCGGGATTGATGGCGCCGACGACAACGAAAAAGCAATTGTTCGGGGCGTATCGTTCGCGATAGTAATCAAGCAGGTCGTCGTGAGTCAGTTTGTCAAAAATATCCCGGTAACCGATGACGGTATGCCGGTATGGGCTTTTCGTGTAGGCCGTCTCGAACAACCGGCGGCCTGCACGGCGGGAGGGGTCGTCGTTGCCCATGTCCATTTCACGGCGGATGACATCAAGTTCGCCGGTCAACTCCTCTTCGGGCAGAGTGGCGTTCTGCATGATATCACACAGCACCTCGATGGCGAGTCTTGCACCGGTATCGGGAATGGTGACGTGGTACACCGTGCGGTCGAACGAAGTGTAGGCGTTCATATGTCCGCCTGCATCCTGGATGGAATGATCAATCTCCAACCCGGTTCGATTGCTTGTGCCCTTGAAAAGCATGTGCTCAAGCACATGGGACATCCCGGCACCCAGCCATTTCCCCTCATGAATGCTGCCGGTCCGACACCATGCCTGCACAGACACCACTGGAGCAGAATCGTCGGGCTGAACGACCACCTCCAGCCCACCGGGTAAAGTTAACGGAGAAAAAGAAGAGGGCACAAAATCAAGGGACACAACAAAAGTAACTCTAATTAAGTAAATATAACATTTATTGTGCGCAACTTATTGAAACGCCCAACCAAACCGATTTGGGCGAGTTCTGGCGCTTTGCTCAAAAAATGGCCAATAAATAAAGATTGCCTTGCCGAAAACGTTTTTTCCGGGCAGCGACCCCCAGTCTCTCGAGTCTTTGCTGCTGACAGTATTGTCACCCATGGCAATGTAACGATTGGGCGGCACCACAAATTCCTGGGTGCCGTCGGTGAAATGCGGTGAAATATTGTTGCCATTGCTGAAGAAGATCCGGCTTGGATCAACGCCGCTTTCCATGGCAAGGGTGTTTCGCCGTTGCTGCAGGACCTTTTCGTATGCTACCTGGTTTACGTGGCCGGAGAAATGACTGTCTTTCGCCGGTTCAGGGTTCTTACCGGCGTCGAAGGAGTAGACCAGCTCAAAGGGATGATCCGATGCGTCCAATCGCTTGCCGTTCGGCCACGAATTGTTTTTGATGACCAGATGGCGGTCGTCACCAATCCTCATCGTATCACCGGGCAAACCGGTCAGGCGCTTGATGTAAAACAAATCCTGATTAATGCCGTCGATGGTCTTGGTTTCAAAAACGATGATTTCACCACGATTCGGCTTGCGGAAGTTGTAGGTAAACCTGTCCACCAAAAGATGATCCCCTGATTCGCGGCGCATCTTGATGATGTCTTCACCCTGCTTATAAATATAGTTATTGTGCGAATTCAGAACGAATTCACTTAGTGAGCCTGTCAATGCCCTGCCGTACCCTAGCATGGATTTTCCGGTGTTCATGGGAGGGCTGATGTCACGCACAATTTTATTTTTTGTGTCGAGATCCCGAAAGGTCAGTCGTTGCTTGTAGAAGAACAGAAATTTTTTCCTCGGGGGATCGATGCTCATCAACTGCCAGTTTCCTCCCGATACCAGATGGTAGTGGGATACGCCGGCCAGGTAGTGCTGCACCCATCCTCTAACGCCGGTAGGTACCGATTCCGCCTGGCCAAGGTTGCCTTCGGTGATGCCGTATAGCGTGGGCTGCATGGACCCGGTCGGAATGCCCATCGGCTGAAAAAAGAAGGTGCGGATGCTCATTGCGATGGCCACGGCGAAGAGCATAACTTCCACGTTTTCACGTATGCCGGGATTTCTGTAAGGAATCAGTTTGCGACTGGCGGTTTGTTCCAGCTTGGCTACCCCCTCCTCCAACTTTTTGCGGCCTGAGCCCGCGCGCATCATGGCACGAAGATTCTCAATGCTTTCCCGTAGTTCACTGCCGGCGGCCGGGGACAACTGATCCCTCTGGTGGTTCAACAGTTTGTCGGCCTGGTGACAAAACTCCGCCGCCATCCTGAAGCGCTTGGAGATCAACCACCTGATATAATACATATTAAGCCTTTAAAACCTCGATGAACGCCTGCTGCGGGATATTCACTGAGCCGATTGATTTCATTCGCTTCTTCCCCTCCTTCTGTTTCTCGAGGAGTTTCCGTTTTCGGGTGACGTCCCCGCCGTAACACTTCGCGGTGACGTCTTTGCGAAGCGCATTCACGGTTTCGCGCGCGATTACCTTGCCGCCGATCGCCGCTTGAATGGCCACCTTGTATTGCTGGGAGGGGATGACCTCCTTGAGTTTGGCGGCAAGCGCCCTGCCCCGCTGCTCCGCCTTTTCCCTGTGAGTAATCAGGGAGAAGGCATCCACCGGGTCGCCGTTTACCAACATGTCCAGTTTGATCATTTTGGCCGGCTCGTAGCCGTCATGCTCATAATCCAGCGAGCCGTAGCCCCTTGTAATGCTCTTGATTCGGTCGTGGAAATCGATCAGGATTTCATTGAGTGGAATGCGCCCGATAAGGATGACCCGCCCGGAGTCCAGCGTCTCTGTCTCCTGGATGACTCCGCGTTTTTCCCCTGTCAGATTCATCAGGTCTCCAATGTATTCATTGGGGCACATGAGGTACGCCCGTACCATCGGCTCGGAAATGGTGGCGATAAAATTCTGCTCCGGGAGATAAACCGGGTTGTCGATGTCCATCTCCTCCCCACTGGTTGTGACCACCCTGTAAACCACGCTGGGATAGGTGGCGATGATGTCCATGTTGAACTCGCGCCGCAACCGCTCCTGTATGATCTCAAGGTGCAGCAAGCCGAGGAACCCGCAACGGAAACCGA
Organism: uncultured Verrucomicrobiota bacterium; assembly: GCA_913030945.1. Lineage (GTDB taxonomy): Bacteria > Verrucomicrobiota > Verrucomicrobiia > Limisphaerales > UBA1096 > UBA1096. The sequence goes on from CAJWEP010000049.1 coordinate 5,284, forward strand.
AGCCAAGCGCGACGGAACTCTCCGCCTGGTAAAAAAAAGCCGAGTCGTTGAGTTGCAGCTTGGCCAGGTTGGTCTTGAGGTGTTCGTAATCCGCCGGGTTGATCGGGTAGATGCCGCTGAACACCATTGGCTTCAATTCCTTGAAGCCGGGCAGCGGTCCCGAGGGGTTCCGGGGCTCAGTCAGCGTGTCCCCTATTTTCACGTCGGAGGGTGATTTGATGTTGGAGCTAAGGTAACCGGTCTCGCCTGTTACCAGTGCATCCCGTTTGTACGGCTTGGGGTTGAAGCTGCCAACCTCCTTCACCTCCACCGTCTTGTCGGAGTGCAGCATCTTGATGTTCATCCCGGCCCGGACATGCCCGTTGAACACCCGGACCATGGCCACCACGCCACGGTACGAGTCGAAATAGGAATCAAACACGAGCGCCTGCAGTGAGGGCGCGTCGGTCTTTTTGGGCGGAGGAACGTGCTTCACGACCGCCTCGAGCACCGCCTCCGTTCCGATGCCCTCCTTGGCGCTGGCCAGCACGGCGTCATCCGCCGGGATGGCGAGAATCTCCTCGAGTTGCCGCTTCACTCCATCGACATCGGCGTGCGGCAGGTCGATCTTGTTGATCACCGGGATGATGGCCAGGTTCTGGTTGTGCGCCAGGTTGACGTTGGCCACCGTCTGCGCCTCAACGCCCTGTGCAGCGTCCACGATCAACAATGCCCCCTCGCAGGCGCTCAGGCTCCGCGACACCTCGTAGGAAAAATCCACGTGCCCCGGCGTGTCGATCAGGTTCAGTTCATACTCCACCCCGTCGGCTGCCGTGTAATACATTGTGACCGGGTGTGCCTTGATCGTGATGCCCCGTTCCTTCTCGAGGTCCATCGAGTCAAGCAACTGGTTCTCCATGTCCCGGTCCGAAATGGTGCCAGTGCGGTGCAGCAACCGGTCAGAAAGAGTCGTCTTCCCGTGGTCGATATGCGCAATAATGCTGAAATTTCGAATTTGCTCGATGTCCATTTACAACTCGACGCTCGCCCGGCCGCGGGCTGCCCCCTCCGCGCGCGCGGGATAATGACGGAATAAACTACAAATTGCGAACTTTTAGGGGTAAGAGAACAGCCAAATGCAGGCACCCTCTTTAGACAAAGCCGGGCGTCAGGCCAGGATGTTCAGGGAGTGTTGCTGGATGTTAGCTGCCGCCTGTGTGAGGACGGCGGCTATTTCCGATTCATTGGTGGCGGTGATGATGTCGGTCGGGGGGTCGATGCTCATCTCGGCCTTGGCCAACTGGTGGGCGGCATACGCGAGGCGCGTGCTTGCCATGTCCCACATCATGGCACCAGCGGAATCGATGCTTAAGGATTCCATCGCTGGAGCGGATTCTTCACCCCCGAGGTCCTCGCTGTCAACCACGGGCCAAATCCCAGAGGCGATTGTATTCTTCCTCACCCTGCCCTCTCCCTTGGGAGAGGGTCAAGTGGCAGGCCGGCTGTTTTTGGCTTGGCCAAGCCCGTGTTGCGGGCTATTTTCCTGCTCGTTGCAGGCAATTGGATCTCCCTGCTGTTGCCCGTGATTTTGCAACTGTCCCTGGACCTTAGTTCTAATGGTTAAGGAACCAGCACTCGGGTTGTGACCGACAGGCCTTTGCTGGAAGTCGCGATCTACGACGAGCCGGATCCACTTGTACCTTCCGTTCATCGGATTCGTTCAACACGGCAACGGCGGGGTTTCGTTAAACCCGCGGCTCTCGAGTCGCGGGTTTTTTCGTTGGGAGAGCCTTCGCCGGGTTGCTAGTCTGCCCCGCCGTGAGCGGCGACCTTTTTTCACAACACCAGGCCAATTCGGGTGCAGAAAAGGACTCGGGTGACGAACCGTCACCAAGTTGGCAGTATCAACCCTTGGCTGCCCGGTTGCGTCCGCGCACGCTGACCGAATACGTTGGGCAAGGGCATATTCTCTCGCCGGGCAAACTGCTGCGCCGTGCCATCGAGGCGGATCGCATCCAGTCTCTGATCTTCTACGGCCCCCCCGGCACCGGCAAGACCAGCCTTGCGCAGATCATCGCTAACCAGACCAAGAGCCGGTTTGAGCGCTTGAGCGGCGTGGAGTCCAATGTTGCGGACATGCGCCGGGTGTTGGCCTCTGCCGCGAACCGCCTGGCCAATTCCGGCGCGACAACGCTGCTGTTTATCGACGAGATTCACCGGTTCAACAAGTCGCAGCAGGATACGCTTTTGCCGGACGTGGAGAATGGTACGGTGCGCCTGATCGGGGCCACCACCCACAACCCGTTTTTCTTCGTCAACTCTCCGCTGGTTTCACGCTCGCAAATATTTGAATTGCAGCCCCTCACCGTGGAAGAAACATCACAGTTGCTGCAGCGCGCGCTCGACGACGAGGAGCGGGGCCTCGGCCACTTGAAGTGCGAGGCTGATCATGAAGCCATCCAGCACTTGGCCAATGTTTCCGACGGGGATGCCCGCAAGGGGTTAAATTCGCTCGAGATCGCCGCAATGACCACTCCGCCCGATTCCAGGGGGATCATCCGAATCACCCTCACCGTGGCGGAGGATTGCATCCAAAAAAAAGCCGTGGTGTACGACGGAGACGAGGACGCGCACTACGACACCATCTCCGCGTTCATCAAGTCGCTACGAGGTTGTGACGTCGACGCGACGCTTTACTGGCTGGCGAAGATGATTCACGCCGGAGAGGATCCTCGATTCATTGCGCGTCGCATTGTGATTCACGCGGCCGAGGACGTTGGCCTGGCTGACCCGATGGCGCTTGTGCTAGCCAACGCGGCGTTTCAGGCCGCCGAGTTCATCGGGTGGCCCGAGGCGCGAATCCCGATCGCTGAGGCGGCGATCTACATCGCCGGCGCCCACAAGAGCAACAGCGTCATCAAGGCGATTGATGCCGCTCTGGCAGATGTCCGGTCCGGCAAAACGATTCCCGTCCCCCCCCACCTCAAGGACTCCCACTATGGCGGAGCCACGACACTGGGCCGCGGCGAAGGGTACCAATACTCGCACGACTTCCCGGGGCACTTTGTTGCGCAGGATTATCTCGGGGCCAAGCGGCGGTTTTACGAACCGACCGAGCAAGGTGTGGAGAAGAAGATCAAGGCGCGAGTCGATTACTGGCGTAAGCATTTCGCGAAATTACGCAATGAGGGAAACCGAGCGAATGACTGACCCCATTAAGGCCAAGCGCTTGGCCCGCCAGGAGGCGCGCTTGGCCATGGGGCGACTGAGCCCTAGCCAAGAGGCGGAGAACTCGCAGGCCGTGTGCCGCCTGATACTCGAGTCGGTCGTTTGGCGAGAGGCAGGCCAAGCGATGCTGTACATGCCGATGTCAGGTGAAATTGACATTAAACCATTGATAAGAAAAGGATTAGAGACAGGCAAAGCAGTCGCCCTACCCTGTTTTTTAGCCAAAGAAAATGTGTATCAAGCTTGCGTGATTGCCAACTTGGGCGATCTTGTGCCGGGCAAATTCGGCATCCACGAGCCTCCGGAAGGCAGTCAGAAAATGGACACGATGCAACTCGACTTGGCCATCGTTGGCGGGATAGCATTCGACGGCTTTGGCGGCAGACTGGGCCGAGGTGGAGGATTTTTCGATCGCTTGCTGGCCGATATCCCCGCCAAGAAATGCGGCGTCTGCTTTGATGAGCAAGTGCGACCTCACGTGCCGGTGGAGAGGCACGATGTCAAAATGGACATGATCGCCACACCGAGCGGCTGGTTGATCCCCCAGCCTGCATAAAAAATCAATGCAACTTCTGGCAGCAGCAGAGCCTTGGTTGTTGGGCATCATGGCCATGGTCGTGATCGTTGCCCTGATCTGGATCCGCAAGGACCAGAAGAGGCAGATCCGTCGCGCCCTGCGAAGCACCGAGTCCTCGCTCAAGGAGCACTCACGCCGCGAAGCTGAGGTGCTGACCCGTAGCGCGCGGATGTTGACCCGTGAGGAAACGAATCGACTGCGCGGCGAGATCGAGAACGCGATCGGTGCGGAGAGCGAGGAAATTCGCCAGCGGGAAAAACGGCTGGAGGAGCGGGAGTCGCTGCTTGACAGGCAACTCCAGTCGCTGCTCGAGAATGAAAAGCAGCTGAACCAAAAACAGGCTGCCCTCAATCAGCTTGAATCCGATCTCGGTGAGAAACAAGGAACGGCAGAGCAGTTAATCGAAAAGCACAAGAAGGCGCTGGTCGAAGTCGCCAGCCTGAGCCTGGATGATGCGCGGGATCATCTTTTTGAAATTATCGGCGACGAAACCAAGATGGAGGCTAGTCAAATTTCCAGGGCCATTGTCGATGGCGCAAAAGACCATGCGGAGGAGAAGGCGCGTCGGATCATCGGGTTGGCGATACAGCGCTACTCGGGCGAACACACTTACGAGGCCACAACGGCCACGATTTCATTGAACGGCGACGAGGAAATCAAGGGGCGCATCATCGGTCGAGAGGGACGCAATGTCCGCGCCTTCGAGAAAGCCACCGGAGTCACGGTGCTGATCGACGACACGCCCAACACTGTTGTGCTTTCCGGATTCGACCCCATCAAGCGCGAGATTGCCCGCGAATCCATGGCGCGCCTGGTCAAGGACGGCAGGATTCACCCCACTCGCATTGATGAGGTCGTGTCCAAGGTCACAGAGGAAAATGATTACAACCTCGCCAATGTTGGCGAAGAGGCGGCGCAAAAAGCCGGCGTCAGCACCCTCAGCCAGGAGGTGCTATCTGTGCTCGGCAAGCTTCGCTACCGAAGCAGCTATTCGCAGAATGTCCTGGCGCACGCCGTCGAGGTCGCGCACCTGATGGGTTTGCTGGCGGGTGAAATGGGGTTGGACATCAGCAAGGCCAAGCGCATCGGATTGCTGCACGACATTGGCAAGGCGATGTCGGAGGAGGTCGAGGGGCCGCACGCTATTGTCGGGGCGGATTTCCTGAAGCGAAACAAGGAGCCGCAGGACGTTGTCAACGGGGTAGCCTCGCATCATGGTGAGGTGCCTTACGACTTCATCTGGGGCATCCTCGTCAGCGCTGCCGATGCCATCAGCGCCTCCCGCCCGGGTGCCCGATCCGAGACGATGACGTCGTATCTCCAGCGGTTCAAAAACCTGGAGAGGATCGGCGCCTCGTTTGATGCGGTCGACAAGTGCTACGCGGTGCAGGCCGGCCGCGAAATTCGGATCATCGTGAATCCCAAGAAAGTAAACGACGAGGAAAGCTACGACCTTGCCCGTCAGGTGGCGCGAAAGATTGAGGACGAGCTCCAGTACCCGGGCCACATCCGCGTGACAATGGTTCGGGAAAACCGCTTCGTGGAATATGCCAAGTGAATATATTTCATTCCGTGAATAATCACGATGAAGAATTCGTCACGGGAAAGAGGGTCATTGAAACAGGTTATTCCAGTTCGCCTGATTGTTCCGGCGGTTTTAACGGCTGCCCTGCTCGCCCCCGGCAGGATGCCGGCGGCTGCGGAGCCGCTCCCGGACGGCCCTCAACTGGCTAGGACCATCCGGGAGTTGATTCCGGAGAAGAACGTTGAGATTCTCGCCACCATGGAGGTGATCGAGCGCGAACGAAAGCGCCTCAAGACCGAAATCGTCATCCGGGTTGAGAAGACAGGCCGGACGCAGTGGAGCACTACCTGCGAGGCCAAGCGCGTCGGCACAACCGCTGAACAGTGGCGCGTGCACCACGAGCTTGGCCAAGTGAACCAGTATGAACACAACGGCCACCCAGCCAAGCGGCCTGAAATACACTCCGGCCTGGCCGGTTCCTCGTTTGCCATAGCCGACCTCGGGATGGAGTTTCTCCATTGGCCAAGCCAGACCGTCCTGAAAATCCAGCGGCGCAAGAGCCGGTTGTGCCACGTGCTCGAGAGCCGGAACCCAAAACCGGCCAAGGGAGAGTATCACCGTGTCGTCTCGTGGGTGGACAAAAAGACGGGAGGCATCCTGCTCGCTGACATTTACACCGCTGAGACCAAGCCTGTGAAGCAATTCTCCGTGAAAGGCCTCACCAAAAAGGATGGCCGATGGCAGGTGGACGAGATGGAAATGCGCGACACCAAAACCCGGTTCCGCAGCCGCCTGCATTTTCATCTCAAATGATATTGATGATGCAAGCCACCTTGGAACGCCTTTATGGGGCGTTCCTTGTGTATGGTGTTTTAGTCGCTGTGATTGTTTACATTATCCGGAGGCAAATAAAAAATCCGGACAACGATCCGGTAAAGGTGATCGTAAAATGGGTTGTCACCTTGGCGGTTGTAGCCTTCATGATTCATGCCACGGTCAGGGCGAATGATCGCGGCTCTTTGCTCGTCGTTTTCATTTTACTGTTACTTCCCGGTTCGATTCTCCTTGGGCTATGGTGGACTCCCGCTATTTCCGAATGGATCGCGTCTCCGATCACGAATGCACTGACAGGAGACTCCCGAGAATTTTACAATAAACCGGAATATGGAATTGCCAACGCGCGGCGCAAGCGGGGGCAATATGTCGAGGCGATAGAGGCTGTCGACGAGCAACTGGTAAAACATCCGGGAAATTTTGACGGATTAATGCTCAAGTCGGCCATCCAGGCGGAAAATCTTGGAGATTTGGCGGCCGCTGCAGCAACCATTCAAGAAGCAGTCAGTGATCCAGAGCAGTTGAATTACAGGCTCCCTGTGGCACTGAACAAAATGGCGGACTGGCAGTTGACGGTTGCCGTTGACCCCGACGCAGCCCGGCGGACATTACGGCAAATTCGAACAGCAATGCCAAACTCGCAGGCGGCCCAGTTGGCCGCCCAGCGACTCGCAAGTCTCGACTCGTCGGAGGAGAGCGAATCGGACATCGTGGATTTTAACGAATCGTACCAGAAGTTGGTTGAAGAGTCGGCGGCGAAGGATGACTTCACCAGCCCGCTTGAGTTGCCCAAGGCCATCGAGTTGAACCGGCAACAAGCCGATGAGAAAGCGCTTCAAACTTGCCTGCGCCGGGTCGAGATGCATCCCGACTCGGTCAGCAATCGCGAGGAATTGGCGGCGTTGTATCTCGGTCACGCGAAGCAGCCCGCATTGGCGCTTGAGCAGTACGAGCGTCTACTGGCCCTGCCAGGGACGACGATCCACCAAAAAACAGCCTGGCTGAACAAACTCGCTGATATACAGATCAAGAGCAGTGACTCGTACGAAGCCGTTCGTGCCACGCTGGAACGGGTTATTGCGTTGGATCCCAAGGCGGCTCCGGCGGCGCGTGCGCAACAGCGAATTTCATACCTCAACATCGAGTTGCGCGGCGTGAACAGGAAAACCACAAAGCTGCAGCTGGGCAGTTATGATGAAGATCTTGGCCTGAAGAGCTGATCAGGGGGTTACGACCAAGCCAAGGGCAATCTGCTTGTCAATCTCCGCAGCCATGGCTTGGTCGCCGGTTCCTCGCGAGGAACGCACGCGAACCTTGACCTCGGTCACCAACGGCTCCACCTCGGCAACGGTCACCCAGACGCTGCGATTGTCGATCTTGGCGGAAACAGCGTTGTTCACCACATCGTCGCCGGTTAGTGTCCCGGTTCTGGACAGGACTTCCCGGGCGGAATTGAGCACCTGATCCATCGGGCGCTCATAACGGCTGGTCACGGTGTCCCGGATGCCGGGCATTCCGAATTGTTTCCCCTGGGGCGTGCTGATGCAGCCCACGGAAGCGGCAGCCATTGAAGAGGCAACACACAGCAAAATCAGACGAAAAGTCATGGGCGGCATTCCAAGCAAAACCGGCCCTACCGTCAAGCCAATTGCTCAAATTGTGGATAAGTTGTCCCGGAAATGACATCAGGGTAGGATGAACATCTTTACGGGAGATTTTGTCAAAATTGTTTTTCATGTCGATACAGGGAAGGAGCAGCAAACTCGGGGGAGCCATCGCCTTGGCCCTGTGCATCACCGCGCTTGGCCAAGCGGAGGAATCACCCCGCCACAATGCGGTGGTCGAGGCCGTCAGCCGGGTCATGCCAGGCGTGGTCAATATAGCCACCAAGACGCGAGTGCAGCGTGTGCGTTACTACTACGACTGGTGGCGCGACAACTGGGCACCGTACGCGCAGGAACTGCCCCTGCAGGAGAGTGCCGGATCCGGTGTTGTGGTGGATACTTCAGGCTACGTGCTGACCAATGTCCACGTCGTCAAGGATGCAGTTGAAATCTGGGTCAAGATCAACGACCAGAACGGTGAAACCAAGGTTTACCAGGCGGAGGCCATCGCGGGGAGCCTGACCACCGACATCGCCCTGCTGAAAATCACCCCGAAAGAGCCGGATGAAACCTTCACCGCAGCCGCCTTTGCCAGCGATGACGACCTGCTGCTGGGCGAAACAGTACTGGCGCTGGGCAATCCATTCGGCCTTGGCGGCTCGGTCAGCCGTGGGATTCTGAGCTCGAAAAGCCGTCGCGCCGAAACGGGTGGCAGCAAGCTGGACATCCCGGACTGGCTCCAGACCGATGCCTCCATCAACCCGGGCAACAGCGGCGGCCCACTGATCAACCTTGACGGGGAGATCATCGGCATCAACGTTGCGGTACTCAAGGAGGGACAGGGCATCGGGTTTGCCATTCCCATCAAGCGGGTCAACGAGTCACTCTCTCGCATCTTTACGCCGGAGTTCCTGGAAGGGAACTGGTTTGGCGCATCCATCCGGCCTGGGAGCCGCCCGTTGACGGTGGAGTCCGTCGAACCAGACAGCCCGGCTGAAAGGGCTGGGCTAGCTGTGGGAGACCGGATCATGAAAATCAGCGATCACGCCCCACGCAACTTCATCGAGTTTGCCAACCGACTGCTCAATCTCGGGCGCGCTCGGACAGTCTCATTACAGATTAGGCGCGAGAAGGAACTCATCGATTGCAGTGTAAAGCTGATTCCGGAAAGCGCCTATTTCAACGCCGAGCTGATCCGGGAAAAAATCGGCGTCACCCTGGAGGAAATGACACCGGAAGTGGCCAGGGCGCTCGGTTATAATTCGACTGACGGGTTGGTCGTTTCCCGGGTGGATGACCGGTCTCCTGCCGACAAGGCGGGGCTTTCCACCGGCGAGGTCGTGGTCGCCATTGAAGGACATGGGGTGAGCGACATCGTCAGTGCGGCGAGACTTCTCCACCGCAAGGAAAGTGGCGGCAGGCTGATGCTGGACATTCTTCAGGTTCGGCGCAGCGGCCTTTTCCTGCGCCGTCGAACCGGGCGCATTTCGCTGGTGCTGCCTTGACAATTCACTCGACACCGAACGGCCGGCCGCTAGGCTCGCCGCACCGGGCCACTTGGCAAGCGGCACTCCATTTGTATACCCGCAATCAGCCCCAAACCGCATGACATCAGCCGCCCTCTGGAAGTTACTCAACAAGCCAGGTCGGCTATTCCTGTTCTCCGGGCCTTGTGTGATCGAGTCAGAGGCGCATTGCCTCAGGATCGCCAAGTCGCTCAGGCGCAGTTGCGACGCCCTTGGCATCACCTACGTGTTCAAGGCGAGCTTCGACAAAGCCAACCGCACCTCCGCCAAGGCCCGGCGTGGCCCAGGTATCGATGCCGGCCTTCGCATTCTGGCTTCCGTCCGTGACAAGGCCGACGTTCCTGTCCTCACCGATATCCACACGGGGCAACAGGCCGGGCAGGCCGCGGCGGTTGTCGATGTTTTGCAGATCCCCGCTTTCCTCTGTCGCCAGACCGACCTCATCACCGCGGCCGCAAGCACCGGCAAAATAGTGAACCTCAAAAAGGGCCAGTTCCTTTCCCCAAACGAGATGGAGCAGGTCGCCGCCAAGGCGGCCAACTGCGGCAACCGAAAAATTATCCTCACCGAGCGGGGCTCCAGCTTCGGCTACAACAACCTCGTGGCCGACATGCGCTCCATACCGATCATGCGGTCCTTCGGGTATCCAGTCGTTTTCGATGCCACTCACTCGGTGCAACTGCCGGGTGGCGGCGGCGACCGCTCATCGGGCCAGGGCGAGTTTGCCTCGGTACTGGCCAGGGCGGCCCTTGCAGCAGGGGCCAACGGGCTGTTCATTGAAACCCACCCTGAGCCGGCCAAGTCACCCAGCGACGGGCCAAACATGGTTCCACTTGGCCAAATGGACCGCCTGCTCAAGCGTTTGGCCAAGGTCTTCGACGCTGTTCGCTAACTATTGCGCTTGGTCAAGGTCAGCCGGAACGTCGTCCCATTTTCGTCCGACTTGGCCAGGACCAACTCGGCGCCCATCGACGCGGCCAACTGCCCGCTGATCGCCAGGCCAAGCCCGCTCCCCTGCTCCTTCGACGTATGGCCAGGCTGGAAGAGCGACCCCTTCACCCTCTCGGGGAGTCCTTTCCCAGTGTCGCTTACGTCGAACACAGTCACCCCACCGCTTTCGCCGGCGCGAACCATGACCCGCCCGGGCTGCTCGCAGGCCTCGATTGCGTTCTGCGTGAGATTTTCGAGGACCAACAAAACCAGGTTTCCCTCCCGGTTGTCCAGTTCCCTGCCCCCTGCCCCGCTGACTTCGAGCCGCACCCCTTGGCCGACGGCAATTGGCTCGAGCCGCAACCTGAAAACCTCGAGCAGTTCCTCGACACTCAACTCGTAAACGACACCGCTTGCATTCTCACCCAAGGTCCGGACGATGTTGTCGATCATCCCCTCCATCCGCTTGGCCGCCGTTTTGGCGGTAGATAAATCACCGCTTCCAGCCTGGTCGCCGTCGAGGTATGCACGCAATCCGGCGAGCGGGTTTCGCAGCCCGTGAATCAGGTGCGACGCCACCCCGCCCACTGCGCTGGTCCGATCGGAGAGCGCCAACTCCTGGTTGACCCGCTTGAGCGCGAATGTGCGCCTGGCCAGCGAACGATGAATCCGGTTGATCCGCATAAACGAGATTGACAGGAGTAGCGCGATCACACCGCCTCCCACGGTAAAAATAAAGAGACTCTGACGAAAGAGATCGCCGTCCAGTTCCGCGATGTCTGCAATCGCGTCTGCACCATCAAAAAGAAACTGCGCCACGCCGAGCAGATCGTCTTCGTCCGCCACATGAACAGGCAGCACCACCTCCCGGACGGCTAGTGGCTCTTCCGCGGAGACCCCCTCAAGCAATGGCT
>CAJWEP010000050.1 GCA_913030945.1 uncultured Verrucomicrobiota bacterium
CCATCCGAGTCTTCTTGCAGCGGATTTGTCTTCAAGACATGAATCTCATCGCCGTCAAGCAACCCATCGTTGTCGGTGTCAGCCACCTTGGGTCTTGTTTTGTGGATGTTTAACTCATCGGCATCGCTTAACCCATCTGAGTCGAAGTCCTCCTCACCATCAATAATGCCATCTTCATCCGTATCATCTTTCAAAGCATTAGTTCCCAGTATGCGAATTTCCATTTCATCACTTAACCCGTCCTTGTCGCTATCTATCACCAAAGGGTCGGTCTTGTGGATGTTTATCTCATCGCCATCGCTTAGTCCGTCAAGGTCACTGTCACTCTTTGAAGGGTCGGTTTTATACTTGTTTAGCTCATCGCCGTCGCTGGAACCGTCATTGTCCGTGTCTTTCATTACCGGACTTGTGCCATATAGGTTCAGTTCGTCGGCATCGGTGAGCCCGTCGGAGTCAGAGTCTTCATCCCCGTCTTTGATGCCGTTGTTGTTTGAATCCAGGATAAGAGGATCGGTGTTTAGGAGATTTAGCTCAATTGCGTCACGAAGCCCATCGCCGTCCGTATCAGGCAAATTTGGATCGGTTTCATGGATGTTGATTTCATCTAGGTTGTTCAGGCTGTCGGAATCGGAGTCTTCATCCGCATCGCTTAGTCCATCCGAGTCGGAGTCTATATTAAGCGGATTAGTGTTTAATACAGTCAGTTCAATCCAGTCATTTAGCCCGTCCTCATCTGAGTCGGTCTTTTTTGGAGAGGTTCCGAGCGCTATCTCAATATCATCATTTAGCCCATCCTTATCCGTATCTGCCTCCTTGGGATCGGTCTTGTGAGTGTTGAGTTCGTCCGCGTTACTCAAGCCATCCCCGTCTGGGTCTTCGTCGCCATCATTTATCCCATCGTTATCAGTATCTGGGGACAAGGGGTCAGTTCCATGCTTCACCTCGTCGCCGTCAAGAAGTCGATCCTTATCGCTATCAGAATCAATAGGATTGGTTTTGTGTTTGTTGATTTCATCCGCATCGGTAAGGCCGTCGGAGTCGGAATCCGTTTCCTTGGGATCGGCTTTTAAGGGATCTGTTCCCAGGTCATTCACCTCAAACCCATCATTTAATCCATCGCCATCAGAATCATCACTTAGCGGGTTGGTATTGCTATTATTCACCTCAAACCCATCACTCAATCCATCCCCATCAGAGTCTTCCAATCGAGGATTAGTGCCGTGGTTGTTGACTTCATTGGCATCAGTAAGACCGTCTGAGTCGGAGTCCTCTTCGCCATCAGAGATGCCATTTTCATCAGAATCACCTTTCAAAGGATCAGTTCCATATTCCACCTCATCATTGTCCTTCAGGCCATCCTGATCGGAATCCGCTTTCTTGGGATCGGTCTTGTGAGTGTTGAGTTCGTCCGCGTTACTCAATCCATCCCCGTCGGGATCTTCGTTGCCATCATTTATTCCATCGTTATCAGTATCTTGGGACAAGGGGTTAGTTCCTAGTTTCTTCACCTCGTCGCCGTCATTTAGGTCGTCCTGATCGCTATCGGCCATCTTGGGATCAGTATCGTAAATGTTTATCTCCTCGCCGTCATTAAGGTCGTCTTCATCTTCATCGGCCAAAATTGGATCAGTCTTGTGGGTGTTTAGTTCATCTCTGTCTGATAGTCCGTCGCCATCGGTATCTGATAGCAGAGGGTTGGTTTTGTAAGTATTTATTTCTTCCCCGTCACTTAATTCGTCCCCATCCGTGTCATCGCTAATCGCACTGGTTCCGTAACGATTGAGTTCGTCTGCGTCAGTTAGCCCGTCTATGTCGGTGTCTTCATCTCCGTCAATAATGCCATCTCCATCGGAGTCTTCTTTCAGCGGATTGGTGTTCAGGATATTCACCTCCGTCCCATCACTGAGCCAGTCCTGATCTGTGTCCGCCAGGTTGGGGTCGGTCTTATGGATGAGGATTTCATCTGCGTTGGATAGGCCGTCAAAGTCGAAATCTTCCTTATTATCGTTGATGTTATCTCCATCCGAGTCGGTTTTAAGGGGATCAGTGTTTAAAACAGTCAGTTCGATCCGGTCATCCAGGCCATCCCCATCGGTGTCAGCCACCAGGGGATTGGTTTTGAGCGCTACTTCATCCCCGTCATTTAGACCATCCTCATCAACATCCGCTACCAGTGGGTTGGTGTTATGGATGTTGGTTTCCTCGCCATCGCTCAGGCCGTCCTGATCGGTATCTGCTACATTAAATTTGGTGAGATGGATATAGAGTTCATCAGCATCGGTAAGACCGTCGGAGTCTGTATCTTCGTCGCCGTCTATAATTCCATTCCCGTCGGAGTCTTGAAACAGCGCCCGTGTGCCAATCACATTCAACTCATCCGAATCACTCAATCCATCCCCGTCGGTGTCGGCCGCATTCGGATTCGTGTTAAAGATGTTGATTTCCTCAACGTCACTCAAGCCGTCGGAGTCGGAGTCTTCATCCCCGTCATCGACTCCATCTCCATCTGAGTCACTAGCCAATGGATCAGTGTTGAAAATATTTATTTCATCAGGATCACTTAATCCGTCCTTGTCGGTGTCTTTCTGGGAGGGATTTGTATTGAGAGCTATTTCCTCACTGTCGCCTAGGCCGTCCTGATCCGTGTCCACTGCAGTTGGGTTGGTGTTATGAACCCATACCTCGTCATAGTCACTTATGCCATCTCCATCGGTATCATCACTTAGTGGGTTGGTGCCGAGGATATTCACTTCAAACCCATCACGCAAACGATCCCCGTCAGAGTCGGATCTATTAGGATCAGTACCGTGGATGTTTAGTTCTTCACCGTCGTTCAGGTTGTCCAAATCACTGTCGGCCAAAATGGCATTGGTATGATGGACGTAAAGTTCATCTGCATCGCTCAAGCCGTCGGAGTCGGTGTCTTCGTCCCCGTCTATGGTTCCATCCCCATCCGAGTCCATAACAACCGGATTCGTATCCAGCAGGGTCACCTCATCCCCGTCGAGCAGCCCATCCTGATCGGTGTCACTTTTTGCGGGATCCGTTTTGTGGAGATTGATTTCATCCCCGTCACCCAGGCCGTCCTGATCGATATCCGCCACCTTGGGATTGGTGTTATGCACATTCAATTCATCCGCATTCGACAGGCCGTCGGAGTCAGAATCCTCGTCCCCGTCATTGGTTCCATCCCCATCCGAGTCCTGGGCGGACGGGTTCGTGCCGATAGCTAGCACTTCATCGGGGTCGCTGAGTCCGTCCTTGTCGGTGTCGGTCTCGGATGGATTGGTGTGGTGGATGTTGACCTCCTCGCCATCGTTAAAACCGTCTTCGTCAGTATCCGCCATCCGGGGATGGGTGAGGTGGATGTTGATCTCACTCGCGTCAGGCAACCCATCGGAGTCAGAATCCTCGTCACCATCAATCGTTCCATTTCCATCCGAATCCTGCACGACCGGGTTGGTGTCTGTAATCGTCAACTCGTCGGAGTCATTGAGTCCGTCCTTGTCAGTATCGGCTGCGAGGGGATTGGTGCCATGTATGTTAACTTCCTCCCCATCGGATAATCCGTCCTCGTCGGAGTCAGAGTTCATTGGATTGGTGTTCCGAACATTCAATTCCTCACCATTGGCCAGGTTGTCGCCATCGGAGTCCTCATCGCCGTCAAGGGTTCCGTCACCGTCGGTATCTTCATCCAGTGGGTCGGTTCCCACCACGTTAACCTCCGCCCCATCGCTCAATTCATCCAGGTCGGTGTCCGGCACCTTGGGATCGGTCTTGTGAGTGTTGAGTTCGTCCGCGTTACTCAAGCCATCCCCGTCGGGGTCTTCGTTCCCGTCAAGTGTACCGTCCAGGTTCGAATCATCCGTCAAGGGGTTTATATTAAGGATGAACACCTCATCGCCATCCTTCAAACCGTCATTATCGGTGTCGGGTTCGGTGGGGTTGGTTTTGAGATCCACCTCATCATTGTCATTCAATCCGTCTTGATCCGTATCTGCCACCATGGGATCGGTGTGGTGAATGTTTGTTTCCTCGCCGTCATTAAGGTTGTCTTCATCTGTATCGGCCAAATTTGGATCAGTTTTATGGAGATTGAGTTCATCGGTGTCAGTTAGTCCATCCCCATCCGTATCCGATAGGAGAGGATCGGTTTTATGAGTGTTGATTTCCTCGCCGTCACTCAAGCCGTCCCCATCCGTGTCATCGTTTATTGGGCTGGTGCCGAAACGATTCAGTTCAATCGCATTCGACAACCCATCGGAGTCTGCGTCCTCGTCGCCGTCATCGACCTTATCGCCGTCGGTGTCAATTTTCAGCGGATCAGTGTTCAGGACATTCAACTCCATGCCGTCACTGAGCCAGTCCTCATCCGTGTCAACCCGTTCAGGATCGGTCTTGTGGATGTGAATCTCATCCCAGTTGGTCAGGGCATCGCCATCCGCGTCCAGCGGCTTTTCCAGTTCGTGCAGGGCGGACAGTTCAGCGCTGTTTAAAGCGCGGCGGTAGATGCGTATATCATCCAGTCCGCCCGTCCATGAGTGGGGGTTTATTTCACCCTCCCGTTTTCGCTCTCTTCCACCAAGAAAGAATCCCTTTCCGTTGATGGGCAAGTTTGTTTTCCCTTCAGCAGTTGGTTTGTTATTGAGCAACAATGAAAACGTTCCATCCTCCCGGGTCAGGACAAAGTGATGCCAGTAGTCCAGGGCCATGGCCAACTCGTCGCTTCCAAGGGCATCCCCAAAAACGAGCCTTCCCCCGATGTAAAACTCGGGAACCGGCTTGCCCTTGGTCCACTTGCCCAGGGACAACTCGAATCCGTTGATTGTACCGCTTGCAAAGAGAATCTTGCGTGGGTCATTTCTGTTTGAGTCACTCAACCTGGCCCAGATCGAGATGGTGAAGTCTGAATTGCCCGTCAGGAAATTGTCGGTGTTATTCAACGACAAATTGTCGTCCTCGAGCAGGGCGGACTTGTTCGGGTGAACATTGCGGTCGAAGCCAAAGACGTCTTCTGTCCTTGTGGACGTCAGATGATTCCCATTTCCACTTTTGTCGAGAGTGGTTCCGTTCAATGGGTAGTACCCGATCAGTCCCTGGTTCAGGTCAATGTCGGCGGGTGCTTGAGCGTTGCCGGTGGATGAGAGTGCGCAGGGCAATAACAACAAAAGGCCAATTATTTTGGCTGAATCCTTCATCCTTATTTCATTTTTATACGTTTCGCGAACACTATTGCCCGTTTTCAGCGTCTAAGCAGCTTTTGTGCGAATATAGACTCCAACGTCCTGAATTTCGTCAGAAACTCAATAAACTTTAACAATTATTCGAAATCAATGCACGAAATCAATCCACTATCTGGCCTTACAAGCGGTATTGTGGCGCGAAATATGCTCAAAGAACTCGTTATATGTTAAAGAATCCGTTCATTCTGTCGATATGGCAACTGCGACGATTTGCAATTGCTGTGGCGGTTTATCTTGAGGCATGACGAAAGCATGACGAAACATCGGACAAAGGCGTATTTGACGCACCTGCTGACTTTCTGGCTGCTGCTCCAGTTGCCGGTTTACTGCAGCGCCCCCCTCGAGTGGACGTTCACCACCGTTTCACGCACGGTCTGGAGCAAGGGAGAGGTTGTGGCTTCCCCTTCCGTGGGGCGCAATGGCCTGGTTTATTTCGGGGCAAAGGATCACACTTTCTATGCCGTCGATTCCGGCAAGGGCAAGCTGACTTGGAAATACCGGACGCACGGCGCCATCTCCGCCTCCGCCGCCGTTGATAACAATGCAGTCGTTTATTTTGGCTCGGAGGACAGTTTTGTCTATGCACTCGATGGAGTCCAGGGAGGGCTCGAATGGAAATTTGAGACCGGCGGCAAGATCCGGTCCTCCCCCGCGTTGAGCAACCTGGGCATCCTGTATGTGGGATCAGATGACAAGAACGTTTACGCATTGGACACTGCCACAGGTGCCAAGCTCTGGAAATTCACCACCGGCGGCAAGGTGTCTTCTTCCGTGGCGCTCGCCGAGGGCTTGGCCATCTATTTTTGCTCGGAGGACGGGTACATTTATTCGCTCGATGCTGACACCGGGGAAAAAATCTGGGCATACAAAACATCCGGCAAGATCTCCGCTTCGCCCGTCGTGGGTCACAACAACTCGATCATCGTTGGTTCTGAAGACAATCATTTGTATTGCCTGAACGGCAGAACCGGCAAACTGAAATGGCGAACTTTCTTGAATGGTCCCATCCTGTCATCTGCTGCAATAGGCCCATCCGGGAGAATCATCGTCGGTGGCGGGGATGACAAACTTTACCAGTTGAATCCTGTTGATGGGGGTATTGTTCGGCAGTACAAGGCTCGCGGTGCCATCGTTTCATCTCCTGCGGTTGGCAATGACGGCATCATTTATTTTGGCTCCAATGACAGGAGGATTTATGCCGTGGAACTCAACGGTGACAAGGTCTGGTCCCACCAGACAAACGGCAGGGTGGTGTCATCGCCCGCCATCGGGTCCGACGGCTCGGTGTACGTTGGATCCGAGGATCACAAACTGTATGCATTCAGTGGCAACGCCGCTGAAGTCAGGCTTGGCCCAGCGATTTCCTCCTGGCCCATGTTTGGGAAAAACAGTCGTCGTCTGCCCGGGTTGATTGAGGAAGACAACCAGACCGCGCCCTACATCGTCTTCCAGCCCCAGTCGCAGATCAGGCCGCTTGGCCAACGGGTGGCCCTTCTGGCGGAAGTCCATGGGCAGGGGCCCTTCGATTACCAATGGCACAAGGACGGCGAGCCAGTCGTTGGCCAGACCCAGCCCGTGTTGTTCATCGCGGAAGCGTCCGATAATGATTCCGGCGATTACTTCGTCAACATCGTCAATCCGTACGGTGTCACGCGCAGTTTTCCCGCGACGCTCACGATTACCAAGCCACAGCCTGCCCAGATTGTGTTGCACCCCAAGCCGCTCAAGGCCGAGTACGGCCAGACCATCCAGTTTAAGTCCACCGCGAGGGGGTCGGGCACAGTTACGTTCGCTTGGTTCAAGGACGGCCAAGCGCTGGATTCCGCCGCAGACAAGGTTGAGATTCTGAACAAATACTCACCACTGGAAGGCTTTTGTTCCATTTTGACACTCAAGTCCCTTTTGACCTCTGACGAAGGGCTGTACAGCGTGGTTGCCTCAAACGCATTCGGCCAGATGGAGAGCAGTTCAGCCAAACTCACCGTCGGCCCGTCGCCCCTGTTCAAACTCTCCGGTAGTCACCTGGAGGAGGACGGTTACTTGAGACTTGAGGTGGTCGGCCCGCTCAATCACGAAGTCATCGTTCAGGAATCATCCGACTTCACCAAATGGAGAGACGTGCTGACTCTCCCGCTGAACAAACAGTTGCTGCCTGTGGGCGATTCACCCGGTCAGCCCGATCTCGGCTCGGCGGAACTTCGCATGCCGGTGCTTCCGGTCGGCGAGGATCTTGAGCAGAAAAAAATCGAGATCGCTGTTCAACTCAGCAAGCTCGCGATTGCGCAACGAATCAGCGAGGAGCAGGGTATAGAGGTCGCCCCCGAAAGCCTCGAGGTCGAGTTGATTTTCATCCTCTCGCGAGACGACACCCGCGAACAACAACTCAAGCAGGGCTACCCCTTGGATCCCAACCATCCGGAAGTCTTGAAACGGCTCGAGAAGGGCAGTTTCTTCCGCTTCAAGCTGGTGGAGGCGTCCGCCTCCGCGCCTTAACTTCACCCCGCGGCCGCTTGGTCAAGCGGATTGCCTTTTTCTTCAACAGCCGTGTAGGCTGCGGCCCGTGAGTTTCATCCGTCTCGTTTCAACATTGGCCTTGGCTGCGAGTGCCGTGGTGGCCAACTCCGCCGCTTGGCCAAGCTACCGCGCCGGGATGGGCCGTGCCGGTTTCTCGAGCCAAGAGCTTTCCTTCTCTGCGACCGAAACCTGGCGGCGCGACCTCCCGGCGCCCAGCCCGGCCTGGACCACCCCGGCCCGGCGCAGCTACTGGCAGCAGCTCGAGGGCATCCTGCCGCGCGTGACCGGCGACTGGGCCAACCACGCAATCGCCGACGAGTCGCTCGTGTGGCTGGGCTCCAGCGCGGACGATACCGTTCGTTGTCTCGACGCGCAGACCGGCGAGCTGCAGTGGTCGTTCGTGGTTGATGGCCCGGTGCGCTACGCGCCGGTGCTTGCGGACGGGCGGCTGTTTTTCGGGAGCGACGACGGCTTCGTGTACTGCCTCGAGGCCGGCACCGGCCGCCTGGCCTGGAGCGAGCGGCTTGGTCCGCGCGACTGGCGCATCCCCGGCAACGGCCGGATGATTTCGCTCTGGCCGGTGCGCACCGGTCTCGTGGTGGATGTCGGCGTCGTTTACGCGGCCGCCGGTCTGTACCCATCGCAGGGCGTGCACGCCGCCGCGCTCAACGCCGCCGACGGCTCGACGGTTTGGCGGCAGAAACTCAACGTCTCGCCGCAGGGCTATTTGCTGGCGTCGCAAACGATGCTCTTCGTCCCGACCGGCCGCAGTAACCCCATCGGGCTCGACCGCAAAACAGGCCGCTTGGCCAAGAGCTTCGACGGTGCGGGAGGCACGTTCGCGGTGCTGCTCGAGGACGAGCTGTTCTCCGGCACCGGCAACGACGGCACGCTCACCGCCAACCCGGTGAAGTCGCCGGGCCGCCTCGCCACGTTCAAGGGCAACGCCTTGGCCGCCTCGCCGCGCCACAGTTTTTTGCTGGATGAAAACGGCGTCCGCGCGATCGACCGGCAGGCATACCGCCGGGCGAGCGCCGATGTCCACCGCGCCACCGGGCGCCTCGAGTCGCTGAAGGCCGAGCTGAAAAAAACCGACCTGTCGCGCGAGCAGCGAGCCGGGTTGCAACGCCAGTTGAGCCAGCTCGGCGGCACGCTTGATGCCGCCAGGCAGGCGGGGGCGGCGACCGAGCAATGGGAAATCAGCACACCGGGCCGGCGCGCCATCATCGCCCTGGCCAACTGCGTTGTGCTGGGCGGCGACGGCCTTGTCGAGGCGCGTTCACTGGCGGACGGCGCGGTGCAGTGGTCGGCCAGGGTCGATGGCACGGCGCGCGGGCTGGCGTTCGCCGGGGGGCGGTTGCTCGTCAGCACAGACACCGGCGCGCTGCACTGTTTTTCCACCGCTGCCGCGACAAAAACGGTTTCCAAAAACACAGAGCCGGCGGCTTTGCCGGTTGACTTGGCCAAGCGCTTGGCCAAGGCGGCGCGCACGGCCCGTGGCTGGGCGCTGGTCACCGACGTTGTCGATGGCAGGCTGTGCGCGGCGTTGGCGGAGCAGACGCAGTGGAGCATTATCGGCGTGAGCGCGGACGCCGGGAAAGTCGCCGCGGCACGGGAGCGCCTGGCCCAGCGCGGGTTGTACGGCAGCCGGGTGAGCGTGCACGTTGCCAAGGCTGACGCGCTGCCGTTCACTGATTATTTTGCCAACCTAATCACTTCCGAGGCGGCTTGGCTTGGCCAGGCGCCGAGCCCCCTGGCCAAGGGCGAGCTGGAGCGCTTGCTGCAGCCGCACAACGGCGTCGCCTGGCTGGAGCCGGACACCGCGCCGCGCCTGGCCACCGGCTTGGTCGGCGCGGGCGAGTGGACGCACCAGTACGGCAACCCGGCCAACACGAGCAACAGCGGCGACGCGCTCGTGCACAGCGACCTCGTGCTGCAGTGGTTCGGCGGCCCTGGCGCGGCCCCGATGGTGGACCGGCATTTGCGTGCGCCCGCTCCGCTTGCTGCGGAGGGCAGGCTCATCATCCCCGGCGAGAATCTCGTGATAGCGGTGGATGCCTACAACGGCACCGAGTTGTGGCGGCTGCCGCTGCCCGGTTCGCAGCGTTACTCGATGCCGTACGATGCCGGCTACATGTCGGTGAACGCGGGTCGGCTCTGCGTCGCGGTGGCCGGCGAGGCACGGCTGATCAACCTTGACAGCGGCGAGGTGGAGCGGACGTTTCCCGTGTCGACGTTCGTGCCGGGGGAACAGCGGCACTGGGGGCACGCGGTGCTGACGGCCAAGCGCATTTTCGGCACGGCACAGCGCCCGACCGCGTCGCGCACGAGGCCAAGCCGCAACCTGATCAGCGCCGACTACAACAACAACCAGGCGATGGTGACCGGCACGCATTTGTTCTCCGCGCCGCTCGACGGCAGCCGGCTTGGGCAGGGCCAATGGACGCACGACGGTGGGACGATTCTGAACCCGACCATCACGTTGAGTGGCGGCCGCGTGTTTTTTGTCGAGACAACCCGGCCGGTGGGTGGCAGCGGCCGGCACACGCTCGACGCGCTCCGGAAAACGGGCCTGCAAATCGTCTGTCTCGACGCGGAAACCGGCGGGCGACTCTGGGCGCGGGCCGTGGACAACGGCCTCGAGCTGAGCGGGAATATTCTGTTTCTCGTAGCCTCGGGGGAACAGCTGATTGCGACCGGCAGTTATCTCAATGCAGGCAACGACACGGAGTACCGCGTGCATTGTTACTCGGCCAAGTCGGGCCGCGAACTTTGGTCGGCGAGTCATTTGAAGGGGAAACCCGGCGCGTTCACGCACGGGGAACAGGTGCATCACCCGGTGATCCTCGGCGACCGGCTGATCGCTGAGCCGGCGATTTACGAGTTGGCCACCGGCAAACGGCTTGGCCCGCTGGACGTACCGGCGGACTGGAACCTGAAACGGCCGGGGCACAGTTGCGGCACGCTCGCCGGAGCGGGCGACTGCCTGTTTTTCCGCGCGGCCAACCCGACCGTGCTCGATCTCGGCCAGTCGGCGGCCGGCCGGTTCAGGGTTCTTGCGCCGACGCGGCCCGGCTGCTGGATCAACATCCTCCCGGCGCAGGGCCTGGTGCTGATCCCGGAAGCCAGCTCCGGCTGCGTCTGCCATTTCTCGCTGCAAACCTCGATGGCCTTCCGCCCAAGGCGTAAGGGTGAAGCTCAATAACGCTTGGCCAAGCGGGACAGAATGATCGCGCCGACGGATCATTTTTAGGTTCATTTTTCCGGCAAATTCGTCACGGTGTGCGTCCGGAATTGTCCCATCAAAATGAAATCGTTTTCTCTCCTCCTTGCCTGTGCCGTGACGGCGGCTATTTCCGTTCACGGCGAGGACGCCGCGGTCAAGCGTCTCAAGCCGACGCCGTGGCACTTGATCGATACGTGGTGGAACCTCGGTCAGGATCACGCCTTCGAGAGTTACTCGATTGATGTCACGATCAGCGACGAGGTGCCGGCGTCGGTTAAACTGTACATCGCCCCGATTGGCCTGGGGCACCTGAACAAGACGCCGTTCTACGGCGGCATCCAGACGCAGGCCGACGGTTACCAAAAGAAGGACCGGCGGCTGCGAAAGATCGGCCCCGGATTCCTGATGTCGATGTGGGGCGAACGCGGCCACGACGCGATCCGGCCGTCGCAGGGCGGCTTCTGCCAAAGCTCCGGGCACGAGGGCGACTTCGTCAGCGTGCGCCGGCCCCACGCCTGGACCAAGGGCCGCTACACCTACCGCATCACGCGGATGGACCGGGAGGTCGTCGACGGCAAGCCGCACACCTGGGTGGGGGCGTTTGTCTATTCGCACGAGCGGGATGAAAACATCTTCATCGGGGCCCTGCGTTTCCCCGGCGAGAAGCTGGTGCTCTCGCGCAGCGTGGCCAATTTCGTCGAGATTTACGGGCGGGTGATCCCGGTGGAACAAATCCCGCGCGTGACGGTCACCTTCAGCAACCCGACGGTCAACGGGCAGCCGGTCAAGGACGCCACGGCCACCGCGATCTATCCCGATGGCGTCCCCGATTATGCCAACGCCATCGCCGTGGACGGGGCGCTGGTCGTCCGGGTGGGTGAAAAGGTGGCGAACCGGGCCAAGCGCCGGGTGCGGCTGCTGCCCGCGGAGTAAGCCAAGTGCTTGGCCAAGCGCCGGGTCACTTCAGGGCGGGGTGGTAATGTTTGCGGTAGTCCTTCGGCGCGAAGCCGGTTTCGCGCTTGAAGAAGCGGGTCAACTCTTCCGGACTCTCGAAGCGCATCTCGCGGGCGACCTGGCTGATCTTGTTGCCGGTGTTCTTGAGCAGCGACTGCAGGCGGGCCAGGCGGACGCGCTTGATTTCCTCCTTCGGCGTGTGGCCCATCTGTTTCAGGAAATTCTTGTTGAAGCCCGAGTGGGACAGCCGGCTTCGCGAGACGATCTCGGAAACATGGATCGGGTAAATCGGCGCTTGGCTCCGGATGTAATGCACCGCCTCGGCCACGACCGGGTCGTCCACGGCGAGGGTGTTGGTGGACTCGCGGGCGACGAGCTCGTGGATGGGGATCGGCATCACGTAATCGTTGGCGACCCTGGCCCCGCGCATCATCCTGGAGAGCAGGCTCGCCGCCTGGTAGCCGACACGTTCGCCGGGGTAGGCCACGCTGGAGAGCGGCGGGGTGCAGATCTGGCAGAAGACCTCGTCAGCGTTGGTGCCGATCACGGCGATCTCGTCCGGCACGAGGATGTCCAGTTCGTTGCAGATGCGGATGATGTTGCTGCCGAGCATGTCGTCCTTGGCAAAGATGCCGATCGGCTTGGGCAGGCGCTGCAGCTCCCGGATGATGTGCTGGCGCACGTTCACCCAGCGCCCCTCCCACGGCAGATTATCCGGCTCGAACTGGGTGTTGATGTAGTCGAAGCCGGCCTTGGTAATCCGCCGCTCGAACGCCTGGCCGCGCTCGCGGGAGTAGGCGCGCGAGGGGTCTCCCCAGTAGGAGAAATACCGCAGGCCAAGCGTCAACAGGTGTTGCGCCGCCATCCGGCCGATCTCCGCGTTGTCCGGGATGACGGTGGGGAAGCCTTTCTCGCGGCACTCGGTGCTGAGGTTGACGACCGGGATGCCCCGGCTCTTGAACGCCGCCGCCTCGTCGGCGGAGTGGCGGAACAGGATCAGCCCGTCGCCGCTCCAGTTTTCGTCAATGACCATCGGGGCCATCTCGTTGGTGGAATCGACCAGCGTCTGGATGCGCCACTGCTCGCGGTTGCGGATGAACTCGACGATGCCGTGAAAGATGGGCCGGGTGAACGAGGCCCACGACGGTACGCGAATCCCCACGACCGGCATTTTGTTTTTGCCGAAAACGTTCCCGTTCAATTTGTGCGTCATCGCCTTGGCCAAGTGGTTCACTCCTTGATGGTGAACGGGCGGTTGTCGCGTTGTTTCAGCAGTGCCTGGATGGCGGTCTCCATCAACTGCCGGTCGGAGTTGATCAGGATGGCGTCGCCGGTGGTGGCATCAGGGTCGCTGGGGAGATCGTTCCACTTGTCGATGGCGCGTTTGGCCAAGCGCTCGCGTTCCAGTGCAGTTGCGAGGTAGTCGAATTCGGCCGCATCAAAGCCGGGTTGTTTCCCAAGGCTTTCCTTGGCTACGTATCGGACCACGCCATATGGATCCTGGAGCAGCCGGGCCAGGTGCGGCGCGAGCCAGTCGGTGCCGGAGGCGTCGCGGGCCGGCTGCCAGCCGGCGTGCCAAGCCGTGATGATCCGTTGGACGGCATGGCCCTTGAGTAGCCAAAGCAAAGCGGCCGAAGTGTGCTCCTGCTCGGCGCTCAACGGCAGTGGTTCCTGGTCATATCGCTTGACCAGATGCTGCTGCGTCCAGCCAAGCGTCTTGTCAAGGTGGCAGAGGTTGCAGGCGTTGGGGGTGCCGTGCTGGATGCTGCGGGAGGCTGCCGGGGACTGTATCTGGTGGCTGCGAATCGCACCCAGAAGGCCGTAGGAGGTGTACGGCATGTGGCAATTCTGACAGTTGCTGCCGGAGGATTCGAGTTCATGAAACGTGTGCTGCTCAAGTTCGGTTGTGTACAGGGGTGCGTCATGGCACTGGATGCAGGTTTGGTTGCCGCTCATGCCGGGCTTGAGTTGGTCGGTGTGCTGCTTGTGACGTTGCTCGGGGGAGATGTGTCTTTGCGGATTGGAGTGATGCATGGTGTGGCACGAGAGGCAGGACATCTCGCCATGGGTGTAACATTTAGAAGCTCTAATGGCGGTAAACTCACGGCCGCCGGCCAGGATGGTTCCATCGTCCCACCAGCGTTCGCGGAAAAACTGCGGGTTGAGGCGAAGTTCCCTGGATTGAATCTCCCCCTCGAAGGAGTACGGGTGCTGGATGTAGTAGCGCACTTTGTGGATGTCGTCGCCGGGGCGGTAGAGTGGGCCGTTTTTGGCAAAGCTCATTCCTTCCTTCTCTGAGCTGTAGATGTGAATCCCGTGGCATTGGCCGCAGACCTGGCTGGAGCGGCGGTGGTCGAGGTTCTCCGGGTTGACGATGGTTGGGTCTTTCTGTTTGCTTTGGTACTGTTGATAACGGCTCAGCGGGTTCTGGTGTTTGCGGATGTGTTCCCCGGCTGGGCCGTGGCAGGCTTCGCAAGAAACGCTAAATTCAGCCACTCGGGTGTTGAATCCCTTTTCCCCATCCAGAATTCCCGGATTTCCCGCCACGCTGTGGCATTTGATGCAGTGGTGGTTCCACTGCGAGATCATCCGTTTGGAGGAGGGTGCCATCATGAAGGCGTCTTCGCGGGGAATCCAGCGCTTGTCCTTGAACAGATAGATCAGCGGCAGGGTCTGGAGCAGGTTGCCATACTTGGCTTCGTTTTGGTTGGTCTTCTTGTTTTGCACGCCGCCTTCCACCCAGTAGGTTTGGTAGTGGTGCGAGCCGGTGGTCATCACCACGCGTTTTTCAACCCGGGGGAGGGTGCGCAAATCCAGATCTTCCAGCGGGGAGTCCTTGGTTCTTTTTATCCGGTAAGTGTGATCGTCCACCTTGATCCCCCCCATCACCGCTTTCATCATGATTTCCGGATCCGGCATTTCCGCCCAATACTCGGGGCCTTTTTGGAACACCCGGTATTCCAGTCCGTCGGAAATAATTGTCGATCCGTCAAACTTCCCGGCAACATTCCCGGGCAGGGCAAGCTTGGTCATACTTTGGTGGTAGGTCTGGTGCCAACTCTCGTACTCGGAAGGATGGCAGGCACGGCAACTCTCCGAGGAAACGTATCCCTTTGTTTTTTCCTGACCAGGGGTCAAGGCCTGTACCGCTTGGCGGTTCGAGCGCCTGGCCTTGCTGGCTCGCTCGGTGAGCCAACCAAAGAGAACGGCTGCCACCAACGCCAGGAGTAACGCCAGCCAGCCGATGCGCTTGGCCAAGCGGTGCGGCTGGTTTGTGTTCGTTTCCTCCGGAGTGCTATTCATGGCGGTTATTATGACGAGCAGACAGTAGCGGGTGATTGAGGGGCAGGCAAACCTGCCCACCTGCTCAGCCGGAGCTCAAAGTGCGAAAAATGCCAGATTTGGCATATAAAATGCAAGGAAAAAAAAACTCGATTGTCGCCAAACCTTGCCTACCATCTATTCTCCGTTTGTGCGGTTTTCGATGCGCCTGCGGGCTTGATTTCAATATTCTCAGAAAACTTTCTTTTCATGAAAAAACAATACTCCTTCAAAACGTTATTCGGAGCGGCGCTGTTTGCGTTGCTGTCCCAGTCCTCTCTTTTGGCGCAGGATGCTCATGTCAGTCTTTGGAACTTCGATGGCGGTAACCTCTCCGCCGCTGCCGGATCTGACATGGAGTACATTGATGACACCGGTGACGTGGTAGCATTTGGCACCACCGAGGCGCTGGGGCTGCCGGCCATCAACGGCGAGGTGGCCAACGTCATCCAGATTCCCAAGCTCCTACCGGAACAGGGCTTGAGGGCCCCCCTGCCGGAGGACTCCAACGGCTTGGGCGACTTGGTCAACAACTGGACTGCCATCATGGATCTCTATTACCCCCTCACATCCGCCGGCAAGAAAAGAGGCCTGATTGAGATTATCACCGGTCAGTGGATTGCCGGCGCTGATGACGCTGAGTTTTATGTTGGTTCCAACAACGCGGTTGGCACCGCAGGATATGAGTTCGGTTCGCTTACTCCTGGAGAGTGGCATCGTCTGGCCATTGTCATGAAAATTGAGGACGCTGATCTGGGGGAAGGTTGGGGCAAGATCTATATAGATGGGGAATTTGTTGGGGGTACAGCCGTTCCGGCTGACAGTCTCGATGGGCGTTGGTCGCTCGACACAATGTTCCAGCTCTACGTGGACTTGTTTGTCGACGACAACAACGAATCGGAGGAGGTGTTCGT
>CAJWEP010000051.1 GCA_913030945.1 uncultured Verrucomicrobiota bacterium
ATCCGGATGTCAATGCAGTTGCTTCCAGCCGAAAACGGTCGCCCATACTGTAGTCAACGATCGCCATAAAGCTCTGAAAAAGATCGGCCACGTTCATGTGGCCGAAGAACACTGCGCCATCCATCGGCGTCTCCCTTGCCTCGTCGCGCGCGTTGATGTCTGCGCCGTAAGCCAGCAGCAGCCGGGCCACCTCCTCAAAGCCGCCGACCGCCGCGAAGTAGAGCGGCGTGGCCTGATCATCGTCGCGGCGGTTGACGTCCGCGCCGTTGGCCAGCAGCAACTCGACAATTTCAAGGTGGCCGTACTCGGCAGCGTAGTGCAGCGCTGTCTTGCCGGTCCAGTCGTCCACCGTGTCGATGTTTGTGCCGTCAGCGATGTGGGCCTTGACCGTCTCGATGTCGTTTCGCCAACTGGCCGCCGCCCAGATCGGCAACTCCGGCCCAGCGTGGGCGGAAACGATCCACCACAATGGAAGGCAAAGGAAAAAACGGCTAAGAGTCCTGAACATTGGCCGCGCACCGTTTATACGGTCACGGCCAGATCGGCCAGCGAAATCGGCTGTTTCGGCCGGTCTTGCACCGGCTTGGGGCTTGGCTTACGCTCCCGCCACTCGATTTTCGTTCGACATGAAACGATTGATTCAATCTCTTGCCTGCCTTGGCCTGGCCCTGGGCGGCCTCTCCCAACCTTCGCTTGGCCAAGCGCAGGAAGACGCCCCGGCCGCCGCGCCGGTCCTTGGCCCGGTACTGGAGCGGCTTGACCAGGTGATCGCCGGCTTGGCCAAGGTATCCGGCGACTTGGCCAAGTTGCATAAAGCCAGCGAGGGCGACGCCAAGGACAAGTCGCTCAAAACCGCCACGAAACAGTTGGGCGACCTCAATGCCGCTGTCGAGTCGCTGGCCGACCAACTCGCCGCCCAAGCCAAGGCCGCGGGGAAACAGGCTGCCGCCACCGGTGCGGCGAATGATCTGCTCGAGCGGTTGCTCGCCCTGCAAACCGCCGCAGCCAAGGCCAGACAACCGGCGTCCAAGCCCAAGTGGGAATACATGTCGATCTTTGGCGACAGCCGCGTCGCGCTCGAGGAGGAAATGAACCAATTCGGCGGGGACGGCTGGGAGTTTTTCAACATCACCTCGTTTGGCCGGGGCAGTGCGGCGTTCGCCCGGCGACTCGTCAAGTAAACGACGCCGACCAATCAATCATTGACCCGCCTTTGCTGAAACCGTTCACTACCCGTTTTTCGCCAGATGCCAGAATCCGCACACGTCATCGAATCTGAACCGACCGCCGCCAGCAACGGTCCGGACACTCCCAGCGACAGCGACGTCATTGTGATCGACGAGCTGCGCGCAACCCACGACCGCATGAAAGCCGAGATGGCCAAGGTCATCATCGGCCAGGACGAGGTCGTCGAGCGACTCCTGATCTGCGTTCTCTCTCGCGGCCACGCGCTGCTCATGGGCGTGCCCGGCCTGGCCAAGACGCTCATGGTCAACTCACTCTCAAAAGTGATGTCGCTCGACTTCAACCGCATCCAGTTCACGCCCGACCTGATGCCGTCCGACATCACCGGCACCGACATTTTGCAGGAGACCGTCGAGGGTCGGCGCGAGTTCGAGTTCGTCAAGGGGCCAATCTTCGCCAACATCATTCTCGCCGACGAAATCAACCGCACCCCACCCAAGACGCAGTCCGCCCTGCTCGAGGCGATGCAGGAGCATCACGTCACCGTCTCAGGCCGCATCATGCCGTTGCCCGAGCCGTTCTTCGTGCTGGCGACGCAGAACCCCATCGAGCAGGAGGGTACCTACTCGCTGCCTGAGGCGCAGCTCGACCGCTTCATGTTTTTCGTGGAGGTCGAGTACCCAAACCGCGACGAGGAACGCCGCATCGCCCGCGAGACCACCGGCGCTGCAACGAGGGAAATCACGCCCCAAGTCACCGGCGAACAGATCCTGAAATACCAAGAACTGGTCGAACGAGTGCCGGTGCCGGATCATATTTACGATCTCGCGGTGGACATCGTCCGCGCCACCCGCCCCGCCTCCGGCGACGCACCGGACTTCTGCCAGAAACTCGTCTCGTGGGGCGCTGGGCCGCGCGCCGTCCAATACCTCATTCGTGGTGCCAAGGCGCGCGCGGTGCTGCACGGCAGCTACCTCGTGCGGCAGGAGGATCTCGAGGCGGTTGCCCATCCCGTGCTGAGGCACCGCATCATCACCAACTTCCAGGCACAGGCCGAGGGAATGAACAGCACCGTCATCATCGACCAGTTGCTCGACCAATTCCGCGACGCCAGTGCCTGAGCCGAGCACGCAACCGCTGATCGAGGCCGACGTCGTCGGGCGGCTCATGGGCCAACCGCTGCTGGCGCGCTTCCCGATGGAGGGCAGCGTCTCCGGCCACCACCGCAGCCCGCACCGCGGCTCCAGCGTCGAGTTCGCCGAGTACCGCAACTACGTCCCTGGCGACGACATCCGGCGGCTCGACTGGCGCGTCTTTGCCCGCACCGACCGCTACTACCTCAAGGAATTCGAGGCCGAGACCAACCTGCGCTGCTACGTCGTGCTCGACTGCAGTGGCTCGATGGGGTTCGCGGGCGAACACGGCTCCCGACTCGACTACGCCAAGCGCCTCGCTGCCACGCTAAGCTACCTCATCATCAACCAAGGCGACGCTGCCGGGCTGTTGCACGTTACGGACAAAAGCACACCCGAGATCCCGCCGCGTCGCAACGCCTCCCACCTGCAGGTCATCCTCGACGCGCTTGGCCAAGCGCAGCCCGCCGGCGGGACGCATCTCGTCCCGATGCTGCACGAGCTGGCCGAAAAGGCCCGCCGCCGGGCGCTCGTCGTCATCCTGTCCGACTGTTTTTGCGACGGCGCCGAACTGCGCGACGCGCTGCAGCATCTGCGTTTTCAGAAACACGACCTCGCGCTGTTTCACCTGCTCGACCCGCTCGAGCTGGAGTTCGAGTTCGACCGGCCGGTGCGGTTCGTGGACATGGAAGGCTCGCAGTCGGTCGTCACCGAGCCGGCCACCGTCCGCGCCGAGTACCAGGCCCAGCTCAAGCGCTTCCTCGGGAAGCTGCGGGATGACTGCCACGAATTTAACGCCGACTACCGCCGCGTGACAATGGACCAACCGTATGACGAGGTGCTGGCCGATTTCCTCGCCGAGCGCGCGCGGCACGCCACCCGAGCATGACCTTTCTCCAGCCGCTCATCCTGTGGGGGCTACCCCTCCTGCTGCTGCCGGTGATCATTCACCTGATCAACCGCATGCGGCACCGGCCGAGGCAGTGGGCGGCGATGCAGTTTCTCCTCGCCGCCACGCGCCACTCCACCAGCCACGCCCGGCTGCGCAACCTGCTCATCCTGCTCATGCGCATTCTCGCCGTGCTGACGCTGCTGCTGTTCCTCGCCCGGCCGCTTATCGGCGGCTGGCTTGGCTGGGCGCTGGCTGCCGCGCCGGATGCCATCCTACTGCTCATCGACCGCTCCGCCAGCATGGAGTCGAGCATCGCCGGTGCGGACGAGTCACGCCGTGAATACGCGCTAAAGATGCTCGCCGATGCCGCCGGGGAGTTCGAGCATGCCAGCCATCTCGTGTTGCTTGACAGTGCCACGCGACAGGCGCGAGAAATTACCACTGCCGCGTCGCTGCCCAGGCTGCCCGATACGCGGGCGACCGACACCGCCGCTGATCTTCCCGCCATGCTGCAGACCGCGCTCGACTGGCTAATCGAGAACGAGGCCGGCACCGCCGAGATTTGGATCGCCTCCGACCTGCAGGCCAGCAACTGGCAACCGAATGATCCGCGCTGGGAAGCCCTCGTCACGGCGTTCGACTCGCTGCCGCAGAAGGTGCGCGTCCGTCTGCTCGCCACCACACAGAAGTCGCCCGGCAACGCCTCGATCTCCGTCGCGCAACTCTCCCGCCAACAAGGCACCGGCGGCGGCGAAGTGCGCCTTGCCGTCGACCTGAACCGCAGGGAGGCCATCGCCGGCACCGCGACGATCACCCGCACGCTTAACGGCGTCGCCACCGAGCTAGAGGCCCGGGTCACCGGCCAATCCACCCGCTGGCGGCATCGCATCGCCGTCGGCGACCAAGCGGGAGGCTGGGGCAAACTCGAGCTGTCGGCCGACGGCAATCCGCGCGATAACGTCACTTACTACCGATACAGCGATGATCATCCACCGGCCGCCCTGGTCGTCACCGGGAGTGCACTTAGCCCCTTGTGGCAGGCGGCCGCATCGGTCGCCGGACAGTCGGGACGTACACCGGCCAGGCGCCACGCGCCGGTCGACGTGACCCCGGCCGACCTGCGCAATGCCACGCTCGTTGTCTGGCAGGCGCCGCTGCCGGAGGGCGAGATGGCCAACGCGCTGCAACGATTCGCCGACGAGGGCGGCCGCGTCATTTTCTTCCCGCCAGGCCAGCCGGGCACGGCGCGTTTCACCGGCTTGGGCTGGGGCGAAAAACAAACCGGCGGCGACGCCGGTTTTGCGGTTGGCCGCTGGGACGAGGATCAGGGGCCGCTGGCCAACACCGACGAAGGGCTGCTGCTGCCATTGGCCAAGCTCGGTGTACGGCAGCGGCAACAGGTCATTGGCCAGGCGGCAGTACTGGCGGCGTTCGACGACGGCCAAGCGCTGCTCGTCCGCAGGTCACTTGGCCAAGGTGAGGTGTATTTTTGTGCCACCCTGCCGTTGCTCGCCTGGTCGGAGATGGGCGACGGCCTGGTGGTCGTGCCGATGCTTCAGCGCCTGCTTGCCGCCGGAAGCCGGCGGCTGCAGCGCGACTCGGTCGCCGAGTGTGGCCAAGTCGGCGCGGGCGATTTGCAACTCGAGTGGACGTCCGCGGAGACCGGCCAACGCGGCGACGTGCAGACACAGGCCGGTGTGTACCAGTCCGGCGACCGCTGGCTGGTGGTCAACCGGCCCGCCGCCGAAAATGAGCCGGGGCAAGTCGAGGACGGGGCTGTTGCCGGGCTGTTCGGCACGTTGCCGTTTCAATTGTTCCAGGCACAACGCGACGACACGGCATTGCAGGGCGAAATCTGGCGGCTGTTTCTCTTCATGATGCTGCTCGCGCTGCTGGTCGAGGCGTGGCTCATCCGGCCAAGCCTGATGACTGAAGACGCACCGCCCAGACCTCAACCCGCCGTCGCATGATCCACTGGTCGTTCGCAGCTTCACTGATGCTTCTCCTCGCCGGGATCGGCGTGCTGGCGCTGGCCGCCTGGCTTGGCTGGGGGAACTGGCAGCGCAACGGCCGGCGCGGCAGGGTGGCCCTGCTCGAGGGGCTCCGATTCGTAACGATGGCGATGCTGGCATTCACGTTGCTGCGGCCGGAGTTTGTCAGGCTCATCCAGCGAACCGATCCGCCTCAGGTCGTCATCCTCAACGACGCCTCAGGCAGTATGCAGACGCGCGACGTCATCAGCACGAACAACATCGTCACCCGGACCGCCTGGATCAAGTCGCAGACCAGACGCTCCTATTGGACACCGCTCGAGGCCGACTCCGAGGTGTTGGCCGGGGCGTTCGCCGTGCCGCCGGACTCGGGCGCGACAAACGCGCCTGGCCAGGCGCGCGAAATCGGCACCGACCTGAGCGGCGCGCTTGACTCGGTGCTCAAGCAGCAGAGCAACCTCAAGGCGGTGCTGCTGTTGAGCGACGGCGACTGGAACCTTGGCCCCTCCCCCATCGGCGTGGCCACGCGCTACCGCGACGAGGGCATCCCGGTGTACAGCGTCATCACCGGGCGGGACGAACCGATCCCCGACCTCGCGATGGAGGAAGTCGCGGCCCCGGCGTACGGGTTGTTCGGTGAGCAGATCGCCATCCCGTACACGGTGCAGAGCCATCTTCCGCGGGACGTCGCCACCCAAGTGCGGCTTATGGACAGCTCCGAGCAGTTGGCCACAAAAAAAATCACCCTCCGGGCGAACAGCCGGTTTCGCGACTCAATCATGTGGTACCCGCGCGAGGTCGGCGAGTTCGACCTGCGACTCGAGTTCGCGATCGAGAAAGACGAGGAGCTAAAGGACAATAACTCCGCGTCGTTTCACATCGCCGTGCGCGTGGTCAAGCTGAGTGTGCTGGTCGTCGATTCGCAGCCGCGCTGGGAATACCGCTTCCTGCGAAACGCCCTCGCACGAGACCCCGGTGTGGAACTGAACTGCATGCTGTTTCACCCGAACATCGGCGCCGGCGGCGGGCGCGACTACCTGTCTACCTTCCCCGGTTCGCGCGAGATGCTCTCGCGCTACGACGTGGTTTTCCTCGGCGACGTCGGCGTCGGTAGGGGGCAGTTGAGCGCGAAGGACGCCGGGCTGATCAAGGGCCTCGTCGAGCAGCAGGGCAGCGGGCTGGTCTTCATGCCCGGCCGGCGTGGCAACCATCTCTCGCTGATGGACAGCCCGCTGAAGGAACTGATGCCGGTCGTGCTCGACGAAACCAAGCCCACCGGCGTGGGTCTGCAAAACGAGTCAGTGCTCACGCTCTCGAGCCGTGGACGCGGCCACCTGCTCACGCGCTTCGACGCCGACGAGATGGTAAACGACCAGATTTGGAAAATGCTCCCCGGTTTTTACTGGTCCACTGGCGTGACCAAGAGCCGCCCGGGCAGCGAGGTGCTCGCCGTGCACTCGGAGTTGCGCAACCAGTTCGGCCGCATCCCGCTGCTAACCATCCGGAGTGCCGGTCGCGGCAAGGTGCTTTTCATGGGCACCGACAGCGCGTGGCGTTGGCGGCGCGGCGTCGAGGACAAGTTTCACTACCGGTTCTGGAGCCAGGTCGCCCGCTGGATGGCGCACAAGCGGCACCTCGCCGAGAAGGAGGGTGTCCGGCTGAGCTACACGCCTGAGACGCCCAAGGTGGGCGACCGTGTTTTCCTGCAGACGACCGTGCTCGACGAGGCCGGCTTTCCGCTGGAGAACGGCGAGGTCAACGGCACGATCGTCTCACCCGCCGGACGCAGCGAGCAGCTTGATCTGACGGAAGTCGAGGGCGGCTGGGGTGTTTACAGCGCGGAGTTTTCACCGCAGGAAGGCGGGCCGTTCGAGATCGCGATCGACGCCCCCGAGCACGATCGCAAGCTCGAAACCAAGCTGACCGTGTCGCTGCCCAAGCGCGAAAAACTGGGCCGCCCGGTGAACCGCCCGGTGCTCGCCGAGATTGCCTCAATCACCGGCGGCGAGAGCGCCGGCACCGACCACCTCGACGAGCTTATACAGAAAATCTCCGTCCTCCCCGAGCCCAAACCGGCCGAGATCCGCACGCGCCTCTGGAGCAACCCCTGGTGGGGAGGCGCAATCCTCCTGCTGCTGGCCGTCTACTGGACTGGGCGCAAACTCGTCGGCTTGGTTTAAATCAAGCGCTTGGCCAAACGCACGGCTCAACCCTCTGTGTCTTCGTCGGCGGCGTCCTCGCTGATGACCGGCGCGATGGCCTGGAGCTGGTCCTTGCCGTTGAGGTTGATGAGCTTGACGCCCTGCGCGTTGCGGCCGGTCATCCGGATGTGCTCGACACCTGTACGCACCATCTGCCCGCCGACGGTGATGAGCATGATCTCGTCCGTGTCGCGCACGGCCAGCGCACCGCAAACCTCGCCGGTCTTGGCGGTTGTCTTCATGGTGATGATGCCCTTGCCACCGCGCGCTTGCGTCCGGTACTCGTCAAACTCAGTGCGCTTGCCGATGCCGTTCTCACCAGCCACCAGCAGCGTGGCGTCCCTGGTCACGATCGCCGCGGCAACGAGGCGATCCTTCTTGCCGAGGCGAATGCCGCGCACGCCGGCGGCGGTGCGGCCCATCGAGCGGACGTTCTCCTCGTTGAACCGGATGCTCTTGCCGTCGCTGGTGATCAGCACGACCTCGTCGTGGCCCGTAGTCAGCTTGACGGTGATGAGTCGATCGCCCTCGTTGATGCCGATGGCGTTGATGCCGGTGCGGCGGACGTTGGCGTAGGCGCTCAGGGCGGTCTTCTTCACCGTGCCGCTCTCGGTGGCAAAGAAGAGGTAACTGTCCTGCTGCCACGTGAGGTTTTTCTTTTCGCTGTCCTGTTGCGACTCGACCCGAATCAGCGCCGCGATCTTCTCCCCGGACTGCAACTCGAGCAGGTTGGCGATATTGCGGCCCTTGGCCGAGCGGCCCATGTCGGGAATCTCATGCACGCGCCGGACATAAACTCGCCCAGTGTTGGTGAAGAACATCAAATAATCATGCGTGCTGGCAGTAAAGAGATGCTCGATGAAGTCCTCGGCCTCGCCCTGCACGACCGATTCCTTGCGGGTGCCCATGCCTATCACACCCTTGCCACCGCGGCGCTGGGCGCGGTACGAGCTGACGTTGGTGCGCTTGACCAAGCCGTTGTGTGTGAGGGTGATGATGACGCCCTCGTTGGCGATGAGATCCTCGATCGCCATGTCGCCCTCGTCAGGGACAATATCGGTGCGGCGTGGCGTGGCATACTTGTCCCGGATCTCCGTGAGGTCATCCTTGATGATGCCCAGCACGCGGTCCTCCCGGGCGATGATGTCCATCAAGTCCTCGATCTTAACCAGCAACTCGTCGTACTCGGCCTTGATCTTGTCCCGCTCGAGGCCGGTTAACTGGTACAGGCGCAGGTCGAGAATGGAGTTCACCTGTGCCTCGCTGAGCAGGTAGAAACCGCCCTTGATGCGCTCCTTGTTGCGAATCTTGACGCCCCATTTCTTGAGCACCTTTTCAGGGAACTCAAATGCCAGCAACTTGATGCGGGCTTCCTCGCGGTTACTCGATTTGCGAATGATGCGGATGAACTCATCGAGGTTGGCCAACGCGCAGAGATAGCCCTCGAGCGTCTCGGCCCGGGCCTCGGCCTTGGCCAACTCGAACCGGGTCCGGCGCAGGATGACTTCGCGACGATGCTCAATGTATGCATTGATCATCTCCTTGAGGTTCATCGTCTTGGGCCGGCCATGGTCGATCGCCAGCGAGTTGACGCTGAACGACGTGGCCAGTTGCGTGAACTTGTAGAGCTTGTTGATGACCACCTTGGGCACGGCGTCGCGCTTGAGCTCGACGACCACGCGCGTGTTTTCGTCCGACTCGTCGCGCACGGCGGAGATGTCAGTGATCGTCTTGTCGTTGGCCAGCGTCGCGATCTTCTCGACCATCGTGGCGCGGTTGACCATGTACGGAATCTGCGTGATGACGATCTGCTCGCGGTTGCCCTTGAGTTGCTCGACGCCGACGCGGCCGCGCTGCTTGATGCTGCCCCGTCCGGTTTTGAAATAGTCGCGGATCGGGTCCAGCCCCACCGCCAGACAGCCGGTCGGGAAGTCCGGCCCCTTGATGTGCTTCATCAGGCCCTCGATGGTGATGTCAGGGTCGTCGATTTGCGCGCAGATGCCGTCGACGATCTCGCCGAGGTTGTGCGGTGGGATGCTCGTGGCCATGCCGACCGCGATGCCGGTGCCGCCGTTGATGAGCAAATTCGGAAACGCCGCCGGAAACACGGTCGGCTCCTCGCGGGTTTCGTCGTAGTTGGGCGTCCAATCGACCGTGTCCTTGTCCATGTCGATCATCAGCGCGTGGCCAAGGTGCGTGAGGCGCGCCTCGGTGTAACGCATGGCGGCCGGCGGGTCGCCCTCGACGGAACCAAAGTTCCCCTGCCCGTCCACCAGCGTTCCGCGCATCGACCACGGCTGCGCCATGTTGACAAGCGTCGGGTAAATCGTTGCCTCGCCGTGTGGGTGATAGTTGCCGCTGGTGTCGCCGCAAATCTTGGCGCACTTGCGGTAATGCCGCCCGGGCGAGAGGTTCAGATCGTGCATCGCGAGCAGGATGCGGCGCTGCGACGGCTTGAGTCCGTCGCGTGCATCCGGCAGCGCACGCGAAATAATCACCGACATCGAGTAGTCGAGGAACGAGTTTTTGATTTCGTCCGCGACGTTGATCTTCTGGATTTTTTCGCTGGCGGCGAACAGCGGCGTGTTGGTTGCGGGTAATGGATCGTTGTCCTTGGAATCTGCCATGAGTCTCTAAAGAGTTTCTGCGAGTTGCGCCTGGCTCAGATGTCGAGGTTGCGGACGTTCAGCGCGTTCTCCTGAATGAAATGCCGACGCGGCTCGACCTCCTCGCCCATCAGCTTGGTGAACATCTCGTCCGCCTCGACGGCGTCCGTCTCCTCCACTCGCAGCAGTTTGCGCGTCTCCGGCGACATGGTCGTCTCGAACAACTCCTTCGGATTCATTTCGCCGAGGCCCTTGAAACGCTGGATCTGCAGGCCCTTGCGGCCGACATCCATGATCGCCTCGAGGATTTCCGAGATGGAGAACAGCCGGCGCACGTCGCCGTTGCTGTTGTCGCCATTGTGAATCTCGAACAGCGGCTCGTCCTGCGCCGAGTAATGCTCGACGCTCAGGCCCTTGCGGTTGAGCTTGGCCAGGATTTCCTCGACCGCCGTGTGCTCGTGCAGTTCCACGTGGCGCGCGCGCCGGCGCGCCCCCCCCTCCTTCTTCTTCGGCTTGCGGCCGCGCTTGGCCGGCGCTGCCTCCACGGCGGCGGCCTCCTCCTCCGCTTGGCCAAGCGCCTGGTCGTCCTCCTCATCGTCGTCGCCGAACAGCCCAAGGTCCGGGTTTGCCTTGCCAAACTTTGCCAGGGCGTCCTCGCTGTGAAAATAATGCACCGTCTCGTCGTTGCCATCCCAAATCTTCACCAGGTGACTCGGGAGCGATTTTTTCCTGGCATCGCGCTGCTCGAGGTACTCAGAGAAGTCGCCGCCGTGTCGGTGAATCGCCCGCGCGAACTTGTCGAGCGACTGCAGCAACTCAAGAATCTCACCCAGCTGCTTCTTTGCCACTTCCTTGTCATTCTCCAGGCTCCGCAGACGCACATCCTCCGACCCGAGGCCAAGCAGCATCTTCGTCATCTGCGCGTCGTCATCGATGTACTCGACCCGCTTCTTGCGCGTGACCTTGTAGAGCGGCGGCTGGGCGATGTAAACGTAGCCCTGCTTCAACAGCTCCGGCATCTGCCGGTACAGGAACGTCAGCAGCAGCGTGCGGATGTGCGAACCGTCCACGTCGGCGTCTGTCATGATGATGATCTTGTGGTAGCGCAGCTTTTCGATGTTGAAAGCACCCTCATCCTTGCTATTGCCCTCATCCTCATCCTTGCTATTGCCAGAGCCAATGCCGGTGCCAATGGCAGTGATCATCGTGCGGATTTCGCGGTTCTCAAGCACCTTGTCCAGGCGCGCCTTCTCCACGTTGATCAGCTTGCCGCGGATCGGCAGGATCGCCTGGAACTTCCGGTCACGCCCCTGCTTGGCCGAGCCGCCGGCGGAGTCGCCCTCCACGATGTACAACTCCGTGTTGGCCGGATCGCGGTCGGAGCAGTCGGCCAGTTTGCCTGGCAGCCCGCCGCCGGTCATCGCCGTTTTGCGAACGGTGTCGCGAGCCTTACGGGCCGCCTCGCGGGCGCGCGCGGCGGTCAGGCACTTGTCGACGATCTTTTTGCCGAGCGACGGGTTGCTGTCGAAATAGCCCATCAGGCCCTCGTAAACGATCGACGACACGATACCCTCCACTTCACCGTTCACCAGCTTGACCTTGGTCTGCGACTCGAAGCGCGGGTTCGGCAGCTTGACGCTCAGGATGCAGATCAATCCCTCGCGCACGTCGTCGCCGGAGAGGCTCGGATCCTTCTCCTTGAGCAACTTGTTCGCCTTGGCGTACTGGTTGATCGCGCGCGTTAGCGCCGTCCGGAAACCGGTCAGGTGCGTGCCGCCGTCGGAGTTGGCGATTGAGTTGGCGAAGCACAGAATCTGGTCGTTGTAGCTCGAGTTGTACTGCATCACGCAGTCCACGATGACTTCGTCCTTGGTGGAATGGAACGAGATCGGCTTGGCATGGATGACGTGCTTGTTCTCGCCAATCTGCTTGACGAACTGCACGATGCCCTCCTTGTAAAAGAACGACTCCGACTTACCGTCCTCGCGCTCGTCGGCCAGCGTGATGGTGATGCCCGGGTTCAGAAACGCCAACTCGCGCAGTCGGTAGTGCAGGATCTCGAACTTGTACTCGGTGGTGATTGTGAAAATTTCCGGGTCCGGCATGAAGGTAATCTTGGTGCCGGTCTTCTTCGTCTTGCCGATGACGTCGAGCTTCTTGGTGGTCTTGCCCTGCGCAAACTCGATGTAGTGCACCTCGCCGTCGCGATAAATCTCCGCCTTGAACCAGATCGACAGCGCGTTCACGCACTTGGCACCAACCCCGTGCAAACCGCCGGAATACTTATACGCCCCCTGGCCGAACTTGCCGCCGGCGTGCAGATTCGTGAGCACCAACTCGACGGCCGGCATCTTGAATTTCTTGTGCGTGTCTACCGGGATGCCGCGCCCGTCGTCCTCCACCGACACCGAACCGTCCACGTGGATCGCGACCTTTATCTTGT
This sequence comes from uncultured Verrucomicrobiota bacterium, assembly GCA_913030945.1. Taxonomy (GTDB): domain Bacteria; phylum Verrucomicrobiota; class Verrucomicrobiia; order Limisphaerales; family UBA1096; genus UBA1096. The sequence goes on from CAJWEP010000051.1 coordinate 12,452, forward strand.
CGCAATAGCCGGCCAGATGCTCGTCGATCGAGTTGTCGAGCACCTCATAAACACAGTGATGAAGTCCGTTTTCGTCAGGGTCGCCGATGTACATCCCCGGCCGCTTCCGCACGGCCTCCAGACCCTCGAGTTTGTCAATTTTTGATGCGTCGTACTTGTCGCTACTAGCTGTCTTTTTAGGCACTTTTTATCTATCTAATGGGATTCAAAACGGGGACGAAAGCTCGCTGCCATACAGGTCCATAACGGTCCTCCCCGTAAACAACAATTTATACCCAAAAACACTTCCACTTTACAACCCCTAAATCCATTATTCTCAAACAATTAAAATGCAATATCTTGTGGGTTTGTCCTTGTGAAGAACACCAAATGTTGTGCTTCCCGCGTTTATTTGCTCAAACCAAGCCAAGCGCTTGGCCAAGCGCCAATAAAAAGGCCTTTTTTTGCGATTTTTGCAACGATTTGGGAACAGAAAAACGCCGCTTGGCCAAGCGGGAACGCCATGGAAAAAATCTTTTTTTCTTTGTAACTGCACGAGAAAAGCGGCATCAACGGTTTGCCAAAAAACACGATCGATGAACGAGTCCAAATACCCCAAATCGCTTTCCATCCTGCTCGCGCTGAACCTCTGCGCCCTGCTGGTAACACTGATTATTTCTATGGAAGGCATTTGGGAGGGGGTTCATGTGGTGATGGGGATACAGGTAATCGTGTTGGCGCTTGGGCTTATCCTAATCGTCTTGCCCAAGGCCAAGGGCAAACGGCGCGGGATGCTCGGCATCCTAGGCATGGCGATCGCCGCCCCGGTGATCATTCTTTTTTGCGGCCATCTGTTTGCTGAGGCCGCTAACATGGACAGGACAGAGCAGCGGGTGTTCACCCTGCTCTCCTTTTACGCCGCCGCCGTTCCGCTGCTGATGCTGGGCGTGGTCGTCGTGCATGAGGGCTGGGACGCGAATCCGAATTCCGTCCGAAGGCAATGTTTTCTGTACCTCTGTTTCCTGCTGGGAGTGGCGGGGGTGGTCGTGAACGATACAGACGTGGGGCTCCCTGCCTTGTTTGCAATCGTTTTTGCCATGATTGCGCAGTCGCTCCTTCTCCTTTGCCTCCCGATCATGAAGGGATGTCGGCTGCGATTGATCGGGATGGGTATCGTGACGATTATCGGCCCGATCCCGATATCCATGCTCGCCATCCGGATTGCCCAGGAGCAGTTTAGCATGAGGAGGAGTGATGCCGGTGAGTTGGGGTTCCTGATTCTTTTCGCGGCGGCGATAGTTCTGAGTCTCCTTGCGCTGTTCCGGCTGCGGCACGGGTGGATCGCGGAGGAGGCCAAGCGCCGGGTCGGCTGGCCGGGCAACATCGTCCTTGCACTGAACCTTTTTGCGCCGATCGGCCTTTATGCGCTGGCGCTTGGCCTGACGGACGGGGGACGCCGCGATGAGGGTTTACTGATGCTGGTTCCCGGCTGGTTATTCTTCGCCGGCCTGGCCCTAATGGCCCTCGGGCGCGGCATGGCGGCCTTGCAGCCAATCAAGCCGCTGCGTGGCTCCGGTGAAATGTCGTTCCTGATCGGCGCGGCGATGCTGTCGGTGGCTTTCCTCATCGGCGAAACCCGGGGCAATGAGCGGAGTCTCTTTGCCTCCGTCGGGTTTCTCCTCCTAGGTATCCTAGCGCTGCATCATGTGGTGCGCGGGTTCGTCTCGCGCTGGGTTCGCGATTCCGTTCAGCGGTTCCTGTTCAAGTGGACGGTGCGCGGCGTGCCGGCTCTCATCGTGCTGGCCATCGTCGGGGTGTCCGCCTTTTACGCTGTCGGCAAAACCATGGCAAAGAGCGCCCTAGCCGAATACAAGGCCGCGAGCGAGACGGAGGGGTGGAGTTACGACATCAACGATTACATCGGCGAAGTCCCGGCCGATGACGAAAACTTTTTCATGGCCAAGCCGTTCAGCGGTTTCCTTTACACCATGAAGGTCGGCGAGAAGGCCGTTTATCTCAACCCAACCATCAAGACGAACGTCGAAGCCGTCATCGGTAGGCGTGTTACCCCAAGACGCCGAATCTCGGAAAAACCATCTGGGGCCACGGTTACAAAGATTGTTCATCCGGGAGACTTTGCCGACCAACTTCGAGTGGGAGAAGGCCCTTCCGGATACGGCCTTAGCCGTAGTAAGGCGATTGCGCCCATGGAGGGAACCGACCAAGAGGTGATCGATCAATATTTCGCCAAATTCGATGGCCTCATCAGTGACCTGCGCGAGGCTGCCAAGCGGCCGAAGCAAAATTTCCCGTATCCCTTCGAAAACGGCCAAAATGTCCTTCTACCTCACTTGGCCAAATTCAAGGGGATCACGCAACTGCTGCAGCATTCCGCCGCGATCAAGCTGGCGCGGGGCGATGCCGACAGAGCGATGGAGGATGTCCGGCTTCAGTTCCGGCTGTTCGAAGCAACAGGAGGCGACATCTATTTGATTGGCCAACTGGTGCACGCCGCGATCGCCCACATCATCGTAGACGGGCTCACCGCCGGGCTGCACATGGGCCAATGGAGCGATGAACAACTGGTGGAGTGGGACAAACTCCTCACCCTCGAAAGGGACTACCTCAAGCAATGGGATCGCTGTATGCAGGGCGAGCGATTGAGTACGGGCCTGACTATCGAAAGTGCGATCAACGGCGTTGACTTGGGTGACGGTTGGGACTTTGCAAAGGACACCAAAATGATTCCCAAGCAATGGTTGGTGAAGGATCTGATCTTTTTCGACACCACCTTGAAAAAGTATATCGAGCTCATCCGGCAAGCCAAGGATACCGGCCGAATTGACCAGAATAAAATCAGTCTGCATTTTTCAGAGGCCGCTAAAACCAGCAAACAAAAATTATACCCTTTCAGCCGGATGTTTCTGCCCGCCTTGAACAAAGCTTTGAACAAAACAGGGCGAATGATGAACTCATTCTCCGCCGCTCGACTGGGCATCGCCATCGAGCGGTATCGCCGCGCCAAGGGCGACCTGCCCGGCGATCTCAGCGACCTTGTGCCGGACTACATCGGCGCCCTCCCGAAAGACGCCTTGACCGGCAAACCGTTGGCGTGGGAACACCACGGCAGCCCCCGCTACAAGATTCCCGTTAGCGACACCGATTCACAGTCATGGAAATACGATGGCATCCTCGCCGCTATACAGGCGGGCGATCTTGGCAGACTCAAGGCGTTCGCCGAAAAAGGCTGGAAGATCACTCGGTCCGAGGGCGGCTCGACCCAGCCGCCGGAAAGCAATCCGAACATGGCCGGGATGATGCCGTACGGCATGATGGGGCCGGGCATGCTCGGTGGGTCAAAAACGATCGACTTCAGCGCATCGGAAACTGAAATCCTCACGCAACAAAACGCGCTGCACCACGCCGTGCACAGCGGTAACCTTGAATTGTTGCAATGGCTCATCGAACAGGGCCTCGACCCGAACGCCAGTGCCAGCGTCTGGACACCCGAA
>CAJWEP010000052.1 GCA_913030945.1 uncultured Verrucomicrobiota bacterium
CCTCGTGATCCTCTCCGCCGGCCTCGCCGCACCATCCGTCGTAAACCTGACTGGCGCGGTCGCGCACAAGAAAATCCTCGTCGCCAAAAACGAGGCAGAGCGGCTTGGCGGGTAGCTGTGGCTTGGAGGCGGGCATGCCGGCGAAACTCAACCCGGCTCCTCGTCGCCGGTCGATTCCTGAATCTGCGCCAGCACCTCGGACATGTCCTCCACCTCGGCGAACAGATCCGCCGCCACGTACACCGGCGACTTGTAATGGGCGGCGAGCGCCAGGCAGTCGCTTGGCCGGGCGTCGATCTCCACGATCTTGCGGCCCAGCTCGTTATCCTGCTCGAGGATCAGCCGGGCAAAGTAGGTCGAGTTTTTCAGCTCTGTGATGACCACCCGCAGCAGCTTGATGCCGAATCCGTCCAGCACATGCCCAATCAGGTCGTGGGTCAGCGGCCGCTCCTTCGGGGTGTCGTTGAGGAACATGCCGATCACGGCGCCCATATTGTGCTCCACCTGGATGACGAACACCTTCTCCTCGTTCCCGATGAAGACGGCGCAGCCGCTGTTCGCGGGAAGAATCCCCCGCACTTCAACGGATATCGCGTCCTGACTCATCAGCGCTGACGTTAGCACCGCGTAACCCAAAGACAAGCCCGGCGCAGGCCTAAAAGTTCACTCCGAATTCCCGCCAACGAGCCGCCGAACCACCTCCCCGGCGGCTGCAAAGCCAAACGCACCGGTCACGAATGTCGCGGCGCCGAACCCCCACTCGCAGTTGAGCTTAAGCGGCCCCTCCAGCTCGCCCGCCTCCGGGCGACTGGCGCAAACCGTGCCGTCGGTCTTCGGGTACACCGGCAGCTCCGGAGAGAAGACGCAGGGCACGCCCATCCTCCTTCCGGCGCGCGGAAAGCCGTGCTCCCTGCGCAACTGCGCACGCACCTTGGAGAGAAGCGGGTCGTTGGTGGCCTTGGCTAGGTCGGCCACCTCCGCCCGCGTGCCGTCACGCCGCCCGCCTGCCGCACCGCTGGTGATCACCGGGATGCCGCGCTCCCGACAGTCGGCGATAAGCCTGGCCTTGTTGCCAACGTTGTCGATGGCGTCCACGACAAAATCAAAGTTGTCCGCCAACAGCGCGCTGCTGGTTTTGTCATTGAAAAACTCGGTGCATGCCGTCACTTGACAACCGGGATGGATCGCCACGATGCGCCTGGCCAACTCATCCACCTTGAACTTCCCGAAGCCGCCGTCGAGCGCCGGCAACTGCCGGTTGACATTCGTCACGCAGACCTCGTCGAGATCCACCAGCGTCAGCGCCCCGAGCCCCGAACGCGCCAGCGCCTCCACCGTCCACGACCCCACGCCGCCGACGCCGACGACGCAGACATGCGCTTGGCCAAGCGCCCGCGAACCTGCTTCGCCATAAAGCCGGGTGATGCCGCCGAACCGGTCCGATTGTGTGTTGTCGTCGCTCATGTCGCGCCTTCGCATTCATACGCAGCCAAGCGCCACAGCCCAAGCCCGCACTTGGCCGGGTGTCCACAAAAAAAGCCCGGCAGTACCGGGCGTTGAAAATTTGTGAGATAGTCTCTTGTCGAGCTTACTTGATTTTGACGGTGTATACCAAAGCCCCGACCGCGGCTCCTTCTGCGATTGTTTTGTAGTTTTCGTGGCAGATGATGCACTTTTTGGAAACGATCGGCACCGCAGTGGCGGCCCGTAGTACTCGCCCTTCGTCTGTTTTTTCCACCTTGTCGAAGCTGGCTTTGCCTTGTTTTAGCTTTTTGATGGCCTGCTTTTCGAAATCATCCTTGGCGATGTTGTTGTCGTTATAAGGTTCGCCGGAGACGTCGATGAGTCGCGACTTGGGCCAGCCTTTTTTTTCGACGGCCCGGAAGAGAGCTTTTGCTGCCTTGCCGGCAGGAAAACTGTCTTCGTCCTCGACATAGACGTCGGTGATCAGGACCACAGCCGTCTTGTAGATGTCGTCCAGCATACGAACGGTTTCCCTAGCCCGCTCAACGGCTTTGTCCTTGTCAGCAGCCTGCACTGCTTGGTTTACGATCGAAATCGCACACACCAATCCGATTTTGATGAGACTTTTCATTATTTGTTTTTTTTGTTTTCTTTTGACCCAAGTCCTTGACAAGCGTGACTCGGAACGCGCGCATTAATTGTAGATAAGGGCATCAAAGTCGAAACAAATCAGTACACTACTACAACACCGACTGCGCAATGAGCAAGATATGCAGTATTTCGACATTGATTTTACTCATCCGCCACCTTTTCACATTGGTCCTAAAACTGGCAATGGCTGCGCCTAGCCGGCAACGGAATGATCTGGCATTCGGGAAACTGGAAAGCCATACGCAACTCTCCCGCCGCAAAAGCGTCGCATTAAGAAAGCACCTTGCGCAGGGAACTGCGTAGCTTTATTTTCCAGACCCCGTTGCGTTATCGGAATGAAACGTATCTTTACCATTATCACAATCCTCCTCCTTGGCTTCACCCAGGCCCAGGCCAAGCCGAATGTTTTGTTCATCGCCATTGATGATCTCAACGACTGGATTGGTGTGCTGGGGGGGCATCCACAGGCCCAGACACCGAATCTCGACCGCTTGGCCAAGCGGGCCACGCTGTTCACGCACGCCTACTGTCAAGCCCCGGCCTGCAACCCGTCGCGCGCGTCGCTGATGACCGGCATCCTGCCCTCAACCTCCGGCGTGTACCTGAACAGCCAGCCGTGGCGCGCCGCCCTGCCGGACGCCGTGACGCTGCCGCAGCACTTCATGAAACACGGTTACTGGGCCGGAGGCTCGGGCAAAATTTATCACGGGCGGTTTCCCGATCCGCCGTCGTGGAACCGCTACTGGCCCAGCCCGACGAAAAACAAACCGAACGACCCCCTGCCCACAAAGCGGCCAGTTAATGGTATCCCAAAAACGGCGCACTTTGACTGGGGGCCGCTCGATGTGACAGACGAAAAAATGGGCGACCACCAGGTAGCCGACTGGGTGATCGGCCAGCTTGGCCGCCAACACGACAAGCCGTTCTTCCTCGCCTGCGGTATCTACAAGCCGCATCTGCCGTGGTATGTTCCGCAGAAATACTATGACCTGTTCGATGCAGAAAAATTGACCCTGCCCAACGTGCCGGACGATGATCTCGACGACATCCCAGCCGCCGGCGTGAAGATGGCCCGACCGCAGGGCGACCACGCAAAAGTGCTCAGGCACGACCAGTGGCGCAAGGCGGTGCACGGGTATCTCGCTGCGGGCGCGTTCGCCGACGAGCAAGTCGGTCGTGTGCTTGCCGCGCTCAACAAAAGCGGCCAGGCCGGCAACACCATCATCGTGCTGTGGACCGATCACGGCTGGCACCTTGGCGAGAAGAAGCATTGGCGAAAGTTCACCCTGTGGGAGGAGTCCGCACGCACGCCGCTGATGTTTGTCGTGCCCAAGGGCCTGGCCAAGCCGCTGCCGGGCGGCACCCGCGCTGGGGCGCAGCTGTGGCATCCGGTGGGACTGATCGATATTTACCCGACGCTGCTCGACTTGTGCGGACTGCCGGTCAACCCGGCCAACGAGGGTCGCAGCCTCGTGCCGCTGCTCGCCGACGAAAAGGCCAAGTGGCAGCGCCCCGCCCTCACCACGCACGGGCGAAACAACCACGGGCTACGCACCCCGCGCTGGCGCTATATACGCTACGCTGACGGCAGCGAGGAGTTGTACGATCACGAGGCCGACCCGGGAGAGTGGCGCAACCTCGCCGACAACCCGAAATTGGCTGGCACAAAAAAACGCCTGGCCAAGTGGCTGCCCAACACCAACGCCCCCAACGCCAGGCAGCGCAAATAATGACCAGCCATCCGTCGGCGCTTGGCCAAGCGCGGCCGGCTACTCCTCCGGCGGCAATGGCGGCTCGCCCTCCTCGAAGATGATCTCGTCCGGATCCTCGTCTTCCGTGATAAAGTCACTTTCCTCGATGATGAGCGCCGCTCCGTCGGCGCCGTCACTGCTGAGGCTCATGACTTGGACGGACTGGGAGGAGCGATTGTTGTATTGGGCAAGCTGCTCCGGCGTGAGGAAGCCGGCCAACCAGGTGAACAATAGCGCTGCCCAAAAACAAGAAAGCAGGGCCAAGCTGCATACGGAAGTTAGCCCAACCCTGCCACCTCTTCACTCGAAGAGGCTTCGGGATACAGTCAGCCCAAGCTCCGGACGAGTCAACCCGTTTTCAGGCTTTTTTTGGCGCCGGTTTCCGCGCTCGCCTTGCTTCAGCAGCTTGGGCAACCTTCGCTGTCTTGTGAGGGAATCGATCAGTTTAATCGTCGGCTGTTGTGTCTTTTTCATCGCCGCATCGGCCTCCCTGCCCGCGCAGGAGACCAAGCCGGCCGACATCTGGACAGCGGCGGCCCGGGGCGACATCGACCGGCTGACCGTGTTGCTGGCCGGGGACGAGTCGGCCAATACCCGCGACGAGGACGGCCACGCGCCCCTGCACCACGCTGCATGGAACAGCCAGCTCGCGGCGATGCAACTGCTGCTCGACCACAACGCCGACATCGACCTGCAGAGCGACCAGCTCTGGACGCCGCTCCACTGGGGCGCGCGCAACGGACGGGCGCAGTCGGTCGGGTGGCTACTCGATCACGGGGCCAAGGTGGACGTCCCCGCGCACCTTGGCCAAACCGCGCTGCACCTTGCCTCCAAGCACAATTACCGGGTCACCCTCGCGCTGCTACTCGAGGCCGGGGCCGACCCCAACGCGGGCGATACCCACGGCCAAACGTCGGTTCACCTCGCCGCGCTCGACGGCTACACGGTGACGGTGACACAACTGCTCGACCACGGTGGCGACATCGAGGCCAGAACCAACTGGGGCGCCACGCCGCTCAGCGCAGCCGCCGCCCGCGGGCGCACCTCGACCGTCGCCGCGCTGCTCCTGCGCAAGGCAGAGGTGGACCCCAAGACCGACGCCGGCTGGACGCCGCTCTTCGCTGCGCTCGTCGGCAAGTACAAGGGGCCGGCACAGTTTCTGCGCAACAGCGGCGCGGACCTTCACATCGTCACCCAGGCCGGCGGCACCCTACTGCACGCCGCCGCCTCGAGCGGGATGGACGAATGGATCATCGAGCTGCTCGACGCCGGGCTCGGCATCAACGCAAAGGACGCCGGCGGCCGGACGCCACTCGACCATGCCCACGAAAATCTCTGGGAGGAAACCACCGAGCTGCTCGTGGCCAAGGGGGCCAAGCCGGGGCCGAAACCGACGCTTCATCATGCCGCCATTTCCGGCGACCTGGCCAAGGTGCACCAGCTTGTCGCCGCCGGGGCCGACTTGGCCAAGCTCGACGACTGGCATCTGCCGCCGCGCAACTGGACGCCGATCCATTATGCCGCCGCGGGCGGCAACGTGGCCGTGGTGGACGCCCTCATCCGTGCCGGGGCCGATCCGCGCGCAGTCGATTACTCCGGCTGGACACCCATGGTGGTAGCATTAGCCAACGGCAACATTCTCGCAGCCAATGTGCTGAAGAAATGGCAGTCGCTCCCCGGCATCGTGCGAATGAATCACGACGGGCAAATGACCTTCGAGGTGATCGGTGCCACCAATACACAATGCGACATCGAGGCGTCACTGGATTTGAAACAGTGGAATAAGGTTGGCCGGGTGAAACTCGAAGGTGGCCGCGGGAGTTTCCGGGACGTCCGACGCATCTGGCTACCACGCTGCTACTACCGGGCCAAGGCGGTCGAGTAAGATTTAATCCGGCTTCACTTTCAGCTGCCGCACCGCCCAAGCGAACGCCAACGCCGAGAACAGCATCAGCATCGACTCCGCACCGAGTGTGAGCCAGGCGGCGGCAGTATTGCCGTGAATCGGCAGCAGCCAAAAATACAGCGCGCCGGAGACCAGGCAGCACGGCAGGCAGCACAGCACCGGAAGCCTGTCGCGATGCTCCGCCCAAAGCGCCCACGTAAACATCGCCGTGCCGACCGCGAAAAACTTGCCCAGCACCAGCAACGGCAAAAGACCGGACGCACTCGCAAACACCTTCCCGAAAATCAGTGGGTAAAGCCACTCGACGATCAGCAAAAGTCCGCCGGAAAACAGCAACCCCGCCGCCGTCGCGCCCCCGGCCAGCAGCAGCACGCGGCGCCGAAACAGATCCACGTCGGCCTGCCGCCACACCACCAGTCGCGGCGCCATGATGATACCGAAGTAATGCAGGAACATTTGCAGCGCGACCACCAGTTGCTGCGCCGAAACAAACAGGCCGCCGTCGGTTTTGCCGAGCAGAAAGTAGCTCATTGGCAGCGCCATGTTGGCCAGCAGAAAGTAGCTCAAATTGAACGCCCAAATCAGCCTCGCCTCGCGGAACAGCGCCCCGGCCTTGGCCAGGCGCTCCAGGCTCAGGCAGCGAAAGCCCAGCTCGCGCGACATCCGCCACCACACGAAACCGACCACCAATGCGTTGGCAACCAGCAGCACAAACAAGTCGCTGCCCAGTGCCTGGCCACTCTCAAAAAACAGGATAAACCACAGACTCGCCGCAACCGACGAGAGTAACTGGAACCGCGACGCGCGCGGCATCTGTTCTGTCGCCTGAAACAGCCAGGAGTAGTCGAGGCTTAGCACGAGCAGGAACAGCGCGCCGGCCAGCCACGTCCAGCGCTCCAGCCCCTCAAGCGGGCTCAGCCAAACAGCTGCAGCCCACAGCACGGCTGCGACGAGGCCGAGCACGAGCCTAAATGTGAAAATCGCCGGGGCGATCTCATCCGCCTTGGCCGTGCCCTTGGCCACGTGCCGCACCGCAACGGCGTCCAGCCCGAACGCGAGGCACAACTGCAGCGTCATCGCCAGCGTGATGATCGTGCGCGACACGCCGATGTTGTCCGGCCCAAGACAGCGCGTGGCATACACCATGCCGACGACCTGGAACAGCTTGCCCAGCACCTGCCACAGCATCGTGCCGGAGAAGTCGCGGAACAGCTTGGCCTTGAACAGCTCGTTCGCTGCCTTGCCTTGGCGGGTGGTCCCCATCGCTGCGCGCGACAATAGCAAACGAACCCGCCCTCGAACCACCTAAAACCCGGCAATGTAATTTGGCTCGAACACCGTCTCCCCGGTGACGGCACGCAGCTGTTCAACGAAACGGGCGATGCCTTCTTTTTCGCGCTCGCCCAGGTCGTAGTGGATGTGTTCGCGGAGGTAGGCGGCTCGCAATTCGGCGTCGAACTCGGGATACGAGGCAATAATTTCGTCGAGCTTGGCCAAGCCGTCCCGCTTGGCCTGCAGCAGTGTTTGGCCAAGGCCGGGCAGGCGCTGGTCGCGGCGAATGGCCCACACGGCGAAGACAAACGGCAGGCCGGTGTCCTCGCGCCACGCCTGGCCAAGGTCGAGGATTTGGTGCGCGTGCGGCGAGCGCAAAAACTCGAGCCCCGGGTTGCCGATGAGCATCATGGCATCCCGTTCGGCCGCACGATCATAGTCGCCGAAGGACTCAAGCCGGGGCGAAAGCCCGCGCTTGGCCAAAGTCACCTTGAGCAGGTTGACACTGGAGAGCGATGCGGTGTCGCAGTGAATGACTTTGACTTGCTCGAGCGGTTTTTTGTGCGCGACAAAGACGCTCTTCACCGGCCCATCGGATGCCACGGCGACGCCATCCAGGATGTCGTACAGGTTGTTGAACAGCACCTCGGTGATGCTGACCAAGCCAGCGTCCAACCCGCCAGCCCGCAAGCGCTTGGCCAAGCAACTCGGCAGCAGAAACTCAGTCTTGGACTCGATGCCGCAGGTGAGTGGCGCGGAATTGAGATACGGCACGGAGCCGATGCGCTTGTCCATCGCTCCCTCCATCCCTCAGGCCTTGGCCAAGGCCTCCTCCCCGGCCCGTTGGCGAATCGGCTCGTAAAACGTGTCACGCTGCACTGGCACACGGCCGGCCTCGCGGATGGCCTGAATCATGTCTGTCTCTGTCTGCAATTGCGGTGCGTCGGCACCGGCCATGTGAAAAATCTTCTCCTCGAGAATCGTGCCGTGCAAATCATCAGCGCCGTAGTTCAATGCAACCTGTGCGAGTTTTATCCCCATGCCGACCCAGTACGCGGTGATGTGGTCGAAGTTGTCGAGATAGAGCCGCGCGACGGCGAGCGTGCGCAGCATATCGAACCCGTCCGGAGGATGCTCGACCGGGATCTCATTGTTGTCCGGCTGGTATGGCAGCGGAATGAAGCCGGTGAAACCGCCGGTCTCGTCCTGCAACTCACGCAACTGACGCATGTGGTCGACGCGATCCTCCGGCGTCTCGAGATGGCCAAACAGCATCGTGCAGGTGCTCTTCCCACCAAGTGTGTGCCACGTGCGATGCACATCAAGGTACTCCTCGGCGGTCTCCTTTCCGAGGGCAATTCGGTCACGAATGTCCTTGCGAAAAATCTCCGCGCCACCGCCGGTCAACGAGTCAAGGCCAAGGGACTTAAACTCCCCGAGCACCTCTTGCACCGGTTTTTTGGCGAGCCAAGCCAGGTGCAAAATCTCGATTGAGGTGAAGCACTTGAGTTGCAGCCGCTCATCGACCGCCTTCAGTTCGCGGATCATTTCCGTGTAGTAACTGAATGGCAGCGACGGATGCAGCCCGCCGACAATGTGCAACTCAGTGATTCCGATCGACAACGCCTCCCGCGCCTTTTGCGCCATCCCCGCAACGGCCAACTCGAAACCATCAGCATCCCGTTTCTTGCGTGAGAAGGCGCAGAACTTGCAACTCAGGATGCAGTAGTTCGAGTAGTTGAAATAGCGGTTGAGGATGTAGCTGGCGCGATCGCCATTCTTGCGGTGGTTGGCCTCGTTGGCCAGTTGGCCAAGCGCGTTGAGGTCTCGGCACTCGAACAACTGCAGCGCCTCAGCGGAGTCGAGGCGCTGGCCAAGCGCAGTTTTTTCGCGGATATCCTGCAACTCATCTGGAATAAGAAAGCTCATTGGATTCGGCTAAAGAACGGAAACAAAATCTCGGTGGCCACGACAAAGAAAAAGACCGAACTGATCACGGCATTGAGCTTGAAGAACGCCGTGTTGATCCATTTCAAGCTGCGCTTACGGGCTATCCAGTGCTCGAACGCGAGGCAGAACAATATAATCAGCCAACCGATGAGGAAAGCGACCTTGAACTTGAGCAGCAGCCCGTAAATCAACAGCAGCCCGAGCATGATCATGTGCGAGAGAAACGCTGCCATCAGTGCGTTTCGCGGCCCCCAGGCGGTGACCAGCGACCGCAGGCCGTGCTGCCGGTCGAACTCGAAATCCTGCATCGCATAAATAATGTCGAAGCCGATCAGCCAAAACACCACCGAGATGCCCAGCACCAGCGGGGGCAGCAGGCTTTGGCCAAGCGGCAGCAGTTGGAACAACTCCGGCATCGAGCCACCCTTCACCGCGATCCACGCGCCGACCGGCGCCAGCGCCAGCGCGATACCCAGCCAGATGTGCGTGTAGTCGGTGAACCGCTTGGTCAGAGAGTAGAAGCAGATGAAAAACAGCGCCACCGGCCCCAACACGCAGCAGGCGGTGTTGATGAACCCGGCCGCGACGAGAAAACCGGCGCCACTCAATACGCAGAGTGACCACGCGCTGAACAAACTGATCTCGCCGGCCGGCAGATGGCGGTTGGCGGTGCGCGGGTTTTTCGCGTCGAACTTGCGGTCGACGATCCGGTTGAACGCCATCGCGCACGTCCGGGCGCAAACCATACAGACTATGATCAGTAGAAATAATTTCGGGCCGGGGAAGCCAAATTCGAACGCCGGGGCAAGCGGGTTGCCGTTGGAGCCGGGGTTGGCTTCGTGGTACCGGTAATGCTCACGCGAGGCGACCATCATCGAGGCCAGCGCAAACGGCATCGCAAAAAGCGTGTGGGAGAACTTCACGAACCCGCCCCATATGTGCAGCAGGCCAACCAGGGCACGGCGTTTCGGCTTCGGTGCGTTGACCAGTTCCGTATCGCTCATTCCTCCTCCTGCCAGCGCGGCGAGGCCTCGTTCTCCACACCCAAGTGGTCGAGCACCCGCGCCACCACCGTGTCCGCAACCTCCCCGACCGTCTGCGGGTTAAAATAATAGTGCGGGTTCGCCGGCAAAATCGTCGCCCCGGCCTGTAGCAGCAACTCCATGTTTTTCAGATGCACGAGGTTCAGGGGCGTCTCACGAGGCACGAGGATCAGCTTCCGGTTTTCCTTCAGCACCACATCGGCGGCGCGCAACAGCACGTTGTCGGCGTGACCATGCGCGATGCGGCCCATCGTGCCCATCGTGCACGGGATGACGACCATCGCATCGGCGGCATTCGAGCCGCTGGCGAACGGCGCGTTCATGCTCTTGAACCCGTGCGACTCGACACCCTCGGCCAAGCGCAGCCCCTCCGGCAATTCCTGCCGGATCACCGTTTGCGCGTAGGCGCTGAGCACGACATGCGTCTCCTGCCCGGACGCCACCAGCCGGTCCAGCAGGCGCTGGGCATAAATCATCCCGCTGGCTCCGGTTATGGCGACAAGAATTCTCACTTGAACGTAAATCGGCCCCCATCAGGGCGCGTCAACATTGCGACAAGCCAAGCCGCCTTGTCGAGCCAAGGCGGCGCACGCCGCTTGACAGTCGCGCCGCCGGATGACACCAAGCGGCGTGCCCGACGCACCACACACCCTCATCACCGGCGGCGCCGGCTTCATTGGATCACACCTCGCCGAGCGGCTGCTTGGCCAGGGCGAACGCGTCGTCGTGATTGACGATTTCTCAACCGGCTCGCAAGCCAACCTGGCTGCCGTCGCCGACAACCCCAACCTCACATTGATCGAGAGCGACGTCATCGGCTGCGAGTCGCTTGGCCAACTCGTCGCCGAGTCGGGCTACGTGTTTCACCTCGCCGCTGCGGTCGGGGTGGATTTGGTCGTGCAGTCGCCGATCCGCACCATCGAGACCAACCTCAAGGCCACCGAGGCCATTCTCGAGGCCGCCACGCCCGGGCGCACGCCGATGCTGCTGCCGTCCAGCTCCGAGGTGTACGGCAAAAGCTCGCGCGAGGGGTTTGCGGAAACGGACGACCTGCTCATCGGCCCGCCGACGCTGGGCCGCTGGAGCTACGCCTGCTCGAAGTTGATGGATGAGTTCCTCGCGCTCGCCTTTCACGCCGAGCGCCAACTGCCGGTCACGGTGGCGCGCATTTTCAACACCGTCGGCCCGCGGCAAACCGGACGGTACGGCATGGTGCTGCCGCGCTTCGTCGAGGTGGCCAAGGTCGGCGAGCCGCTGCGGGTGTTCGGTGACGGCCGGCAGTCGCGCTGCTTCTGCCACGTCAACGACACGGTCGAGGCGTTGCTGCGCCTGGCCAAGTGCGACCGCGCGGCGGGCGGTGTATTCAACATCGGCTCCACGGAGGAAACCACCATCCTCAACTTGGCCAAGCGGGTGATCGATTTGACCGAATCGCGATCCGAGATCGAACTCGTGCCGTACGACGAGGCGTACGACGCCGGCTTCGAGGACATGAAACGCCGCAAGCCGGTCATCGACAAGCTCGAGGCATTCACCGGCTTCCGGCCAGCGACCGGCTTGGATGACATTATCCTAAATACCGCCGGCCTGAACTGACGGCATATCGCATAAAATAAATCCAAACGCTGTTTTTCGGTCGATCAACGTGCATCTATGATAAGCTATCCTTATAATTAGGAATGTTCCAACTTATCAATCGATCCTCAAAATAGGTTGCTTGCAAATGGCCCGACGAGTAGGATGTCGCTTTGGGTGCGTTGTCGCCAAATTCGGCTATTGAGCCGGCCAGGGCATAGCTTGGCGGTTTTGACCTGGTATTCGTCGCCTCTTCAGACAACGTCTCAAATGGAGGAACTCTTTAGTAGCGAACATGTTGAACCCTTCAGATTTGAAACCGAAATATCCCGGCGTACCTGTCACCGTCAGCGGCAACGAATTGGTGGCCCGATCGGTGGAGACGCGTATCACTGAGGGCGGTATTTTTTATCCAATCACCCCCTCCACTGAGGGTGGCGAATTATATCAGGAAGCCTTCGCTATGGGCGAACTCGATGTCTGGGGCAACTCAAAGATCGCGATCGAGTGCGAAGGAGAGCACGCCGCCCAGGGCGGGGCCACGGCCTTCGCCGTGACCGGCAAGCGCGCCGTAAACTTCACCTCCGGCCAGGGACTAGCCTATGCAATGGAACAATATTACCACGCGCCGGGCAAGCTCTCCACGATGGTGCTGGAGGTCGGAGCGCGTGCGCTGACCAAGCAGGCGCTCAACGTGCATTGCGGTCATGACGATTTTTACGGCGCGCTAGACACCGGCTGGACGATGATGATGGCGTGTGACGCTCAGCAGGCCGCCGACCAGGCGATCATCCTGCGCAAAGTCAACGAGCTGGCGCTCAACCCGGGCATGAACATCCAGGACGGCATGCTCACCACCCACTCGGAGCGCACCTATCGCTCTCCCGAGTCTGAGTTGCTGCGCGAGTACCTCGGCGCACCGGACGACACGATTGACTGCCCAACCGAGGCGCAGCGCGAGTTGTTCGGCCCAACCCGCCGCCGTGTGCCGGAGATGATGGACCTGAAAAATCCTGTGCTGCTTGGGCCGGTGCAAAACCAGGAGCACCACATGAACGGCGTGGTGGCCCGGCGCAACAATTTCAACGAGCCAATCCTTGGCTTCATCGAGCAGTGCCAGGATGAATTTGCGCAACTCACCGGTCGCCGCTACGGCCTGTTGCAGGAATACAAGATCAACGACGCCGACACGGTGTTCATCTCGCTGGGCTGTGCCGCCGAGAATATCGAGGCGGCGTGCGATTATCTTCGCGAACAACGCAACGCCAGTGTTGGATCGATCCATGTCAACGTCATCCGGCCTTTCCCTGAGACGGCAATCATCAAGGCGCTGCGCGGCAAGAAGAACGTCATCATCCTCGAGCGCACCGACGAGGGCATGGCTGGCGATAACCCGTTGGCCCGCGATATCCGCACCGCGCTTGGCAAGGGGCAGGAGGCGGCCAAGTTCGGAGGCGTGCTGCCAGGCATCACGCCCGAGGAAACCCCACGCATCTTCCGGGGCAGCTACGGAATCGGCTCGCGCGACTTCCGGCCGGAGCACATGCTGGGGGCGTACGAGTTTGCTACTGGCCAAACCAAGCGCACTGACGGCAAAAGCGCCGCGGAAGGTGAGACCTATTTCACGCTTGGCATCGACCACCCGTACGCTGTGATCTCGAGTGACACCCCATCGCTCCTGCCGAATGGCGCGATCGCGGTGCGGTTCCACTCGATCGGCGGTTGGGGCATGATCACCACCGGCAAAAACCTTGGCGAGATCGTCGGCAACTTTGGCCGGATCATCTCGGAACGCACCCCGACCTACGACGATCATGGCCAACTGGAGGACAAACTCTTCATCATGGCCAACCCGAAGTACGGCTCGGAAAAGAAGGGAGCGCCAACGAACTACTACCTCACCGTCGCACCGAAGCGCATCCAGGTGAACTGCGAGTTGAACCACGTAGATGTGGTGCTGTGCTGCGACCCGAAGGCGTTCACCCACGCCAACCCGCTCGCCGGCATCAACAAGGGCGGCTGCCTCGTATGGGAATCAAGCGACACGCCGGAGGAAGCCTGGCACCGCATTCCAGCCAGGCACCGGCAGTACGTCAGGGACAACAACATCCGAATCTTCATCCTGCCCGGTTTCGACATCGCACGAGAAGCCACCGGTCGGGAGGATCTGCAGCTGCGCATGCAGGGCAACTCGTTCCTCGGCGCGTTCTTCAAGGTATCCACTTTCCTCAACGATCACGACATCAGCGAGGAGCAATACCACGATGTCGTGCACAAGCAGTACGAGAAAAAGTTTGGCCGATTCGGGGATGCCGTTGTCGAGTCGAACATGAAAGTGATGCTCGGCGGCTTCGAACAGGTGCAGGAAATCAACATCGGTGAAATCGAGGACGCCGACACGTCGAACATGCGCAACCCGCTGCTCACGCCGAATGCCGCCGATGGCATCGAGATGATCCCCACATCCGGCTGCGAAGACAGCGGCTGCCCAAGCTGCTCCCTGCCGGAGGGGCAGGAGCGCGCGCCGTTACAGACCATGGCCAAGTTCGACTCCGAGTTTCGCAACGACTTGGGTTACCACCAGCCGGCTGGCGCGCTGGCCAGCGTGGGCTTGATGGGAGCGGGCATCGGGGCGACACAGAGTAAATACGTCGCCCGCCGCGAGACGCCGGTTTACATCGCCGAAAACTGCACCCAGTGCATGGAGTGCATCACCGCCTGCCCGGATACCGCCCTGCCTAACACCGCACAGGATATCAGCACCATTCTCGTCACTGCGATTCGCAATTATGTCAGCGACAAGGAACAGCAGAAGAATCTTCTCAACGAGGTCAAGGGCCTCGAGGAGCGTTGCCGCGCCCGCATGGTTGACAATGTCGCCAACAAGGCCAAAGAACCGTTCAGGGATATCCTCCGCTCCGAGATCAACCAACTCACTGGCATTTCCGTGACGGCTCGCGACGAGTTCACCCGCATCATCGACCAGTTGCCGCTGGCGTACAATGACGTCACCGCCATTTTCCGCAGCGTCGAGAAAAAGAATCCCGGCAACGGCGGCCTGTTCTCCATTTTTGTCAGCGACCTCTGCAAGGGCTGCGGCGAGTGCGTCCAGGTCTGCGGCGAGCACGACGCCCTGCGCATGACCCACGAGACACCGGAAGTCAACGCCGAGCTCGCCACCGCGCAGGTGTTCAGCCGGCTGCTGCCGGACACGAGCCAGAAGTTCCTCGGCCTGTACGACGACGACACGCCTGAGGACTCCCGCGAGGCGGCTCTGCGGAACCATCTCATGGTGCGGCGCAACTACGAGGCGCTCGTCAGCGGCGACGGTGCCTGCGCCGGCTGCGGCGAGAAGAGCGTGCTGCGCGCCGTGGCCTCCGTCACCGAGGCATACATGCGCCCGATCTTTCACAAAAAGGCCAAGCGCCTCCGGGAAGCGGCCACGGAACTGGAGAACAACGGCTTGCTCAAGCTGGCGGCACTCAAGGCACGCAGCAAGGAGGAGCACAAGTGGTTCACCTGGTCCGTGGCCCACACGATTCTTGGCTTGGGCGGCGAGAACGACGACGACACAGCCCAGCGCTTGGCCAAGCGCGGGGAGATCACCGACCAGGAAATCGTCGATGCCCTCTGCGCCGTGCTGCGGCAGGATGCCTTCAACCACAGAGACCTGCAGGCGATCGACGGCCGGCACTCGAACGGCATGAGCGTCATGTACATGGGCGCGCACACAGGCTGCAACACCGTGTACGGCTCCACCCCGCCGTCCAACCCGCACACATACCCGTGGATGAACTCCCTCTTTCAGGACGGTGCGACTGTAAGTTGGTTGCTCGGTGAGTCAGCCATGCTCAACCACGCGCGCCGCTCGGTCGTGCCGGAGCGCCTGGCCAGCGCGCTGCTAACCCGCGAGTCTGATATTTCCTCGCATGCGGAATATTTCACCCTAACACACCTGGACGACACCATGATGAGTGACGAGGAAGTCCGCGAGATGCCCAAGACCTGGGCCATCGGCGGCGACGGCGCGATGGGCGACATCGGCTTCCAAAACGTCTCCAAGGTCGTGCTGCAGAATCGACCGAACGTGATGCTGCTGATGCTCGACACGCAGGTATACTCGAACACCGGTGGTCAAAACTCAGACAGCTCGAACATGCTCGGCGGCTACGACAT
>CAJWEP010000053.1 GCA_913030945.1 uncultured Verrucomicrobiota bacterium
AAAGGTGCGCGGGTTCACTTCGCGCCGGTGCCGATGAAAACGACCGGGATGGTGCGGAAGAGAATCTTGATGTCGAGCCAGAGCGACCAGTTGTCGATGTACTCGAGATCGAGGCGTATCCAGTCGGAGAATTCATTCACCTCGTTGCGGCCGCTGATCTGCCACAGGCAGGTGAGGCCCGGCTTGACGCTAAGCCGCCGGCGGTGGGCAAGATCCTCGAAGCGCTTGGTCTCGTCCACTGGTAGCGGCCGCGGGCCGACGAGGCTCATGGCACCCTTGAGGACGTTGAACAACTGGGGCAGTTCGTCGAGGCTGAACCGGCGCAGGAACCGGCCGACCGACGTGATGCGAGGATCGTTGGCAACCTTGAACACCGGGCCGCTCATCTCGTTCATGGCCGCCAACTCGTGCTTACGCTGCTCGGCGTTGGTTGCCATCGAGCGGAACTTGTACATGGTGAACGGGCGGCCGTTGATGCCGCTGCGTTTTTGCCGGAACAACACCGGGCCGGGCGAGTTGAGCTTCACCGCCAAGGCGCATAGCAGCAACACCGGCGAGAGCAGCAAGAGCATGGCCAGCGACCCGACGAAGTCGATGGCCTGCTTGGCCAGGCCCTGCAGGGAGGCAGCCGGTGCGGAGTGAAACACCAGCAGCGGGACACCGTGAAAATCATCGACCGCGGTGCGGGCGATTTGTGTGTTGAAAAAATCGGCGGCAAGCCACACCTCGACGCCCTCAAGTTCGCAGGCGTTGATGACCTGCTCGATCCTGTCGAACTTGGTGTGGCCAGCGTTGATGAGGACGACGTTGGCCGAGTGTTCGTGCATCTGGCGCAGGAGGTGCTCAATCGGCTTGCGGTCGATGTTGAACTGGTGCACGACGCGATAGCTCGTGTCGTTGGTGTTGTCGATGCGGCTGAGCATGCTCTGCGTTTCGTCCGGTGAGCCGAGCAGGATGATTCGTTTCTGCAGGTCGGCACGGGTTAGGCGGCGGCGCTGCCAACGCATCGCGAACTCCTCCTTGGCCCAGGCCAATGCGATGCTGAGCAGGGCAAAAATCAAGATCACCGAGCGGGTCAACTGAATCTTGAAGACAAACAACACGGTGATGATGAGCAGCGAGATCAACAGGGAGGCCTTGGCCAGCGGCCAGGTGGTCTGGGCGCGACTTGGCCAAGCGGAACGCGCATAATACCCCTGCGTGTCCAGGACGAAGGGAGCCACAAACAGGAGCAGGATGCCGATCCAGACGTACGCCCCCTCGAATGGCGCGATTTCAGCCGTGCCACCGAACACCTCGAAATGCAGAACCGCGCGCAACTTGTGTGCCAGCCAAAGGCTGATGGCAAAGACGAAGCCGTCGAGCACCTTTTTGATGCTTGTTTGGATTTGTCGTTGATTGCGCAGCATGCGGGTCGGGTGGCCCGGTATGGCGGGGCCAAGGTTTGTACGCCTTGGTCGGCGGGGAATCAATCCCTAATCAGCCAAGGGCAGGGAGTTGGACAGGGTGGAACGGGGGGAATGTTCAATACACCCGACTGAAATCACCATTTTTCCTCGATTGTTTCACCGAACAGGTGGTTCAGTTCCTCCTTGAGTCGTTCGACTGGCAGGCCGACCACGTTGGACACCGAGCCGGAGACCCGCTTGATGATCAAGTGCTTGTTTTGCTGGATGGCGTAGCCGCCTGCCTTGTCGAGCGGGTCGATCCCGGCCAGGTACTCGTCAATCTGCCCCTTGCCGAGCGGGAGAAAGGTGACGTTGGTGATCACCGAGAACGTTTTGTTGATTTCGTCGTTGTGATAGATCAGCGAGACGCCGGTCGAGACCTGATGCGTGCGTCCCTGCAGCCGGGCCAGCATGCGGCCTGCTTCATCGAGATGGGTCGGTTTGCCGAACAGTTCGTCCTCAAGATAAACCATCGTGTCGGCGGCGATCACGAGGCATTCCGGATGCAGCTCGGCGATCGGCTCAGCCTTGGCACTCGCGTTGGCCTCGCAGAGGTCGGGGATGAAGTCGCTGCCTTCCAATGTTTCCTCCGCGTGGCTGGGAACAATCTCAAACTCAATGCCCATCGAGGCGAGCAACTCCGATCGTCTCGGAGAGGTGGAGGCAAGGATGACAGGCGGTAAATTTTCCATGGATAGCCCGGTATGGTATCTGGGTCGAAAAGGGTAAGTCTACACGGTTTTAGCGTGATCGCAAGCATGGGCCGCTGCGATGAAACCGCCGAAAAGCGGATGCGGCTTGTTGGGCTTGCTTTTGAACTCGGGGTGGAACTGGCTGGCCACGTAAAACGGATGCCCGGGGATTTCCACGATTTCAACCAGGTTCCCGTCCGGGGAGGTGCCGCTGAACACCAAGCCGGCCGCCTCGAACGGCTCGCGGTAGACGTTGTTGAACTCGAAGCGGTGGCGATGTCGCTCGTGAATTTCCTCAGCCCCGTAAAGCCTGGCCGCCAGCGAGCCGGGTTCGAGGCTACAGGGCTGCGAGCCAAGGCGCATGGTGCCGCCCTTGTCGGTGACATTTTGCTGCTCGTCCAACAGGGCGATGACCGGGTGGGCGGTGCCGGGGTCAAACTCGGCGGAGTGCGCGTCCTCGAGCTTGAGCACGTTGCGGGCGAACTCGATGGTGGCAATCTGCATCCCGAGGCAAAGCCCGAGGTAAGGGATGTTGTTTTCGCGTGCATACTGGGCCGCCAGGATTTTGCCCTCGGTGCCGCGTTCGCCAAACCCACCCGGCACCAGGACGCCGCTGCAGCCCTTGAGTGCCTTGGCCGCCCCGTTTTCCTCGATGTCCTCCGCGTCGATCCGTTCAATCTCGACGCCGCAATCGTTGGCCACGCCGCCGTGGATCACCGCCTCGTAAACCGACTTGTAGGCGTCCTGAAGCTCGACGTACTTGCCCACGACGCCGATTCGCACCCGGTGGCGCGGTGTGATGAGTTTGCGGATAACATCGCTCCAGTACGCCATGTCAGCCGGCTTGGTTTTCAGATCAAGGCGTTCGCAGATCAGGTCGTCGAGCCCCTCGCGTTGCAGCATCAGCGGCACCTCATAGATTGAGTGTTCCACGTCGATTTCCTCGATCACCGCTTCGTACGGCACGTTGCAGAAGAGGGAAAGTTTCTGGCGCAGCTCCTTGGTCAGCGGCTTTTCACAGCGGCAAACAAGGACGTCCGGCGTGATGCCGATCTCGCGCAGCTTGGCCACGCCCTGCTGGGTTGGCTTGGTCTTGAGCTCGCCGGCAGCGTTGATGAACGGAACGAACGTGACATGCAGGAACAGGACATTTTCCCGGCCGGCGCCAAGGGCGAACTCCCGGATCGCCTCGACGAACGGCAGTCCTTCGATGTCGCCGATGGTGCCGCCAATCTCGGTGATCACCACGTCGGCCCCGGTCTTGTCGCCGATCTCCCGGATGCGGTTCTGGATCTCGTCGGTCACGTGCGGGATGACCTGCACGGTTTTGCCGAGATAATCCCCGCGCCGTTCCTTGTCCAGAACGCTCTGGTAGACCTGTCCGCTGGTGAGGTTGTTGAAGCGGGTCAGCTTCGTGCTGGTGAAGCGCTCGTAGTGGCCGAGGTCAAGGTCGGTCTCCGCGCCGTCATCGAGCACGTACACCTCGCCGTGCTGAAACGGGCTCATCGTGCCGGGATCGACGTTCAGGTAGGGGTCAAACTTTTGCAGCGTAACCTTGAGGCCGCGGTTTTCCAGCAGGGTGCCGATAGACGCCGCCGTCAATCCCTTGCCAAGGGAACTCACCACGCCGCCTGTTACGAATATGTGCTTCACTGTTTTTTCGTCAAGATTTCGTGCACCCGCTGCAGGTCCTCCGGGGTGTCGATGCCCACGCTGTCGTGCTCCACCACCGCCACGGCGATCGCGACGCCGTTTTCCAGCGCCCGCAGCTGCTCGAGTTTCTCCGCCCGCTCAAGCGGGGAAACCGGCTGGGCCACCAGTCGGAGCAGGGTCTCCCGGCGGTAGCCGTAAATGCCGAGGTGCTTCAAAAACGGAAAAGCCGCCAACTGCTCTTCGCTGGGTGCGTCGGCGGCGTCACGCAGATACGGTATCGTATGCCGGGAGAAGTATAGCGCCTGACCGGCGGCATTGACAACGACTTTCACCGCGTTGGGGTTGTCGTGCTCGGCGGCGTCGGCGATTGGCACCGCGGCGGTGGACATTTCGTTGTCTTCGAGCAGCGCGGCCACTCGGTCGATCACCTCCGGGTCGATCATCGGCTCGTCGCCCTGCACGTTCACGACGGCGTCGAGTTCGCAGCGCTTGGCCACCTCAGCCACGCGGTCGGAGCCGCTCGGGTGGTCGGTCCGGGTCATCTCGACCCGGCAGAACCTAGCCGCCACGTCGGCGATTCGTTGGTCGTCGGTCGCCACGATTACCTCACTGAGCCGCTTGGCCAAGCGGCACTGGCTGGCGACATGCTCAATGAGCGGCTTTCCGTCAAGCAATTCCAGCGGTTTGCCGGGAAACCGGGAGGAGGCGTAACGGGCGGGAATGATGCCTGCGATGTTCATTGTCAGTTGCCCAGCCGGGCCGCTTGGCCAAGCTGGGCATCCTTTGCGGACAGGGATGAATACCCCAAATCGTGGCCACACGTCAAAGAGTTCCCTTTTTTTTGGAAAGAACATGCTTTTGTGTCCATTTGATGTGAATAAGTCCTGATTGCCACCCCCGCGCTGGGGTGCGTAAAATACGCCGGACCAATTGATGAAGGCTCTGCTGGCAAACCCGCTGGAGCTTGCCTCGTTTTCCGAGAAGGACAAGGCGGCGTTGGTTCGCCTGTTGTCCGACCCCGATCCCGAGGTGTTTCATGCCATACGGCGGACCTTGGTCAACTGCGGCACCGATGCCCGGCCCTGGCTGAAGGCCGGCCTCGGCAGCCGGGATCGGCTCGTCCGGAAACATTCATGGGAGATTCTCACCCAGTTGGAGCGGAGCGAGGCCGACCGGGAATTCATCGCCTTTTGCAAC
Organism: uncultured Verrucomicrobiota bacterium; assembly: GCA_913030945.1. GTDB lineage: Bacteria > Verrucomicrobiota > Verrucomicrobiia > Limisphaerales > UBA1096 > UBA1096. The sequence goes on from CAJWEP010000053.1 coordinate 4,991, forward strand.
CGGGGTGGGGAGCAGCTCAACCTCGAGAAAGGCGTATGGCTGCTGACACGCACCGCCTACCCCAACCTCGATCAGGAAACCTACCAGTCCCAGCTCGATGAGTTCGCAATGCGCGTGCGCAAGGTGTGCGATCCCGGGCAAAGCCAGCCGGCCGCGTTGATGGCTGTCAACCGGGTTCTGTACCGGAAGGAACATTTTCGGGGCGACAAGACCAACTACTACGATCCGCAGAACAGCTACCTAAACCGGGTGATCGACCGCCGCCTGGGCAACCCGCTCAGCCTGTGCCTTGTTTATCTGTTCGTTGCGCGCCGGCTTGGCCTCCCGGTGACCGGTGTGGGGATGCCGGGCCATTTCATCCTGCGGCTTCAGTCCCCGGCGTTCACCATTTATGTGGATGCATTCAACGGGGGCAATTTTTTGACCCACTCCGATTGCGCCACCCGACTCAAGCGGTGCGGGTACGGCATTGATGCCGGCTTTCTATCCACGACCACCCCGCGCCGAACCCTGATGCGCATCTGTTCAAACCTGCATCAAATCTACCAAAAGAGCCGACATCTCAGGGAGCGGGATCGCATCCAGAAATACCTCATCAAGCTGGCCTGTTAATCTGCCGCCTGGCCAGGCGCTTGGCCAAGGGCTACGCGGAGGAGCTCGTCACCCCGTCCTTCCCAGCGAAACCGGCTCGGGAGCGAAGTTGGACTCGAAACCGGTGGCTGTGTAATTGACGAGATTCTGGATGATCCAGTCGGCGCTGCCGCCCATGTCCCCTTCGTCGTTGAACCAGTCGATCTGATCCATGAGCGTGATCGTCATCACCACGGTTCCACCGAGGAACGCCCACTTCCAGTTGAGTTCCTCATCGGTTTTGTCCGGGAGCGACCGCTTGAGTTCCTTCTGGAATGCCGCTAGCGAATCGCTCAGATGCTTTTTCATCAACTGGTGATAGGTGTAGTTGGGTTCCATCCGCAGCCAGGCGAAGAGCTTCAGAAAATCCGCGCCACCCTCGTCGGCATTGTCGCGCAGCCGGATGAACGGCTCGACGTAAGCGCGGATGATGTTCTCCATGGCAATGGGCCGGCCGCCGGTTTCGAGCGCATATTTCCCGAGCAGATTCAACCGGGACTGGTTGATCGGCACGAGCCGACGCTCCAATATGGCGTCGAGCAGGCCATCCTTGTTTTTGAAATAGTAATGAACCATGGCCATGTTGACATCCGCTGCTTTCATCACTTCGCGCAACGATGTGGCCGTCACACCGTTCTGGCCGAACAACCGCTCCGCAGTGTCCAGCAGCAAAAAGCGGGTTTTTTCTCCCTTATTTAGGCCATTACTCTTGTCAGCCATGCAAAAAACAGTCAACTGACTAACTGAAAAAGTTCAACATGTCACATTATTTTTCAAAAAAAAAACAAAAAAATCAATTGACACAAATTAATCAGTTGATAGATTTTCGCGGTTCGGCGCTTTATGTCGGCATCATGCCGGGTCTCGAGGGCGGGCAAATCTTGAAAGTTTAGCGAGTAATATCATGGTTTTGAGCCGACAAAGTCGAAGGGCGTTTGGCGTGGCAGTGTGCCTGTGTTGCTTGGGCTCCAGTTTGGCCAAGGCCCAGTTTTTTAAGGAACCGGCGGTTTGGAAGGGCACCGACTCCATCGGCAGGGAAGTCGTCCTTTATGTCTCTCCGCAGGATCGGTTCTATTCTCAGTACCCGTTGCTGACATCCGCTGGAGGTGACGGTCACGGTGTCTGGTCGATCGATTCCATCGACAGCACGATCCGGTTTCGTTCCCTGTCGAGCGCGGGCGCATCCTTTCCGTTGAATCTCATTTCCCGCAGGTACACCTTGGCCAAGGGGCAGGAGGGGGCTGTCGTCCTGACGGCGGGGGATACCGGGCATCAGTTGACGCTCAGGCCACTCGCTGACTCACCGGCCTTTTTGCCCGAGGAGCTGATCGAGTACTCCGTTCAGGTTCCGGAAAATGTTTTTTACGATCCGGCTGATCCGGCTGGGAGCGGGTTGAATCTCGACTCATGGACGCCGCCCGGTGTGGTTTTCTCCGACAGCACCGGCGCGGAGATTTCACTTGAGGGAGCGGACAGGGAATTGTTTCGCGTTCAGCGCAACGAGGCGGCCGGACACACGCTGGTATACCTGGCCGAACCGCTTTCGGCCAAGGTGGATCAGTCGGGATACGAACTGGACATCATCCGCCGAGAGGGCTTGGCCAAGCGCCCGATTATTGCCGCCTCCAACGAGCGGTTTTTGATTCATGTGAATCCCGGCGACTCCGTGGTGGGCGGTCTCCCGCCGATCTTTGCGTTGCCGCCGATCTTCCTCGGCCCGGAGCCGAATGCACCGCTGAAGATTCGGTTCTTCGGGGCAAACAATTACACCTTGTCGGTGCAGGACTCAGCCGATTTCGTCAATTGGAATACGGCCGGGACGGTCGACGGCAAGGGGGAAACCGTCGAGTGGATCGACTCCCGCAACGACCGGCCCCGGGCGCTGTTTTATCGTATCCACTTGACTCCGAGGGGATTGGTTTCGCCGGGCGTGTTCGATTTCAGCGGGGGCGAGCCACTGGAACCCAGCGGGGAACTGGCCCAGGGCTTGGCCAAAACCGTGCTCGCGAAGTTGAATAACAAGGGGCGCGCCGTCACCGGAGTTACCGTGCAATCCATCGTCCAGTTTTTGCCACCTATTTTTGCCCCTAAATATCTGGTCGAGTTGCGGGGCAAAAACGAACAGGAGCAGCCGGTTTCTGTTTACGCGGAAGTCATTGAGGCTGGAGTCCAAAAAGCGCATTTCGTGAAGAAGATCAACGTGGATGACCGGTGGGAGATGCCCCTTCGTGTGGGGTCGTTCGAGTTGGACGACGACTTGTCCCTTGTGCCGATTGCGTCCGACATGGCTCGGTCCGCTGAGTCGGCACAGTTGGCGATGGCCGACCTGAATGAGCGCACTGGGAAAAACTGGTCACTGGTTGAAGTGATTTCCAGCCTCGAAACGGGAGAGACAACAGATCATTTGGTCTTGAGCCTCAAAACCCTGGAAGGTGAAGAGGCGACGGTGTTTGTTGAAGTGGGAATGGACCTGGAGACAAACCAGAGTGAAGTGCTCACGGCGTTCACGCAGTCGGAGCTGGGGATCACGGTCGTCCCGATCGCGCCAAGCGGCCTGGTCGAAGCCGGTGATGGGAACTTTGTTTCACTCATAATATCAGGGAGTGTCGAGTTGAACTCGCTCAAAGCCGATTCACCCCTGTGCCAGCGTTTGACCGGGTTCCTCCTAGACCAGGAGCCGGCGGCCAACGCCGGGTTGGAATTGAAGCGAACCGTTGCCGTCACTCAAGCCAAGACAGCGGACTCCTCATCCTATTTTGTCGAACTGCTTGCCTCGACGGAAGCTGGCGAAACGGTGCTGATCCAAGCCCACGTAAACGAACTGGAAGAGGGCCAGCTGGGGTTGATCAGTTTCCAGATGGTGGAGGGCGGATAAAATGGCACAGACCCATTTCAATGATTTCTCGAGGGCATGTTAACAGTAGGGAACACACCAAAACACAGGCCGCGCACGCAAAAAGCGGGCGTGGCTGGCCCTCAAAAAACAGTTGTAAATTAATGAGCAGGTTCTCTCTCTTAGGAAATGGAAAATGATTATTAAATATAAAATATTAAAATCAAAAACTCTATTTTTAGTCGGACTATTTTTAGCAATTCAAGTTCCTGCAATTTTATTGGCTCAAACGGACGAAGGTGATTCAACTCCTGAAATCAGTATCTCTATTGAAGAGGGCAAAGTTAAAATTGCTGTAAATCTTAACGAACCATTTAGTTGGGAAAACGCAAAATTTGAGTCAATTAAGACATTTCCAATGCGTGGTGGGAGCAGTATGCCGCACACAATCAGGCTTGATGAAAGCAACAACGTAAATTGGAGACAAACTGACGTTGTTTTTTCAGGCACATATAGAATCCAACAAAGCTTAGCTAAAGATATTTTGGACCAATACACCAAAAAATATGGTGATATAGGCATTCGCACTTGGTCTATTGACAAAAACAATAACTTGAAATCTTTTAATGAGTTTACCGGTAGTTATGAGATTCTTACACCGAAAGAATTCGCCGCAAAATATGAATTAGATTTTTATTCTAATAAATACAGCATTGAAGCATCAGTGTCAGGTTACTTAGTCGAGATTATAGGAGTTTTTGATACTGAAACAAATCTAATGAATTTTGACACATTGGATTACGAGCCTTTTTTTCAAGTCCCAAAAATGGTAATCGAGGAATCAATAGATTTGAAGCATTGGCGGAAAGTTCCATTATCAGAACCGCTGCCAAAAGAATATCAATGGCCACAAGAATTGAATATTGAGCTAGAAACAGAATTAAAAGATGGCGCATTCTGTAGGGTAAAGATCGAAGAAGAATAACTTCGAATGAAACACCTCCTGCTTACAACAATCGCAGCCGTGCTTTTTGGAGTAAGTTCAACAATCAATCTAATTTAAAATATGAAACCAAAACTTCTGATACGGATCGGGCTAATTTTAACAATTCAAGCGCCTGCAATTTTATTGGCTCAAACGGACGAAGGTGATTCAACTCCTGAAATCAGTATCTCTATTGAAGAGGGCAAAGTTAAAATTGCTGTAAATCTTAACGAACCATTTAGATGGGAGAACACTAGGTATGAATCAATAAAGAAATTCCCGCAACCGTGGATAGGCTCGCCAGATACACCTCACGAAATCTGGTTTGAGGAAAAGGGTGACATGACATGGCGTCAGACTGACATGATGTTTATGGGGAATTATACCGAATTGGATGAGTATGAAGTTGAAGTAGGCGTGATTGGTTACTTGGTCGAGATCATAGGTGTATTTAATCCTGAAACAAATCTGTTGAATTTTGACACACTAGATTATGACCCATTATTTATAGTGCCAAAGCTTATAGTTGAGGAATCTAAAGATATGAAGAAATGGAGTAAGGTTAAACTATCGGCTCCCCTGCCAAATGAATATCAGTGGCCACAAGAATTGAGTATTGAGATGGAAGCGGAGTTAAAAGAAAGCACATTCTATAGGGTAAAGATTGTAGGATAACTTCGAATGAAACACCTCTTAATTACAGCAATCGCAGCAGTGCTGTCGGTGGATTGGGTAAAAAATGACATAAATTTTAAGTAAATAATGGAACCAATGAGTGACACAGACCCATTTCAATGATCTCTCGAGGGCATGTTAACAGTAGAGAACACACCAAAACACAGGCTGCGCCTGCAAAAAGCGGGCGCGGCTGCCCCTCAAAAAACGGGTAGAAAACCGGCAAAAAAAATGAAAAAAGAGGTTGACAAATCAATCAATCAGTTGATAGGTTTTTTCTTGGTTCGAGTTGGTGTTAGATTTTTTTCGTGGTAAATCGTTGAAATTCAATAAAATAACTAATTTTAGATAAAATAAGAAAATGAAGACATACAAGTTGTTCAATAGGGAATCGCACGGTTTTACGATCATTCCACGCCTTGACGCCTTGGCCAATCCGGTGTTTCTTTACCAAGTGATAATTTTTGGGAAGAGGTTGTTTCAACGGATTGGGATCATGAATCGCTTGCATATTTTGAAGTCGTTGGGTCGGGGGATACCGGCGTTGGGTTTGGTGTTTGGGATGCTGTTTGGCGTGCCGACTTTTGCGCCCGTTCCTGATGGATTGGCCGGTCCGGACGACCCCGATACTTCTGCGCGGCCGGAGATCATCAGCATTCAGCTCGAAGTCAGCGAGGTGGTGGTCACGGTGCGGGTGCCAAGGGGCATCACGAAGGTCACGCTGGAGGGACGCTCCCGATTGGGCGTCGGCAACTGGGCGCCGCGTGCGGTCGAGCGGGTGGACGGCAGCGGTGGATTGTTGGTGATCCGGATCGCCTACTCGAAGGCCAACGAAATCCTTCGTGTTCGTGGCGATGACAAGGAGGAACTGCCGGCCGCGTTTTACAAGGGAACCACTGATTTCAACGGCCAAAAAGATGATACGGATGGCGGAGGACCACTCGTGGCGGATGGAGGAGTTGCTCCTGCACCCGGTCGTGGAAACGAATTCGATTCTGTTGCTGAAACAGCCGACGCTGGCAAGGCTGACGATGGTGCCCCACGCGATGTTGTCGAGTCCGACATTTGGAGCATTCACAACGACATGCTTTACTTTTTCAACACTCTACGAGGCCTGCAGGTGATCGATCTAAAGGACAAGGGCAACCCGGTCATCCGTGGCGTCTTGCCGATGCCGGCGGCCGGTGAGCAGATGTACACGCTTGGCGACGACCACGTGATCCTGCTAGCCCGCGACGGTTGCAACTGGTGGGGCAACGATGCCGAGAGCCAGGCCATCATTGTCGATGTCTCGGGTGACACTCTGGAGATTGCGGCCAGTGTCCCCGTCAAGGGTTACATTCGTGAGAGTCGACTGGTGGGAACGGCCCTCTACATTGCCTCGCAGGTTTATCGCCAATTTGAGGAAACCAAGCCAGGCTCGGATGTTGTTTCTTTCCGGTGGGAATACGGCACGCAGGTCTCGTCGTTCGACCTGGAAAACCCGGCCAAGCCAGTCGAGCGCGAGACGCTGTTCTACAGCGGCTACAACAACGACATTTATGCAACCGACAAATTCCTGTTCGTCTCCACGGCGGTGCTCCAGCAGTATTACAAGACCGACCTGCGCTGCATCGACATCTCCGCGCCGGACGGCACGATGGAGGAGGCGGCCACCATTCGCACCGCCGGCCGCGTGGCGGACAAATTTAAGATGCGCCTGAGCGGCGACACGCTCGCGGTTATCTCGGAGGAACTCAATCGCAACACCGGCGAAAATCGCAATCGCTGGCTGACCACGCTTGAGACGTTCAGCCTGGCCAACCCGTCCAAGCCGGAGGCACTCGGCGAGTTGAGCTTGGCCGAGGGCGAACGCCTCTTCGCCACGCGCTTCGACGCTGAACGGGTTTACATCGTCACTTATGAGAGGATTGACCCGTTATGGATTGTTGATTTGTCCGATCCGCGCAAACCGGAGATCAAGGGCGAACTGGAGGTGCCGGGCTGGTCCACCTACATTCAACCGCTGGGGGATCGCCTGGTCTCGATCGGCGTGGATGATACGGACAACTCACGCCGGGTGGCCGTGTCGTTGTTCGACGTGAGCGATGTCACCAAGCCGAAGCTCTTCGACAAGGTGACCATGGGCGACCGGTGGTCCTGGAGCGAGGCGCAGTATGACGAAAAGGCATTCACCGTGCTGCCACACGCTGGGTTGATCCTTGTGCCGTACCAGGGGCATGAGGCTGGCGGCGGTTATGCCAAGAATGTCCAGATCATCGACCTTAATGAAAAGACGCTAAAGAAGCGGGGTGTCATTGAGCACGCACTGCAGCCGCGCCGTGCCACCGAGTATCAGGATTTCATCATGTCGATCTCCGGCCAGGAATTACTCTCGGTGGACGCCACCGACCGCGACAACCCAGTCGTGAAGAGCGAGGTCGAACTGGCGTGGACCGTCGATCAGGTCATCCCAACCGGTGACTATCTGTTGCAGTTGGCCAAGGGCTCCAACTGGTACTTCGGGGAGCAAGGTGGACCGTCCATCCGGGTGGCATTGCAGGATGATCCCGATACCGCGCTTGGCCGCGTGGTTTTGCCGGAGACGGCCTACCTATCCGGCGCCTCGGTTAACGGCGACAAGCTGTACCTGTTGCAAACCCAGGATTTCCAGTCAGCCAATCCGAAGCCTGTCCCGGAGAAACCCGATGATGGAGATGATGGAGATGATGGAGATGATGGAGATGATGGAGATGATGGAGATGAGGAGAAGCCTGAGCCGAAAGAGCCCAATCCCAATGTTTTCCTGACGGTGATCGACTTGGCCAATCTGCCGGAGTTGACGGTGCTGGGTGAACTGGCCCTGGTCGACGAGCAGATGGGCTGGAGCAACGAGTTCAAGGCCAATTGGCCAAGCGATGGCAAACTGCTCTGGTCCAATGCCGGGGGGTACCGGTACTGGGGTTGGCGCGGGGGGCCGATGATCGATGATGGCATGCTGATGGAGGGGGATGTTTGGTGGCCCGGTTACGGCGGGACCGCCGGGCAGTTGCTCTGCTTCGATGTCGGGGCCGCCGCCAAGCCGAGCTTGGCCTCGTCCGTCAACCTCTCGGTGGAACAGAGTGAGGATGGCAAAAACAAATACGCCAATCGTTGGAACTTCAGCGAGGCGATCCTTAACGACAATGGCCTGGTTTACCTGAGCAGCCAGCACACGGAGTACATTGAGTTGGAGCCGGAGGAAGATCCCGATCCCGACCCTAAGCCCGACCCCGAACCCGACCCTGATCCTCCCGGTGAGATAGAGCCGATCGACCTGGAGAGCGACCTTGGCCGGGCGTTGGTCAAGGCGGCGATTGCTCTACTCGGGGATGAAGGCCTAGAGTTGGTGGATGATGTGGTTGCCTTGAACCGGGTTAAACTGGAGGATAGCGAATTCATTGAGGTGGTTCTTCACGCCGAGGATGCGGATGGGAATGAGATGATGGTGCTGGCCAAAGTGGAGCAGGCCGATGACGGAAGCTTTGAGATACTCAACGTTGACATAGCGCCGATCGATAAGCCCGAGCCGGAACCAAATCCGCAGCCGCGAGGGTACTGGATCACCAGCTACGAGCTGCACGTGGTTGACTACACCGACATGTTCAATCCGGTGATACGCGAGCCGGCATCGATTCCCGGGACACTGATCGGCACATCGCACAGCGGCGCGCTTCTGTACACCCAAGGCTCGCACTGGACGGACGAGCACAAGTGGGATGGCAACTGGTTTGACGCCAGTTCGTATGATGGCCTCGGGGCGTACCTCGTCGATTCTGTCGAACAACCCAGCAGTTGGCCGCAATCGTACAAGGTCACCGGCGATGGCACGCTGTACATGACCTTTTCCGAGACAGAAAAAGGCGAACCCGCCGAGGGGGGTGAGTCGCAGTACATCACGACTTTTTACATGCAGTCCATCGCACTCGACGAGACTGCCAAGTTTGCCTTGCTGGATGAGATCGAGCTGGAGACCGGCATCCAGCAGCTCGCCGACATCGGTGGACGACTCGTGGGACAGGACAACCAGCGCACGCTCTACCTGTTTGACACCGTGAATCCTGCGTCGCTCTCCGTCGCGGGGCAGGGCGGGCTGGACGGTTGCCTGTGGTTCAACCTGAACGGTGCTGCCGGTGACATCGAGTCTGACCTGTGGCTGCCGCTCGGCTACTACGGCGCGGTGAAGATCGACTGGGACGACTAAGCCAGGCGCTTGGCCAAGCGCAAAATTTCACTCGCTGTCCCGGAGTTGCTCTGCAATGTAAGGCATGTAGGACTCCCGGATGTGGCGGACTAGGTCCTGCGCAATTTGTTCGGTGCGATGGGCCACGAGGCCGTTTTCTGGATTGTCGGGCGGGGATACCCGTTCGAAGTAGCGCTTGGCCTCTGCGTATTCCCCGATGTGCATCTTGTGCCAGCCCACGTTGGCCACCGTCAGGTAGCCGTTGGGATCCAGCTCCTCGGCCTTGGCGAAAGAGTCCGCGGCCTTGTCCGCTTGGCCAAGCTGATCCAGCGCCATGCCCAGCCGCGCGTGCGAGTAGGCATCATATGGGTTGAGCTCGATGGCCTGTCTCAGCCACGCGGCTGCCTTTTTCAACTCAACCTTTCTCGCGGCGCGACCTGACTCGGCGGCGCGCCGCCGGTGGATTTCGCCCAGCATCCCGGCGGTCTCGAAGTTGTTCGACTCGATCTCCAGCGCCTTCTTGAGGCTCTTCACCTGTTCCGGAAATGACTCAGCCGCCTGCGATGCTTCGAGCCGGGCATGCTCCCGCGCTTGGCCAAGCGCTTGGCTCATCAGCAGGACCGCTGACCCACCCACCACCACGGTTAGGGCTAGGCGCACCGGCAGCCGCACGGCCACCCAGTACCGCTCCGTGGCAAACCGGATAAATGCCGCCAGCAGCCCCGCAAGCGTCGCTGCGAGCATGGCGTTGGAGGGGATGTGCAGGTTGAAATCGACGAAGGAGTGCAGCGCGATCGAGCCGAGCCCCACAGTGCTGCCCAGCACGAACGCCGAGCGGTTGCTGGTCTTAGCCGAGAGATCGCTCGAGGTGCGCTGCGAATATTTCCAGCTCCGGATGATTCCGGAGACCATCGTTCCCAGCATCAGCCCGGCCAGCAGCATGCCGGCCAGCCCCCAGTCCACCAGCGTGTTGAGGTAATCGTTGTGCACCCGCACCGGGCGCGACTGCAGCCGCACCGGCCGGTGCGCCGGGAAACGGTGGTCGAAATGCCCCGGCCCGACGCCGAGCAGCTTCTCTTCCTGCCACACCTTCGCCGCTGCGCCCCACAGCTCGATGCGCGAGCCGACGTGCTCCATCGTGCCCGGCTTGCCGGCCCCATCCACGCGTGCCTGGGCGAACTCCGATGTCACGAAAAACAGGCCCGCCACACCGGCGACGATGCCGGCGACGAGGAGGCCGCGGCGTCGGAACTGCCTCCGCCATCCCAGCACGCCGATCAATGCCACCAGCATCAGCGTGCTGGAAATCCAACCGCCCCGCGACATGCTCACCGCCACACCGCCCAGCAGCAGCAGGGCCGAGTAGCCGAGCAGGATGCGTATCGGCTGGCTGATGCGG
>CAJWEP010000054.1 GCA_913030945.1 uncultured Verrucomicrobiota bacterium
AGAGGGGCAAATGTCACCAATATTGAGATAGGGATACTGACAGCAATGATTGCAGTGGTACGGACGTCTCGCAAAAAGCCCAGTAAAACCATTATGGCAAGAATACCGCCGAAGATCGCGGTGTTCCTTACCTCCTTGATGCTATTGTCTATGAAGATTGAGCGGTCAGCGACGACCCGTAAGTACGCATCCTCTTCCGCGCGCAGTTTGCCTGCCAAGGTCGAACGACTGGACCCGGAGATTTCACCAACAAGTTCGTTTACGAATTTGGCCACTTCCACCATGTTGGCGTCGGCTTCCTTGTAGATGTCGATCTGTACGCTCTCTCGCCCATCGGTGTGGGTGAGCATCTCGCGGTCGCGTTGGCCGTAGACAACTTGGCCAAGGTCCTTCACGCGAATTTCGCGTCCCTCGCGGCGGAAGACGATCGTGTTTTCGATCTCCTTGAGGCTTTGATATTCGTTGATGGTGCGAATCATGTATTCTGCGCCACCCTCTCGGATGCGACCTCCAGCTGCGTTGATGTTCTCAGCGCGCAAACGACTGAGCACCTGGCTGATCGAAAGGTTGACACGCTGCAGTTTGGCTTCGTCGATCAACACGTGAATTTCCTCCTCCAGTCCGCCGCGGACTCGCGCCGCCGCGACCCCCTTGATCGGTTCAATTTGGCGTTTGACCTGCAGTTCAGCGATTCGCCTCAGGCGCCGTAAACCTTCGTCGCCTTTGTACTTAATGCTTCGACTGGAACCGGAAAGACTCAGTTCCATCACAGGGTCAAGCGATGGGTCGTAATGCAGAAGCAGCGGCTTCTCCGCTTCGCGGGGCATATAAACGAGATCAAGTTTTTCGAGGGTATTTTGAATCGCATCGACCATCGATGTGCCCCAGACGAACTCCAAAATCACGTCGCTGACCCCTGCCCGGCTGATACTGCTGATTTCGTTCAGTCCGCCGACAACACCCAGCGCCTCCTCAATCCGGCGGCTGATGTCATTCTCGACTTCCTCCGGTGCCGCGCCGGGGTACTCCGTGCGGACAGTGAGGGTGGGGTAGCTCATTTCCGGCATCAGCGTGACTGGCAATTGGCCAAGCGAGAAGTAGCCAAAGACCACCGCGGCCAAAAATACCATCAGCACTGCGACTGGTCGGTCGGTGGTGAAGTTGGGATTGCGATGCGGGGACTCCATGCCGATGCGGAAGGCGCTAAATTATGTCCCGCTCTTGCTGGTGACTGGGGCGTTGGTCGCAGTAGCTGTAGGAGCGTTGGTGCTGACGGTGGCTGGATCAGGATCTCCTACCTCGCGAATTCTAGAATTCTCCTTCAATCCAGACTGACCGGCGACAACAACTTTTTCACCAACAGCAAATCCATCGGTTGGCTCGATATGAACCTTGTCCGCATTCTCAGGCAGGACTAGTTGGCGCTTTACCCGTTTTACGCCGTTGGTGTCGCTATGCAATTTGAAGGCAAAGGTTTGGTCGTTGTCGTAAACGATCGATTTTTTCGGGATCAAAAGGGCTTCCTGTTTGGTGTCGAGTACCAGTTCCACGTCCACCCACATGCCGGGGCGTAGCGCGCCGAGTTTCTTCACGCCGACGGTGACCTTAATCGTTCCGGCACGAGCCTCGACGATGGGCGAGATACGTTTTACATATCCAGCAAAAACAGTATCGCCAAGCGTGTTGGATATCAGCCGTGCTTTAATGTCAGGTTTGAGTTGTGGAAGGTATTGTTCAGGCACATGAATGACCGCCACCGTCGAGTCGAAATCAATGATTTCAAAAATCTTCCGCCCACTGCCAACCTGGTCGCCGACCTTCACGTCGCGAAGGGTGATCGTTCCCTTGATCGGCGCCCGCACCTCGGTGTACTCGAATTGTCGCTTGGCCTCCTCAAACGCCAGACGGCGCTGGGTGAGGGAAAACTTTGCGTTGCGGTACTCCTGTTCACTGATCAGGTTGTCTCCGTAAAGGGACTCCTGCCGGTTGAAGTCGGTTTGCTCCTTGTCGAACTGGCTCTTGGCCTGGTCGAAATCGTTTTTCTGCTTGTCGCTCTCGAGTCGAAGGAGCACCTCGTTTTTTTCCACCTTGTCTCCTTCCTCGACGAGCAGTTCGATGGCCGGGTTGGACGTGCGGGCGGAGACTTCCACTTGCGCCTCCGCCTCGAGTGGCGCGGAGCGCTCGAGGATCGCCTCGATCATCCCCCGCTTCACCTCGGCCAGTTCCACCAATACCGCCTTTTCAGTTGGTGATTTACCTGAATTCTTGCCTGAGTATTGCTTGGCTTTTTCGGCCCAGTTGCTTTTGCCGCACCCGGCTAAGGCCGCCGCAAAGCCAAGCAGGGTCAGGGCTTGATATGGATTCCAATTAATATTTCTCATTAATGAACACTAACGTAGAGCTACTACATCATTTGCTTGAAAATGGTTACAAAAAAGTTGTTGTGACTGCCTGCTAGGTGGGGATTGGCCAGACGTAACTCTGAAAACCAGATTGTGGGCCAAGCACCGTATCCGTCAACAGTAATACTGCGTTTTCAAAGGTGTTATTCAAATGCGATCAAATAAACGATCAGTGTTAGGCCTAGCGCGATGCGATACCAGCCGAACGCCACGAACGTGTGCGTCTCGATGTAGCGCAAGAGCCATCGAACTGACACAAACGCGGTAATGGCCGAGACTCCCGTGGCCAGGATCAATTGTCCCCAATCCTCCGACAACGACTCGGCGCGCACCGCCTTGAACACCTTGTACGCGCCGGCTGCCAGCAGTGTTGGCACGCCGAGCAGGAATGTGAACTCGATTGCCGGCACACGCCGCAGACCCATCAGCAGCGCGATAAGAATCGTCGCCCCCGAGCGTGACGTGCCGGGAAACACCGCCGCGAGCAATTGTCCAAAGCCGACCGCAATCGCAATGGCCCACGTGACTTCTGCCAAGTTTGCCTGGTCGCCGATTTTATTTTCCACCACGACAAACAGCACGCCGCCGACCAGCAACGCCACCGCCACTGGCAGCACATCTTCCGGCAACTCAAAGCCAAGCTGGTCGATGACCAGCCCGCCGGCGCCGGTGATGACGAACGCAACGAAGAGCTTGGCCAGGTAGTCGCGCGCTGCCGGTTCGCGGCAGCGGAGGGTGAGTTGCTTCACGCGATCGGTAAAATTGAACAGCACCGCGAGCACGGCGCCGCTCTGGATGGCTATGTTGAAAACGTCCGACTGCTTTTCCAGCCAGCCGAGCTGCTGCGGCAACAGCAGGTGACCTGTGGAGGAGATCGGGAGAAACTCAGTGATGCCCTCGATGATCCCGAGGAGAATCGATGTCAACCATTCCGGCACGCCGGTTGTTTGACCCCAACGCTTGGCCAAGCGCAAGGAGTTTTACTGCTCGCTGCTCACTGACTTGATCTGTTCCCAGATCGGTTCCATGTCCGGATCGAGCAGGGCCACTTCGCGGATTTTTTCCGGGTCGCCGATTTTTTCCGCGTCCTGAAACCAGTCCAGGGCCAGGTCGAGATCGCCGAACTGGCAGGCGTAGCAGGCGAGGTTGTACGGGATGGCCTCGTTTTGCGGGAACTGCTCGCGCATCGGCTCGAGCAGGTCAAACGCCTCCCGGCCGCGCTTGAGGTAAAACAGCGCGTTGGCTTGGTTGATCCAGCCGGCGGGGTCGTCGGGGTGTCGCTTCGCCATGATACCGCCGATTGCCGCACAGCGCTCCCACTCCTTGTTGCGGGCGTGGATGTGCCACTCGAGGTGCAGCACCTCGTGGTGTTCCCGGTGCTCGGCCGACACCTTGGCCAAGTCGGCCAGGGCTTCGTCGGGGTTGCCGAGTTGCAGCCAGCCGGTGGCCGACGAGAGGTGCAGGCTGTCGGGTGGAGGGATGTCAATCATTCGCCGTCGGGCTCCTTGGTGAATGCTTTCACGGACGTGATGCCCGCCGCCTTGGCCGCGTCCATCACCTTGATGATTTGTCCAAACGGTGCGTCGGTGTCGGCCCGGATGGAGAGTTCCAGTTCGGGGTTGGCGTCGATGGCCTTTTTCAACTCGGCCTCGAGTGCGTCCGGTTCCACTGTCTCATTTCCCAGGTAAATGTGCGGCGTCTTTCTGGCTACGGTGATGATGAGGTGATTGCTCACCGCCGGCGCCGGCATGACCTTGGATTGCGACGATTCCGGCAGCGCGAGCTTCACGGTGGCCTGGTTCGTAAAGGTTGTCGACACCACCATGAAAATGAGCACCACCATCAGCACGTCAATCAGCGCGACGATGATGACGATAGGGGGCTTTCGGTTTTTGCGCGGGAGAAATCGCATCGGCAGCGGGGGTGGCTACTTGCCGGGATCGATCGGGTATTGCCGGCGGAGGAACTTGTCGAGCAGTGTCTCTATCTCGATGGCGAACGTCTCGATTCGCTTGTTGTAAATGCTCCACGCAACGAGCGACGGGATGGCGATGCTCAGGCCCGAGAGGGTGGCGTAAAGGGCCAGGGAGATGCCGCTGGCAAACTTGGCCGTGTCCACCTGGTCCGAGGTCATCTCGCCGAAAATCTCGATCAGCCCAAACACCGTGCCGACGAGGCCCAGCAGCGGCGCGATGCCGGTGATGATCTCCAGCACCACCATGCCGCGCTCCATCCGGCTGATCTCGTGTCGGGCGCGGGTCTGCAGCGCTTCGACGTTGTCCGGCTTGGCCCACTCGAGGTGCTCGATGGCGGCCGTGGTCAGCCGCGCCAGCGGGGCACGCTCGTGCTGCTGGCAGAACCGCAGCAGGGTGTTCACGTCGCTGCGCGTCTGGCAATGCTCCAGGCTGTCGGTCAGGGGCTGGGGGATGATGGAGCTGCGCCGCAGGGCAAGGCCGCGGTCGATGATGAACGCGAGGCTGATCACCGAGGTGACTCCGAGCAGAAAAAGAATGAACGTGTGCATGCAATAAAACGTGGCAACCCTGACAATCCCGCAGGGCGGTGGATTCAATCGGCAATCGCCCGTCCGACGCAAGCTGAAAGCGGAGGACTCACTCGTCGAGCCACTCGTCGCCGGGGTCGAACGCCGGGACGGGGATGTTGATGATTTTCAACCGGCCCACCGCGCGGTGCCTGCAGCCGGGCTTGATGTACACGGCGCTCATCGGCTTGACCGGCACCCGTTCGCCGTCCAGCTCGATGTGCCCCTCGCCCTCCAGCACGAGGTAGATTTCGGTCGTCCGTTTGTGGTAATGGACCGCTGAGTCCTGCCTGATATCGACCTCGTGCAGACTGGCCACGGCGCCTGGTTCGCCCACAAAAGCGCGCTTGGCCAAGCCGCATGGGCAGGGAGTCGGCTCTACCTCGTCCAGTTGCTCGATCCAATAGTTTGCCACGTCACCGAAGAGTCTGGGCCTCAAATACTTGGGCTGCAAGGAAGTTGGCGGTTTGGGGTGATAAAAGCAAAAACACAATAATTTGTGGTAAAAAAAACTTGCTGCCCCAATAGCTTGTGGTAACAATCCGCCTGTTGCCCAGTTCGACTGAGCTTTCAGGGGCGGTTGAATACAAAAAAACGCCCTGAAGCAAGGTTATCTGTCCCTAAACCAAAGTAGAACCCTGACAACCCATGATCGATGCAAACGAATCTTTGAGCGCACCTGCCTCCCGTGCCACCCGACGCGCCTCCACCCCCAAAGTCAATGTCCCAAAACGGGGTGGCTTGGCCAAGAGCGAAAAAGAATCGAGCATCCGGATCGAACGGCTATTCAGCGATGCCAAGTGCAGTCCATATGACGAGATCGAGTGGGACAGGCGCACGGCGGAGATTACCGACGAGGGCGGTAACGTCATATTCAAGCAGGAAAATGTCGAGGTGCCCAAGGGCTGGTCGCAACTCGCGACCAAGGTGGTGGTCTCGAAATATTTTTTCGGCGAGCAGGGCACACCCCAGCGTGAGACGTCCGTGCGGCAATTGGTCCACCGAGTGGCCCGCACCATCGCCGACTGGGGCGTCAACGACGGTTACTTCAGCAAGAAGGACGGCGAGGTTTTTTACGACGAGTTGTCGTGGCTCTGCCTGAACCAGCACGGTGCGTTCAACTCGCCGGTCTGGTTCAATGTCGGGCTGCATCACGAGTACGGCGTGGGCAACGACTCTGCCAAGGGCAACTGGCATTACGACGAGGCGCTTGGCCAAGCGAAGCGCGCCACGTCGCAGTACGAGTATCCGCAGAGCAGCGCCTGCTTCATCCAGTCGGTTGATGATGACCTGGAGTCGATCCTGCAGTTGGCGCAAAGCGAGGGGATGCTTTTCAAGTTCGGCTCCGGCACCGGCACCGACCTCACGCCGATCCGCTCCAAGCGCGAAGCCATCAGCGGTGGCGGCGCCCCGAGCGGCCCGATGTCGTTCCTTCGGGTTTATGACCAGGTGGCCAACGTGGTTCGTTCTGGCGGCAAGACGCGGCGCGCGGCCAAGATGAACACCATCCGCGACTGGCACGGCGACATTGAGGAGTTCATCGACGCCAAGCAGGAGGAGGAGAAAAAGGCGTGGGCCCTCATCGAGCAGGGCTACGACGGCTCGTACAACGGCGACGCATACGGCAGCGTCATGTACCAGAACGAGAACCTGTCGGTGCGTGTCAGCGACGAGTTCATGCAGGCCGCGCACGATGATGGCGACTGGTGGACGCGTGCCGTGACCACTGGCGAGAATCTCGAAAAGAAAAACGCTTCCGATCTGCTGAACAAGATTTCCGAGGGCACCTGGATCTGCGGCGACCCCGGCCTCCAGTACGACGGCTCAATCCAGAAGTGGCACACCTGCAAGGGCACCGAGCCGATCCACTCGACCAACCCCTGCTCCGAGTACGCGTTCCTCAACAACACGGCCTGCAACCTGGCCTCGCTGAACCTGATGCGCTTCAAGCGGGAGGACGGCGTGTTCGATATCGACCGTTTCAAGGCGGCGGTGCGCATTTTCATCACCGCGCAGGAAATCCTCGTCGACAACGCCAGCTACCCGACCCAGCCGATTGCCGAGAACTCCCACATCTTCCGCACGCTGGGCCTCGGCTTCGCGAATCTGGGCTCGCTGGTCATGAGCTACGGACTGCCGTACGACTCGGACGAAGGCCGCGCTCTGGCTGGCGCGATCACGTCGATCATGACCGGGCACGCCTACGAGCAATCGGCGGAGATGGCGGGCGTGAAGGGTGCGTTTCCCGGTTACCGCGATGCCCGCTGCGTCGGCGTGGCCAAGCCGTTGGCCAAGGACAACGTTGAGTCGATGCAAGACGTCATGCAACTCCACCGCGATGCCGTGGAGGAGATTCAGCCAAGCGATGATTTTGGATACTTGAAGGATGCCGCCCGCGACTGCTGGGAGGAGGTCCTGGCCAAGGGCGACGAGAATGGCTACCGCAACGCGCAGGTCACTGTGCTGGCGCCGACCGGCACGATCGCGTTCCTGATGGATTGCGACACGACTGGTGTCGAGCCGGACATCGCGCTGGTGAAGTACAAGCTGCTTGCCGGCGGCGGCACGCTGAAGATCGTGAATCGCACCGTGCCCGAGGCGTTGTCGCGGCTGGGTTACACGGCAGACGAGGTGAAGCAGATCGTCGCCCATGTGGAAGAATTTGACTCCATCGAGGACGTCAAGGAGGACGGGGAAACCCGTAGAAGCGGGCTCAAGCCCGAACATCTGGATGTGTTCGACTGCGCGTTCAAGCCATTCCGGGGCGAGCGCAGCATTCACTACATGGCACATCTGAAGATGATGGCCGCTGCCCAGCCGTTCATAAGCGGTGCGATATCCAAGACCGTCAACTTCCCTAGGGAATGCACGGTTGAGGATATCACTGACGCCTATGATCAGGCATGGAGGTTGGGACTCAAGTGTGTCGCGATTTATCGCGACGGCTCCAAGCGGTCCCAGCCGCTCAACACCGCCAAGACCGGTGAGGGAACCGAGAGTGACTCCGCCACCCCGGCGGATCAGCGGATCAAGGAACTGGAGGATCAGTTGGTCGGTCTGCGAAAGCAGATCGACCAACCCCTCCGCCGCCGTCTGCCCGAGACCCGCTCGGCGATCACGCACAAGTTCGACATTGCCGGGCACGAGGGTTACCTGACCATCGGTCTGTTCGAGGACGGCTATCCTGGCGAGGTGTTCATCACCATGGCCAAAGAGGGCTCTACCATCGGCGGCCTGATGGACAGCGTCGCCGCGCTGACCAGCATTTCCCTGCAATACGGCGTGCCGCTGGCGGCGCTGGTGCGCAAGTTTACCCATCAACGGTTCGAGCCGTCCGGCTTCACCAAGAACCCGCAGATTCGCCGCGCCTCATCGATTATTGACTACGTGTTCCGCTGGATGGGTATCCAGTTTATCCCGGGTTATCTCGAGAGAACCACGGGTGATACAAGCCAGCAGGAACTGGACATCCCCGGCCTGCGACAAGCAGAGACCAGGCACGTCAACAAGCCGGTGGTTGAGTTGCCGGTGGCCGGCGGTGGAGACGGCGAATCGGTCGAGCGAGCGGCGACGCATTCGCACAGCCACGACGGCTCGTCAATCAGCCAGTCGGTGGCGCATTTCATGGAGGACGCGCCGACCTGCCCGACCTGTGGCAATGTCACTGTCCGCAACGGCGCCTGTTTCAAGTGCCTCAACTGCGGCGAGAGCCTCGGCTGCTCCTGAGTCGCTTGGCCAAGCAGGTGAGTTTGCGCTTGAACTGACGGCCAAAAAAACCAATCAACGGGGAGCGTGACGGAGGTCAACGGATTCAATCTGGAAAAACTGGTCAGCCAGTTTCAAATCGTGGCCGAGTTCGAGGAGGGCCATGCGTGGACCAAGGGCCACATCAACGACACCTACATCGTCACCTGCCGGCAGGGCGGCACGCCCATCCGCTACATCCTGCAGCGCATCAACCACCACGTTTTCCTGTACCCCGAATTGGTCATGCAAAACGTCAAGCTGACTACCGAGCATTTGCGCAGGAAAATCGGCGCGGAAAACAAGCACGACCTGACCCGCCGTACGATGACACTGGTGTCGACCCGGGGCGGGGCGCCGTATCACCGCGATCGCGACGGGAACTACTGGCGGGCATACGTGTTCATCGAACGGGTGATCTCAACGCATATTGCCGAGCGACCGTCCCAGGCCTGCCAGGTGGGGAGCGCATTTGGCATGTTCCAAAAACGGCTTGCCGATCTTTCGCCGGAGAAGGTGCAGGAAACCATTCCCGAGTTTCACAACGGCCTGCTGCGGTTCAAGGCGCTGGAAAGGGCCGTTGCTGCGGACAGCGTTGGGAGAGTTGCCGGGGCGCAGGCCGAGATTGATTTCTGCCGACAACACAGCGACATCGTCAGCTTGTTGCTAGATGCCCAAGAGCGGGGCGAGCTGCCGCTACGCATTACGCACAACGACACCAAGATCGACAATGTGCTGTTTGACTGCGACAGCGGCGAGGTGGTCTGCATCGTCGACCTCGACACGGTGATGCCTGGGCTGGCGCACTACGACTTCGGCGACATGATGCGCACACTCACCAGCCCGGCCGACGAGGATGAACGCGACCTGGCCAAGGTGACCATGCGGATGGAATATTTTGAGGAACTGGCCAAGGGCTATCTTGCCGAGGCCAGTGAATTCCTGACCCAAGCCGAGCGGGATCAGCTCGCGATTTCCGGCAAGGTCATCACGTTCATTTTGGGCATCCGTTTTCTGACCGATCACCTGAACGGCGACACCTACTTTCGCGTGCACCGCGAGGGGCAGAATCTCGACCGCGCCCGGGTACAGTTCAAGCTGGTGGAATCGATGCTCGAGCAGGAGGAGTCGATGAAGGCGGTAATCGCCGCGCTGGGCTAACCGGCGCTGGCCAGGCGCTCTTCCGCTTGGCCAAGCGGATCATCGGGGGAGGCATCGTGCAGGCGGGAAATGATTGCCGGCAGTTTCTCGAGCAGCCAGTCCACGTCCGCCTCCGTGTTGTCATGTCCAAGGCTGAAGCGCAGTGAGCCTTTCGAGCGCGACAACGGCACGCTCATGGCCTGCAGCACGTGCGATGGCTCGATGGAACCGGTGGTGCAGGCCGAACCGCTCGAGGCGCAGATGCCCTCGCGGTCGAGCAGCAGCAGGATCGCCTCGGCCTCGATGCCGTCAAAACCGATGTTCGTCGTGTTGGGCAGCCTCGGCTCGCCCCCGCCGTTTCGCACGGAGCCGCGAATCGTCTGCAGGATGCCCTGTTCAAGCCTGTCGCGCAGTGCCCGCATCCGCGTGTTTTCGTCGTTGATATGCCCAAGCGCTAGCTCCGCTGCCTTGCCGAAGGCGACTATGTTGGCGACATTCTCGGTCCCGCCACGTTGGCTGCGTTCCTGCCCGCCGCCGATGATGTACGGCTGAAACGGCGCGTTCGGCTTGACGTAGAGCAGGCCGATGCCCTTGGGCGCGCGCAGCTTGTGTGCGGAGAGGGAGAGGAAATCGACGCCGAGTTTCTGCACGTCGATCGCCAGTTTACCGGCGGCTTGCACGGCGTCGGTGTGGAACAACACGCCATGGCTGCGGCAGATCGCTGCAAGTTCCTCAACCGGAAACAGCACGCCGGTCTCGTTATTCGCCCACATGATGGAAACGATGGCGGTGTCCGGGCGGATGGCTGCCTGCAAATCACAGAGGTCGATGCCGCCGTCGAGATCAACCGGCAGGAATGTCGCCTCGTAACCGCGCTTTTCGAGTTGCTGGCAAAACTTGATGTTGGCCGAATGCTCGACCGCCGAGGTGATGACGTGCCGCTTGGTGGGGTGGCACAAAATTGCACTCTGGATGGCGGCATTGTTGCTTTCGGTGCCGCAACTGGTGAAGACGATGTGGCGCGGGTCGGCGCCGATGAGCGCTGCCACCTGCTCGCGTGCCGTCTCGATCATGCGTGCCGGTGCGTTGGCCAGGCCGTACGCGCTCGACGGGTTGCCCCAGTGCTCAGTGAGGCACGGCAACATCGCCTCGACGACCTCGGGTGCGACCCGCGTCGTGGCGTTGTTGTCGAGATAAACCAGTCGTTCGTTGCTCATCGGCTTCGCCAGGTGCCTGGGCGGTCAGACATTGAATTTAAACAGAATCACATCGCCTTCCTGCACGACATATTCCTTGCCCTCCATCCGGTACACGCCCTTGTCGCGGGCAGCAGCAATCGAGCCACACGCAACTAAGTCGGCGTACGATACAGTCTCGGCCTTGATGAAGCCACGCTCAAAATCGCCGTGGATCTCGCCGGCCGCCTTGGGCGCGGTGTCGCCCACACGGATTGTCCAGGCCCGTGTTTGATTTTCGCCGGTAGTGAAAAAGGTCTGCAGGCCCAGCAGTGCGTACGACTTGTGAATCAACTGCCCGACGCCGCTTTCGGTTACGCCCAACTCGGAGAGAAATTCAACCGCCTCCTCTTCGGACAAATCGGCCAACTCGCTCTCGATCTGTGCACTGATTGCAAGCGTCTCGCAGCCGTGATGCTCGGCGGCGTATTTGCGGACCTTGACTATGTGCGGGTTGGACTCGGCATTGGCCAGTTCCGTATCTCTCAGGTTCGCGGCGAACAGCGTCGGCTTGGCCGAGAGCAGGAACAGTCGCTTGGCCAGGGCGGCCTCGTCGTCGGTCAACTCGTAGGTGATCGCCGGCTTGCCTTCGCCAAGGTGCGGCTCGATTTTGTCGATGATCGCCACCAGTGCCGCCGCCTCCTTGTCGCCGCGCTTGGCCTCCTTGGTGAGCTTGTCGCGCCGCCGCTGGACCGCCTCGAGGTCGGCGAGGATCAACTCGGTGGAAATCGTCTCAATGTCGCGCACGGGGTCGATGCTGCCCTCGACGTGATGGATGTCATCATCCTCAAAGCAGCGCACCACGTGCACGATGGCATCCACTTCGCGGATGTGGCTCAGGAACTGGTTGCCCAGCCCCTCGCCGGCGGAGGCGCCCTTCACCAGCCCGGCGATGTCGACGAACTCCACGGAGGCCGGGACCAGTTCCGCTGATTCGGAGATTTCCCCGATATCATCGAGCCGCGCATCCGGCACGTTCACGACGCCGACGTTGGGGTCGATGGTGCAGAACGGGTAGTTGGCCGACTCCGCCTTGCGGGTGCGGGTGACGGCGTTGAACAGGGTGGACTTGCCGACGTTGGGCAGCCCGACGATTCCGGCTCTTAGCATAAATCAATCTTCACTTGTTGCGGCAACGATTTGTTGCATCTTGGTTTTCAATTCCTCGAGGCCAAGGTCGAACGCGGCGGAGATTTCCACAATATCCACCTGGCCGAGCTTGGCCCGGAACGCCTTCAGTTTTTCCGGCGCGATCTCCTCGTCCATCTTGTTGGCAGCAACGAGGCGCGGACGGTTGAGCAGCGTCGGGTCGTACAACTCCAGCTCGCTGAGCAGTTGCTTGTAATCCTCCCACGGCTCGCGCTCGTCGGTGCCGGCCATGTCGATTAGCAGCACGAGCACGCGGCAGCGCAGGATGTGTCTTAAAAAAGCATGGCCAAGGCCAACATTGTCGTGCGCCCCCTCGATGATTCCCGGGATGTCGCACACGGTCAGCCGGCTGTAGTCGGCGAACTCCACGATGCCAATGTTCGGGTGCAGCGTGGTGAACGGGTAGGCGGCGATCTTCGGCTGGGCCGAGGAGATCGCGGAGAGTAGGGTGGACTTGCCAGCGTTCGGGTAGCCGACGAGGCCGATCTCGGCGAGCAGCCGCAACTCGAGCCGGTACTGGCCCTCCTCGCCGGGTTCACCGTCCTGCGCAAAGCGTGGTGCCTGCCGGGTCGAGGTGGTAAAATGCATGTTACCCTTTCCGCCGCGCCCCCCGGCACACAGCACGAACTGCTGCCCATGCTCGGTCAGGTCAGCGATGACCTCCGGTTCCGTCAACCTGGACTCAGGCAGCGCCTCCGGTTGTGTCTCAAAATTGATCTCGAGCGCTTCCGCTTCGGCAAGCGTGCGGTGCACGACCATGTCCTGCTGCTCGTCTGTTGGCTTGGGCGGCGGGAGTTTCCAGACCATCGTGCCGCACGGAACCTTGACGATGAGCTTTTTACCACCGCGCCCGGTCTTGCCCTTGCCCTCGCCGGGGCGGCCGTCCTTGGCGTGGAGATGCGGCGAGTAATACTGCGCGATAAGATTGTTGATGTCGTGATTGGCCTGCAGGATGACATCGCCCCCTTTGCCGCCGTCGCCACCGCACGGCCCGCCCTTGGGCTTGAACGGTTCGTGCGAAAACGCTAGGCAACCGTTGCCGCCCTTGCCGGCCCTGGCTTGGACCTTGACTGAATCGACAAACATCGGGGTGTGGGCCGATCCCGCGGCGGGGCCGGTTCCAAACAAAAATGGCGAGGCCCATTGCCCCGCCATCCAAAAGTGTCAGTGTGCCCGGCTAGTTCGCCGCGGCTTCCTCGGTAAGCACGTTGATCCGTCGGCCGCCCTTGTCGAATTGCACGCGGCCATCGGCCAGCGCGAACAGCGTCCAGTCGCGCCCCTGGCCCACGTTTCGCCCAGCGGTGAACTTGGTGCCGCGCTGGCGAACAAGAATGTTGCCGGCGATCACCGGCTGCCCGCCGAATTTCTTGACGCCCAGTCGCTGGCTTGCGCTGTCGCGACCGTTTCGGGAACTGCCTTGTCCTTTTTTATGTGCCATGTCTTATGCGCTAATCTTGTTGATCTTGAGAACGGAAAGATCCTGCCGGTGCCCGTTCTTGTTGCGGTAGCCCTTGCGGCGTTTCATCTTCCAAATCACGAGTTTTGGGCCTCGCGTGTGCCGAACCACCTCGGCCTCGACCTTGGCCCCGTCAATCGTCGGGGTGCCGATCTTCACGGAGCCGTCCTGGTTCACCATCAGCACCGTGTCGATGGTCAGGGCACTGCCCTCGTCACCGCTTACGCGATTCACCTCGATGGTGGCGCCCTCGGTCACCTTGTATTGCTTGCCTCCCGTTTTTACTACCGCGTACATCTCCAAAAAGGGCGGAGAGCAGAGCAGAACTCCTGCCTCGTGTCAACCACTGTTTACGCTCTTTTTTCGAGGATTTCGGCGTTTTTACCCTACACCCGCTTGGCCAGGCGCTTAGCCAAGTTTATAGTCTGGCCCGCATGAGAACTCCATTCGCTTGGCTGACGGGGCTTGTTGCCGTTTTGCTCGCCGTTCCGGCGGACGCCTTGGTCAAGGCCGCCGATCGGCCGAACATCATCTTTTTCCTGTCTGACGACCACCGCTGGGACCGCATGGGCTGCGCTGGGCATCCGTTTTTGAAAACGCCAACGATGGATCGCCTGGCCGCGCAGGGGGTGCGATTCAGCAACATGTTCGTCACCACGTCGATCTGTGCCGCCAGCCGGGCGACCCTCCTGACCGGGTTGTACGAGCGGACACACCAGTTCACATTCGGCACACCGCCGATTGCCGGCAAGTTCAGCCAGGCGAGCTATCCTGCGGTGTTGCGTGAAGCCGGTTATCGCACCGGCTTCATTGGCAAGTTCGGCGTCAAAGTCGCCCAGGTAGACCGTGAGGCGATGTTTGATGCCTTCCAGTCAATTGGCCGCAACCCCTACTTGAAAAAGCAGCCGGATGGCTCGCTGCGCCACGAGTCCGAGTTGGCTGGCGACCGGGCGATCGAGTTTATCAACCAACAAAAGGGCGATGCCCCGTTTTGTCTGTCGGTTAGTTTCAACGCCGCCCATGCCGAGGACGGAGACAAGCGACCGGGCATCGGGCACTTCCCCTGGCCAAAGGCGGTTGACGGCATGTACGAGGATGTCGAGATCACCGCGCCGCGCCTGTCCAACCCGAATATTTTTCAAAGCCACCCGCAGTTCATGAAGAATTCGATGAATCGCATCCGCTATTTTTGGCGATGGGATACGCCTGAAAAATACGCGACCAACCTGCGTGCCTACTACCGCATGATCAGCGGCATCGACCATGTCATGAACCGCGTGATACAGCACCTCGACAAAGTGGGTGTGGCCGACAACACCATCATCATCTTTTCCGGCGACAACGGCTACTACGAGGGCCAGCGCGGTTTCGCCGGCAAATGGTCGCACTACGAGGAGTCGCTTCGTGTGCCGCTGATTATTTACGATCCGCGCGCCGCAAAAAAACAACGCGGCAAAGTGGCCGCCCAAATGGCGCTCAACACCGATATCGCACCGACTATTCTTAGCTACGCTGGTGCCAAAGTGCCCGGGCATTATCAGGGTCGCAACCTGCAGCCCATCGTGAACGGCAATTCATCGAACGACTGGCGCAAAGACACCTTCTGCGAACACCTGATGGAAAATGCCACCATTCCCAAGTGGGAGGGAGTGAGGGGCCGCCGTTATGTTTACGCCCGCTATTTCCAGCAGGAACCGCCGTACGAATACCTGCACGACCTGCAAAAAGATCCGGATCAGTTAAAGAACCTCGTCGACGATTCAGCGCACGCCAAAATCCTCAAGCGCCTGCGCAAACGCTGCAATGCCCTGCGCGACGAGTATGGCGGCGAATACGATCCATCACTCGTCGCCAACTACAAAAAGGAGCAAAACCGCAAACGCGCCGAGGCTCAAGCCAGACGCAAAGCCACCCAACAAAAAAAGTAACCGAAGCAAACCCAGTAAACGGCAAGACGGGTGAAGAATTGAT
>CAJWEP010000055.1 GCA_913030945.1 uncultured Verrucomicrobiota bacterium
CGGTGTGAATCCCGTTGTTTTCCAGCCTGTGCAGGCAGCGCAGGTAAACCGACAGCCGATAGACCGCCTTGCGTGGGATTTCGGTTCTCGCCTCCTTCTTCACCTCTAATCGACGAACATCATCTCGTTGGAAACCAGCAGCGCCTGCCCGAGCCGCTCCCAGGCAATGGCACTGGGCACGAAGTTGTCGACAAACTGCCTGGCCAGGCGCAACTCCTCTGCCGAGGGCTCGCGCTGGTAGGCCAAACGATACATCACACGGATGCGGCTCTCATCCGCAACCGCACGAATCTCCCTGCGGCTGACCAAGCGCTTGGCCTGCGTCTCAATGAACGGGCTGTTCAGCAGGTACAACGCCTGCTGCGGCACCGTAGTCGTGAAGCGCTGCGGGCAGGTCGTATCCGGCCCTGCAAAGTCAAACGTCCGAAACAGGTTCGGCAGGTTCTGGCGATCGATGAAGCTGTACACCGTCCGGCGGTTGGCATCCGGCTTGTTGACGATTTGAACCGAGCGACCGCCCTGCTTGAGGTCAAGGCTGCCGGACACCCTCAGCACTGAATCGCGCATTGCCTCGAAATCTAGCCGCTTACGATTCATCTGCCACAGAAATCGGTTATTGGGATCACGCACGGCGTATTCCGGATGGGAGGACTCGCTCTGCTGGTAGGTGCTGGAGGTCAAGATGTTACGGATCAACTGCTTCATCGACCAGCCGCTTCCAACAAATTCCGCAGCCAGAAAATCAAGCAGCTTCGGATGGGTAGGCGGGGCAACGTTCGTGCCAAAATCGCTCGGTGTCGGAACCAACGCGCTACCGAATAGGCGCTGCCAGACCCGGTTGACCATCACCCGCGCGGTTAGGGGATTCTGCGGGTCAGCGATCGCCCGGGCCATCTCGAGTCGGCCGCTGCCATTCGTAAATGGTTTGCGCTCATCTCGCGAGAGTACCGCCAGGAACCGGCGCGGCACGGTGGCACCCCTGGAGCTTGGGTTGCCTCGTCGGAAGATTTGCGGATTGTACGGGCTAGCGTTGTCGAGCAAAACCATCGCGCGATTGGGGGCTCCGGGGTGCTCACCCTCCAACTCGTCGAACTTTCGGCGGCGCGAGCGAATACCCTCCCTGCCTTTCACCTCCATCACACGCATCACATCGCCGTCGGAAAGCTTCGCCGGTGAAGCATCGGAGTAAACCGCCTCGCGCAGCTTGGTCTGATCCTCCCCAGCCTCATACAGCAGTTGGCCAAACGACTTGGCAGCCGCCTCGAGTGAGTCGGCGTCCTGAAGCGCAGCACGCACTGCCGGATGCACCTTGGCCAAAGGTTGACCGTCCAGAGTGGCCCTGGCCTGTTCGCCGAACGACTTGGCATCGAGCTTGACCAGCGAAAACCAAGCCGCAAAAACCGGGTCGTCGGATTCACGGCGTTTGGTCAGATGGCGCATCCAGCGGCGCGTCAAGTCGGGATCAAGCCTGGACTTGCGGGCCAACTCATCGACCTTGCCTGACTCCACCCTTGCTGCCCGGTGCGCCGCCCAGATGTAGTCGCCGGTTTGTCGTTTCACCTGCTCTCGAATGCGAACGTACTGCTCACGCTGATAGTTATTAAGATCATCTTCACGCCGCTTGCGCTCCTTCTCAAAGGCCGCACGCTGAATGGGATCGATCGAATCGCTGATAAACGGCTTGTCGCCCGGTTCGTGGCTGCTGGCAAACACCCCGTAAAGCGAGTAGTAGTCGGCCATGGGAATAGGGTCGTATTTGTGTTCATGGCAGCGGGCACAGCCGACAGTCAACCCCATGAGGCCACGGGTCACCACGTCGATGCGGTCATCAATGATGTCGTGCGGATTGTTCAAAAAACGGCGGCCCAGCGTGAGAAACCCCATCGCAGCCAACGGCCGTTTGTCGGCGCCCAGCTTGAGTTTGTCGGCGGCGATCTGCTCAATGATGAACCGGTCGAACGGCAGATCGGCATTGAACGCGTCGATCACATAATCGCGGTAGGTGTAGGAGTGGGTGAAAAGCCGCGCCTGATTCCCGGCAAGGTAGCCCTTGGTGTCGGCATAACGCGCCACGTCGAGCCAGTGCCGCCCCCAGCGCTCGCCAAAGCGCGGCGAGGCCAGCAACCGCTCCACAACACGTCGGTACGCCCCCTGTGAATCGTCCGCCACGAAGGCATCCACCGCCCCCGGCGACGGCGGCAGACCGGTCAAGTCAAGGGTCACCCGGCGGATCAGTGTCCGGCGGTCGGCACGACGGGCCGGCTGCATCCCGTTTTCGCGGAGCTTGGCGAGGATGAAATGATCCAGCGCGCCGCTTGGCCAAACCGAGCGTTCCACCGGCAGCACGCTTGTGCGGGTCACCGGCTCGTACGCCCAGTGATCGGATACTAGCGCGCCCGGGGAGACAAACACCACGCACGCCGCGACAAATACAAGTCTGATGCGTTGCCGGTCCATCCGTCAGGCCACCTCGGCCAGTTTGTGTTTCCTGCGCCGCCACCAAATCCACATACAGCTCCCGAGTAGCAGCACAAACAGACCGATGGCAAACGGCGCCGCAAGAATGGACAGCGCCGAACCAAGAAAGGCGCCGCTGGTCTCGACCGACGCCACGATGGGATTTCCCAGACCGCCAGTGGTGATCGTCGAGGAGGCGCGCGTCACTACCGTCGCCGCCTGTACCGCGCCGGCCGCACCACCGCCGGCGATCAGGCCGAGCAACCATTGCAGCCACGGATCCATGCCGGTGATAAAGGAAGCTGTGATGAGGGTTCCGGCCACGACCGCCGCGGGACTGGCAACGGTATCGAGCAGATTATCAATCCACGGAATGTAGTAGCCGCCGATCTCAAAGATCGCCGCCACGAGAAAAATCATCAAGGCGATGTCGCTGCCTAACCAGTCGAACCCTGCGGCCAACTCGATCAGAGGCTCGCCATCGGCGTCCTTGGCGCGAGTGCCGATGTTTACTGCCAGCAGCGACACAAACACCCGGAACCCGCATGTCGCGCTCAATGCAATGCCGATCAAGACTGACGTGACCACTTCCATGCCGGGAAGTTACCAATCACACGGGCAACGAACAACTCATCAATTCGCTAGCAGGCGGCCCTGTTCGAGGCGCAGAATCCGGTCGGCTTGGGTGTCCGCCGCCGAGCCGTGGGTGACGAGCACCACCGTGCCTCCGGCCCGATGAAACTCCGCCAGATGCCGAATCACCTCGGCGGCATTCTCCGGGTCAAGATTGCCGGTCGGCTCGTCGGCGAGAATCAGTTTCGGCCGGTTCAGCAACGCACGGGCCACGGCCAGGCGCTGGCGCTCCCCGGCACTGAGTTCGCCGGGGCGGTGAGTGGCCCGCTTGGCCAAGCCGAGTTCGTCGAGCAGCGCGGCGGCACGTTGCCGCTGCGCTTGGCCAAGCTTCTTGCCCGGGGCGGCCAGCAGCACGTTGCCGAGTAGGTCGAGATATGGCACGAGGTGAAACATCTGGAACACGAACCCGATCTCGCTCGACCGCAGTCGCGCCCGGTCCGCCGGCGAGAGCGCGTACAGGTTGCGTCCGCCGAACTGTACCGTGCCGGCGCTTGGCCGCTGCATGCCGCCAAGCGTAAGCAGCAGCGTGGTTTTTCCAGAGCCGCTTGGCCCGTGCACGGCAACGAACTCCCCTTCGACCACCTCCGCCGAGAACCGGTCGAGACTCGTGACTTCGGAGCCGTTTTTGCGAAATTTTTTCGTGACCTCGTCGCAGCGTATCATCGTCAATCCTCCCGCAAAGTCTCCGCCGGATCGTGCGACACCGCCAGCATGGCCGGGATGAAACTCGCGAATGCCGCAAACACCGGCGTCGCCACGACCAACTGCCACGCAAGAGTCGGGTTTGCTTGGATCGCCTTCTTCGTCACAGGAAACAGCGACGGCCCAAACTCCAGCACCGCCCACGTCCCGAGCACCGCGCCGACCGTCGCCGCCGCCAAGCCAAGCAGCGCCGCCTTGCCGAGAAACAACCCAGCGATGCGTCCACCCCCCTTGCCCAGCGCGCGCAGGACGCCGATCTCCTGCCGCCGGTCTCGCACGTTGAGCACCGCGAGCAATGCCACCCAAACCACACTGGCCACCATCACCGACGGCAGCACAAATTGGTTCACTTTCTCACGGGTCTGCCGCTGCTTCGCGCGGGCATCGGCCAGCGTGCGTTTTTGCACGACCTGCACCTCCGGCAAAATACCGCCGATCTCCTTTCTCAATATGGCGAGCGGATCCTGGTCAGCCGTAAGGCAGAGGCAGTCGATCGCCTCGATTTCATTGATCTTTCCCGCCAACCCGAGCACCGCCTGCGCATCCTCAAGCCGCGCAAAGATTGTGATGTCATCCGGCGTGCCGGTCTCGATGGGATCGTTCGCGACCGTGAATTGCCGCACGCCAACGTGCATCGTGTCGTCCCTCTTTTTTTCCTGCATGCGCGCAATCTCGGAGCCGATGTGGATGGTGTTCTTTTTGATGTCAAAACCCATCGACTTTTTGCCCTGCCCAGGAACGACGTAGGTTTCCGAGAGGCCGACCAGCAGGATGTCCTGTCCGTTGATGGTGTATTCGCGGCGCAACGAGCCGACGAGGTGGTTGAAGGAGACGTTGTTGGTCAAGTGTGTCGCCAAACGATCGAGCATCGCTGAATCCATCGCGTGGCGCGAAAAGCCGTCCCGATAAAACTGCCCCAAGTCGGTCTCGGCCGGTATCAACCGAAGGTTGAAACCCATGTCGCGGGTCACCCGGCGCGTTTCGCGCTCGTCCGCCTCGGCGAGGAGTTGCGACGCCACCACCACAGTCACTGCCAGTGTCAGGCCCAGCAGGGAAAACAGGGCGTTGATTTTCCGGAAACCAATTTCCCGAAAGATGTGCGACCAAATCGACATTAATTTCCCGCCCTGCGCAGCAGCAACAGCCCCCCTCCAGCCAGCGTCACCGCTGCGATCACGGCAAGGGACCACCAAATCGTTCGCGCCTGGCCAAGTACAGCCGACTCCGGCTCCACTGACTCCGGCTTCGGATCCGTTTTCGGCTCCATGGTGACTTCCTTCAACGTTGGCAGCTCAGCCTGCACCAACGGCTCGGTTTCGATCTCAATGAGCTCTTCACTGTAACCGAGTGCCAGTTGGTCAAAGTTGCTCGAGGCTGTCTGCGTTACCCCGCCTGGCCGCGAGTTCGGGCCGCGTGTAATGATGCGACTGATCTCGGCCTTCACCTGTGGGTTGTCCGGGTCGAAGCCAAGCTCTTTGAATGCAGCGACTTTTTCGGTGCGCCCCCATGACAGAGGGAAGCGCTCGCCCTGCATCCACACCCGGTCGAGGCCGCACTCGCAGTCCTGACCGACCACCGCAAGTGATTCCTGCAACGCCGTGCGCGTGACCAAGCCGCCACGCAGCGGCTGGCCCACCCGGCGGCCGCGCCCCATCAACACCACGGCCTGCGGCTCCGGTACCGGCTCGACATCGAGGCCAAGGCTCCACAGCAGCACCGACTCTTCGGCGACGCGCTGGGGCGGCAAGACAACCATCTCCGGCGGGTGATCCACCGGCTTGGGCATCTGCGGCAGCAGCGGCGTGATCGCCTTGATTGCATCGCCCACCGCAACTCGGGCGCGCCTGCTTTGTGCCGGGTCTGTTCCCTCGACAAAAAGAACCACCGCATAGGCGGGAATCATTTTTTTAATGAGTTCATCCCGGGTCGGCGACGAGACGACGGACGCCAAAAAAGACCACTCGGGATTGTCCGGCTTTGCGGCAGGAAAAGTAACCGGCCAAGCCAACTCGCCATCCGGCGACAGCAGCAGGCCGGCGGGCACGCCCGGCTCTTGCTTGGCCAGGCGCTTGGCCTGTGGGTGGTTGCCCTCGGCCAGGTTGACCCACTCAAACCGAACATTGGAATCTCCGAGCAACGCACCAGCCGCTTGGCCAAGCTGCTTCGCTCGTTCCGTGGACACTTGGCCATCGACAAAACAAAAGAAGGTGTACCGTTCGTTGCCCAGGTCCGCGAAGCCGACATCGCGCACCGTGTAGCGGCAGGCATGGGCCGCCGCGGTCGCAGCCAACAGGGCGACAAGCGGTATGGCGTAACACTTCTTCAATGCGCACCGAACGATACGGCCGTGCGCGTTGACCGCAAGGCCAAATAACCCGTAGCATCGGCAGCCGGGAGATGCAGGCATTGATCGAGGAGTTTGGGCAATACCTCCGCCACGAGCGGGGCCAGTCCGAGTACACACAAAAAGCGTACGGCAGCATCCTCAACCGCTTTGCCGACTGGGCTGGCGGACAGCAGCTCACCCGCTGGAACGCCGTCGAATTGTCGCACCTGCTTGGCTACCTCAGCCACCAGCGCGACAGCGTGACAACGACCGGCGACGACGCGCCAAAAAAACCCGGCCGCCCTCGCGACGACCCGGCCAGGCTCAGCACTGAGAGCCTCTACCTCGAGATTGCCGCGCTCAAGGCATTCTACCGGTTCTGCGTGCAGGAACAGTTCCTACTGACCAACGTCGCAGAAAACCTCACACTGCCCCGCCGCTGGAAGCGCCTGCCCAAGGCGTTGACCGATTCGGAAATCGACAAGCTGCTGCGGCCGCCCGAGCCGGTGACGCCCGCAACGCTTTGCGACCACGCGATGCTCGAGCTATGCTACGCCTCCGGCTTGCGGTTAGCCGAATTACGCAACCTTGAGGAAGCCCAACTGCAACTCGACGCCGGTTTCATCCGGGTCATTGGCAAGGGAGGAAAGGAACGCGTCGTGCCGGTGGGCCGACGCGCCAAGGAGGCGATTGAACGCTATCGCGAACAAGGACGCAACAAACTGGCCAAGCCGGGAAAGAGTCCAGGCAACCTCTTCCTCACCAACCGTGGCACGGCCTTCGCGGCGGTGACACTGTGGGGGCGTATCAAGAAACGGTGCGCCTTGGCCGGCATCGACCGGAACATCACCCCGCACATGCTGCGGCACAGCTTCGCTACACACCTGTTGGAACACGGCGCCGACCTGCGGGTCATACAGGAACTGCTCGGCCACTCGAGCATCTCCACCACCGAGGTGTACACGCACGTCGCCGGCAAACGCCTCAAGGCCATCCACCAGCAATACCACCCCCGCGGTTGAGTCGCAAACGGAGCAAGCCAGCCAAGCGCTTGGCCAAGCGCACTTTTTCTGGGGGAAGAGAGAAAGGAAATGGTGGGAGTAACGGGACTTGAACCCGCAACCTCCTGCTTGCAGGTCCAGCGTGCTATTTCTGTCACCTTGGTTTCAGGCAACCCCGTCGACTTCGGTTGACGGGGGGTTTTCTTTGTCTGCATGGTCGCAAGATTTAACCGCTGATCGACAAAATGCGGTTACCTCCTCAATCAGCAAACAGTCATAATAAGGCCTAGCTAATGCTGTCTGCTTCATTGTTGGAAAGCGATAGGGTTGGCCGCTACTACCAACCCATCGGATGGCATTAACCGCCGACCCCGCCAGCTTCAGTTGGCGGGGTTTTTCTTTGGGAAGCTTGACGCAAATCATTTTGTCCAAACCAAGGATGAGACAAATTAACGAAGTCGACCACTTCTCATTCGCGTGAATTTGGTTGATGCTAGGCTTGAATCAACCCCGTCAGCTTCGGTTGGCGGGGTTTTCGTTCGCATTCCTTCCCCAGAAACAAATAAAAAGGCCGCACAGCGCAACTGTGGGCCTTGTTTTTTTGCCTTTAACGGCGAAAGCGTTAATCAAGTAGGATTTTGGTCTTCAGCCTTCGTCAGTGAGATGACACGCCTTCTTTTGGTCGGTGCAATCTGGATTAGCACCACAGTCGGGTTTTGCGACTTCATCGCAAGGTTTCTTCATGCCGCACTCCCCAGTGGAAGCAGGACATTCGGATTCGGAGGTGCTGCTGACGTAGTAGAATCCCGCACCGGCAACCGAAACCGCCGCAATTGCTATAAATGTAATTAGAGCCTTCATCGCCGCGAAACTATCGTCTGCTGTGGGTATTGCAAGCCCATTAAGCGCAACTGTGGGCCACGTTTTTTGGCCAATTAGTGGTAATTGACGTTTTTGTCGCCATTTCTTTGGCCAGAACGGGGCGCAGGACGCATTGGGATAAACCTTGAGGCCAATCACCCTCGGTGGAACACCGGTGCCTCAGATCGCAGATTTGGGCCGTCCTCCGCTATTGCAATTGGCTACCAATACTTCCGATCCGTATATCCACTTGAGCCAGTGTTCATGGCTGCCAATGGCTGCCATTTTGGCTACCAAAAGTTCGGGACGCAAAGTTCGTTTCCTTAGCATTCAGCTACATTCGGTTACACTCGACCAATCGGACACATGAAATGACCGTGAAGCGATAATGAGGGTGTTTGCTAGGAAACGTTGAAAAAGTAATGGCGGGAGTGACGAGACTTGAACTCGCAACCTCTGGCGTGACAGGCCAGCGCTCTAACCGATTGAGCTACACCCCCGAAAAGGGGCGGAGGAACGTACCAGAAGTTCATATCCGGTCAAGCGGTTAGGAAAAAAATGATCCGGACAACAGACGCCAAGGAGGTGGGTGTGGGGAACACCGCAGAAGAAACGTGCCGCTGCCCGGATCGGTCAGTCATGTTTTGCCTCTGGCCAGATTATGTCAACCCTCAAATTTCGCCCCGGCCAATACCGCTAGGCCAAGCCCCGTTTCAGGCCCAAATCAGGGAAAAAACACCGAAGAAAAATGGCGGAGAGGGAGGGATTCGAACCCCCGTTACCCTTTCAAGTAATCACGCTTTCCAGGCGTGCGCCTTCAACCACTCAGCCACCTCTCCACCAAGCGGGCGCGAATTGTGTGAAAAGCAGTGCCAAGCGGCAAGTCAATTGAATCGCAACCAGCGTTTTCACGGCGCAAACCGACTGGCCGCTTGCCACCGGCGGGGGCTTGTGAATAGTTTCATTCGCTTTATGGGGCACCTGAAGTTGCACATACCGGGACCGATCGAGGTCAGCGACAAGACATTTGAGGCATTTCGTACGCCGATGATCGGGCATCGCAGCCAGGACTTCAAAGACCTATACACCGCCGTGATGCCAAACCTGCAGGCACTGCTCTACACGGAGCGGCTCGTCTATCTCGGCACGTCGTCCGCCTGGGGCATCATGGAGGGCGCAATCCGCAACCTCGTCACCAGGCGCGTGCTCAACTGCATGAAGGGAGCCTTCTCAGACAAGTGGTTCGACGTGGCCAAGCGCTGCGGCAAGGAGGCCGAGGCGATGCAGGTGGAGTGGGGCTCGCCCGTTTTGCCGGAGCAAATCGACGAGCGCCTGGCCACCGGCGAGTTCGACGCAGTCACTCTTGTGCACAACGAAACCTCCACCGGCGTGATGAGTCCGCTGGCCGAGATTGCCAAACTCAAGGCCAAGTACCCGGACGTGATGTTCATCGTCGACAGTGTCAGTTCACTCTCCGGCGTGAAGATCGAGTTCGACAAGCTCGGCATCGACCTGCTGCTGGCCGGCACACAGAAGGCGTTTGCGCTGCCGCCGGGGCTGAGTGTGTTCACCGCGTCGCAGGCCGCGCTCGACCGCGCCGCGACGATCGGCGACCGCGGCTACTACTTTGACCTGCTCGAGTTCCAGAAAAACGCCGAGAAGCGCATGACACCGAGCACGCCAAGCATCGGCCATATTTACGCGCTCCAGTCGAAGCTCGAGGACATGATGGCCGAAGGCCTAGACGCACGCTTTGAGAGGCATGGCAAGCTGGCGCAGATGACCCGCGACTGGGCCACCGGACACGGCTTTACGCTGTTCCCCGAGGCTGGCTACGAATCGCAGACGCTGACCTGCGTAAACAACGGAGCCAAGCCGGGCGGGCGCGAAATCGATGTCCCAAAGCTGCAGGGGCTGATGAAAGAGCGCGGCATCCTGATCGACGGCGGCTATGGCAAGCTCAAGGGCAAGACCTTCCGCCTCTCGAGCATGGGCGACGAAACCGAGGAGACGATGCAATCGCTCTACGGCCTCCTCGACGAGTCACTTGGCCAGCTTTAGGCGATCAGACCATCGGCCAAGCGGAACGTGGCGTGCGCCCGGGAGGCTACGCTGTCGTCGTGAGTTGCAATGATCATCGTCAGCTTGGCCTCCCGCTGCAGTTCGCACAAAAGGTCAAGCACCTCGTCGCCGGTTTTGGAATCGAGATTGCCGGTCGGCTCGTCGGCAAACAGGATGCCCGGTCGATTGATCAATGCCCGGGCCAGGGCCACCCGCTGCTGCTCGCCGCCGGAAAGCTCCGTGGGCAGGTGGTGCATGCGTTTAGCCAAGCCGACGCGCTCCAGCAGTTCCCTGCCCCGCTGCTCCGCGACGCCACTACCCGTGTGCGACATCCGCGCCGGGAGAGTGACGTTCTCTAGCGCGTCGAACTCCGGCAGCAAATGATACGACTGAAAGACGAAACCGACCTCGCGGTTTCGCCACTTGGCCAAGCGCACCGCCCCCATGCCGAACAAAGACTGGTCGCCGGCAAACACCTCGCCAGCGGTTGGCTCATCAAGTCCACCGAGCAGATGAAGCAGTGTGCTCTTGCCCGCGCCGGACGCGCCCTGCAGCGAGAGAAAGTCGCCACTCGCAATCTCAAGGCTCACGCCATGCAACACCTCCACCTTGCGCCGACCAAGGTCGTACGACTTGTGCAACTCGTGCGCTGAAAGAAGAACGTCACTCATGGCGGAAAGCCTCCACGGGCTTGAGCCGACTGGCGTTCCACGCCGGGATCACCCCGGCCAGCAGGCAAATAAACAGCGACCCGACGCCGATCTTTGTCAAGTCACCGCCCATCTCCGACAACTTCTGGGCCGGTAGTTTATCAAATAAATAAATCTCAGCCGGGAACAGCTCGAAGCCCGTCAAAACCCTAAGTAATTCCAGAAACTCGTTGCGATACTCCAGCGCGAGCACGGCAAGCCCGAAACCGAACGACAGTCCCAAAATCGCCACCACTAGGCTTTGCGCCAAAAACACATGCATGATCTGCCAACCGGTCGCGCCGAGCGCCTTGAGCGTCCCAATCTCCGGCGTGCGCTGTACCACGAACGTGATTTGCGAGCTGGTGATGCCAAACGCCGCCACGATCATCACGAAAAACAGCAGGAAAAACATCACGTTGCGCTCCACCTTCAGCGCGTCAAGGATCTGGGTGTTCTCGTCCTCCCACGTCGTGACCACGAAACCCTGCGGCAGGGTCTTGAGCAACTGTTGCCGCACCGGCTCGGCCTGTTTGGAGTCGTGTAGTTTCACCGACAACCCGTGGACTGCATCGCCCAGGTCGTAGAGCGCCTGTGCGTCCTCGATGGATGCCAGGACAATTGATGCGTTGTACTCGTAGTGACCGGTATCGATGACACCCCGCACTTCAAAGTCATCCGGCAAAAGAACCGTTTCGCTCCCCTCCTGTTGAGCCTTTTGGATTCGGTGAAAACTCCTCGCCGAATGGACCGCCAAAAAATCCCCCACTCCGAGGTTTAACATCCGGGCAAACTCTTTCCCCACCACCAACCCGTTCAAGGCAATATCGATGTCGCCCGCCAAAAGGGTGTTGGTCGAAACCAGCGAACTGACCGTCGGCTCCAGTTCCGGGTCTACTCCCATCACCAACGGTGTGAAAACCTGCGGATTCTCCACGCCCTCCGGTTGTGTCTCCACAAGCACCGGGCCAATGATGAACGGCGCTGATCCCGAAACGGCCTCGTTCGCCAGAACCACATCCCGAATGGATCGATAATCACTCAATGGCTTGCCGCTCTCCGAAACTTTCAGGTGCGCGTTGAGATCAAGCAACCTCTCGCGCAACTGCTGGCCAAAGCCGCTCATCACGCTCATCACGATGATGAGTACCGCCACACCCAGCGTGACCCCAATGATCGAGATCAGCGTGATCACTGAGACAAACGTGCGCTTGGGCTGCAAATACCGCAGTGCCAACGCTAGTTCAAACGGCAGCTTCATTCAGCGGGCGACAGTTTATCCGATGCTCAGGCGGCAGGAAAGGTTGAAGCCCCCTCCCGCTCCCGCTTGGCCAATTGCCTTGCCGCTTGGTCAAGCGCAAAGCATATTTGCGGCCAAGCAATCCGTTACATCATGGCCAAAAAATATCGAGTTGGAGTGATCGGCAGCACGGGGCGCGGCAATTATGGCCATGGGCTGGATACGGTGTGGCGCGAGTTCCCAAACACAGAAGTGGTGGCCGTGGCGGACGACAATTCCGACGGCTTGGCCAAGGCGGTCAAGCGCTTGGGCAATCCCCGAGGCTACGCCGACTACCGCAAGATGCTCAAGAAGGAGAAGTTTGATTTCGTAAGCATCTGCCCACGCTGGCTCGATCAGCATCGCGACATGCTTGTGGCCGCGGCCGAGTCGGGCGTGCGCGGCATCTACGAGGAGAAGCCGCTCTGCCGCACCTTGCGCGAGGCCGACGAAATGATCAACGCCTGCGAGAAGAACAATGTCAAGTGTGCTGTCTCACACCAGACACGGTACAGCCCGATCCTTGACCAGGTCCGACAACTCATTGTCGGCGGCCGGATTGGCCGGCCGCTCGAGTACCAGCTACACGGCAAGGAGGACAACCGCGGCGGCGGCGAGGACCTGTGGGTGCTCGGCACGCACGTGTTCGACCTGACTCATCACCTCGCCGGCTATCCGCTCTGGTGCCAGGGCTATGCACGTCAGGGCGGCGAACCGGTGACGGCCAGGCACGTCAAGCCGGGCAACGAAGGCATCGGCCCGTTGGCTGGTGACAACGTCGGCGCGACCTACGCCCTGCCCAATGAGGTCTTGGCCCACTTCCGGTCCGTCCGTCGCGCCGCCGGTAATCCAAATCGTTTTGGCCTGTCGATTTTCGGCAGCGAAGGCGTCATCAAGATAACCACCGGTTATCTTCCCAGCGCCAGCCTGCTGCCGGACGGTTCGTGGTCGCCAGCGCGCACAGGAAAAAAGTGGATTCCCATAAGCTCGAACGGCCCCGGCGAGCCGGAGATCCTCAAGGACGGCGGCCTGCACGCCGGCAATGTGTTGGCGATCCGCGACCTAATCGATGCCGTGGAGGAGGATCGCGATCCGGAGGCCAGTATCCACGACGCACGAACGGCAATCGAGATGATCGTGGCGCTGTTCGAGTCGCATCGGCAGGGCGGCGCACGGGTGACATTCCCCCTGTCAAACCGCGACAATCCCCTCACTCAACTCACTGAATAACTGCCCAAAACAGCCGGGGCAGCCCGATCCACCGGCGCCAATTGGCTTTGACAGGTCGTTCCTTGGCTGGCAATGTCCCGCCCCTTTTTGGAGGAGCACTGCTAACTCACTTTTTGCACATGTCAGAATTGGAAGACGATAACTCAACAACGAACAGCCCGGCCGAGACCAACAACCCGCTGATCCATGACATGAACGCCGAACCGGAAACGCCGACCGCCTCGGCCAATGACAACCTCGTGGGCAACCTGCTGGTAGGCCAATCCGGCGGACCGACTGCGGTGATCAACGCCAGCGTGGCTGGCGTCATCCAGGAGGCTGGCAGACACCCGGACCATATCGAGGAGATTTACGGCGGGCTCAATGGCATCTTCGGTATCCTGCAAGAGAACCTGATCGACCTGAACGATGAGAAGGCGCGCACCATCGAGGAACTCAAGCACACCCCGGCCGCCGCGCTGGGCACATGCCGTTACAAGATTCGCTTCAAGAAAGACCCCGAACAGGCTGCCCGGGACATGGATCGGCTGTTTGAGGTCTTCAAGGCGCACAATATCCGCTATTTTTTCTACGCCGGCGGGAACGACTCGCAGGACACCAACAACAAGTTACATCACGAAGCCATCAAGCGCGGCTACCCGATGCGCTGCATCGGCGTGCCCAAGACCATCGACAACGACCTGCCCCACACTGATCACACGCCCGGCTACGGCAGCGCGGTCAAGTACAACGCCACGACCGTGATGGAGATCGCCCAAGACGTTGCCAGCATGGCCACCGACGACGGCTCATGCTGCATTATCGAGGTCATGGGGCGGGCAGCCGGTTGGCTCGCCGCCGGCACCGTCCTGGCCAAGCGCAAACCGACCGACGGGCCGCATATCGTCTTGCTGCCGGAAATCCCGCTCGACGAGGAAAAGTTCCTCGCCAAGGTTCAGGAGACCGTTCACCAGCTAGGTTACTGCATCGTGGTCACCGGTGAGGGGGTGAAGGACAAGGAGGGAAACGAACTCGGCGCGGACAAGACGCGGCTCGACTCATTCGGCCACCCGGTGCTCTCAGGCGTTGCTGATACACTTTGTG
This sequence comes from uncultured Verrucomicrobiota bacterium, assembly GCA_913030945.1. GTDB lineage: Bacteria > Verrucomicrobiota > Verrucomicrobiia > Limisphaerales > UBA1096 > UBA1096. The sequence continues at coordinate 14,323 of CAJWEP010000055.1, forward strand.
AACTGGTCCACGGCAAGCTCGAGCTCAAGACGCGCACGGTGAAACTCGGCTACGCCCAGCGCTCCGCCGCGCACTTTGCCAGCCAGCAGGATGTTGACGAGGCGGTTGCCTGCGGTGTGGCTGCCGTCCGCGCCGCCGTGGAGGGAAAGAGCGGCTTCATGGTTACCATCGAGCGCCGCTCGGATGATCCGTACGAATACACCACCGGCCTGCATCCGCTGGGCGACATTGCGCTGCTGGAGCGCACCGTCCCGCGCGACTGGATCAGCGAGGACGGTTGGCTGCCCAACGAAAAATTCATCCAGTACTCCTCGCCGCTGGTCCGAGGACGACTGGATCTGCCTACCAAGGGCGGCCTGCCTAAATTCGCCGAGTTGACCCGTATACCGGTTGAAAAGGTATTGGCACCCCGCTCACCACTGGTCTTCCCGGTGACGGCGTAAAACCGGCTTGCGCCACCGGCTTCAATGCGGGTTGCCGCAGGTGAAGTCACCCTCCTCCCAGCCGTCGCGGCTGTGATAGGCCCACCAGTCGTGCTCCTTTGGGGAACCATTCATGCGAGCCGCGTGGCCATCGACGTAACTCAGCACGATGCCCCTCTTGTGAGGCATCGTCTTGTAGTCCCAGTACGGCATCTCCCAGGTCAACACAGAGAGGGACGGATTGACGCAGTCGCCGGCCCTGCGACCGCTGACCGGTCGGCGCACTTCATAGCTACCACGACTTTTAGTAAGGTAAATATGATTCCAGACGTAGGTCACATAATTGTTGTTGCGAAACCTCGACAACATCCCCGAATCCTGCGTCTTCATCGCAACAGGACAGGCAAAAACAGAGTGGGGCGTTCGAGACTTGTCACGTTGTTTTGGATCGGGAGCGCCGGTGTTCTTCCCAATGTAAGGCTCGAGCAACTGAGGCATCCACACCAGATCATTGCGCAATGCATGATCCCCTCCCCAGGCACGCCCCCAATTGCGACAGAGGGGAATCCGGTTGTCGTACTCGGAAATGTACATCGTGACGGCCAGGCCAATCTGTTTGCAGTTGTTCAAGCAGGCTGATTGGCCGGCCTTGGCCTTGGCCTTGGCCAGAGCTGGCAACAACAGCCCAGCGAGTATCGCGATAATGGCGATAACCACCAGCAACTCGATCAGGGTGAAACCCTTGGCCAAGCGGCGTGAATCTGTCCGGGACAGCAACATCATGGGCACGTGAACGCGTTCAAGCTAGGCACCGGTTTCACCTTGGTCAAGGCGACAACGGCCGTTATTCTGCCGGGCATGACCGCTGACTCC
>CAJWEP010000056.1 GCA_913030945.1 uncultured Verrucomicrobiota bacterium
ACTGCACCTCATCCCCAACAAACACTCCCGCTTCCACCTCGTCTGAAGCGATCCCAAGATAGAGCAAACCTTCCTCTTCATGCTGTGACAACTCGTAGAACAACTCACCCGGGTGCCCCAGAAAGCCAAAGGCAGGATCATTTGGAACGACGGTTGCAGATCTAGAATCTACTCGAAGCGCTACCTCATTAACTGTATATGCAACACCATCGTGGCCCTCATCTCCATGATCATCTTCACCGTGGTCGTCTTCACCATGAACGTGAGCAAGAATCTCTGCTTCCCACTCTCCGTCTTCATACACAATCTCCAAATCTACCTCGCCCTCCGACAAAACATTCACTTCAAAATTAATAAAATACTCCTCGCTTTCTGTTGGAAGCCCGCCATTTGCAAGTATTCCATTCGCTGTAAATCCTAATCTATATGTGCCTGGAGAATTGAAACCCCAATTTTTGTGGAAATGCGCCCTAGCAGGAAACTGCATTCTATCTGATTCACCAATTCCATCTGATGAATTAATATCAATATCGATTTCGTTAAGACTCGCTTTCCAAATAAAGAAGTCACCGGGAGCATGAATGCTGGACAACTGCAGATTGAATAGCCCTTGTTCAAAAGTACCCTTTGCTGTGCTTTCAGCATTCATCCCAAGAAACAAAATTTCAGGCTTAGCTACTTGTGGGATGATCCAAATAGGGGCACCTGCATCACCAAGAAAATTGAATCTAGAATCCTCCGGTATAATCTCTTTGCTATTCTGATTTAAAACAGCTGTTTGGTCACCGACGGCATCTTCATGCCTGAATGAAAAAGACCATTCAGAGCCATCATGATTAACAGATAAATCGCCATGTCCATTGGTCCATTTTTCATTTTCTTGAGCATTTACAATATTAGGTGAAGCAATTACTAGCAGTAGGCTGATATTAAAGAGTATATATTTATTCATTTTTATGACTTAAGTTTTTTATATTTTAAGGATTAAAGTTAGAGGGAGCTGACGGATTAATTCCATCCTCAATCAGGGACTTGATGATGAGCGCATCAACTGACTTCACATGACCATCCGCAAAAAGGTAATTCGCCTTTCCTGCAGATCGGTCTTTAGCAGCTTTACCCAATCTATGGCGATCAGGCTGAATGTCGTTAATAACACTTTTCCATCCGCTAATGTGCCAAGTTCGTGAATGAGAATGATCTGAAAACAAAGAAACCCCGGATTTGTCTGAAGCTTCAAACAGCAGAAAAGTAGAGCTAGGGCTTTTGAGTTGAGCAAGCCTAGGTAAAGGCTCAACTAATTTCCCAAATGCGTTCACTAATGGCACGGTTATGGATTCATTCAGAATATAACTTGTGCCACCGTTTTCTTTTCTTAATTTAATTCGAGGATCTGCACCACAAAGCCTAATCGAGTCAACTTCTCCTATGTATGGAGAAAGAGTATTAATCCAAACATAGTTTGGGTTGGATGTTTGATGAGCGGTCATCGGTAACTTTCCATTGAAGTCATCCGAATAAAGCATAAACCCAAGACCCAATTGTTTCATGTTCGACAAACAGTTTATTTGTTTTGCTTTGCTTTTTGCTTTTCCGAGGGCTGGCAAAAGTAAACCAGCTAATATTGCAATTATTGCAATAACCACCAAAAGCTCGATTAAGGTAAATCCTCTACTTAAATTTTGCTTTAGGGGCTCGTAATTAGAGCCGCCAATTAAGGAGTTTTTGTTTTTCATTTAATTTAAGTTAGCCATAAACATCCTAACTACAGGTATTCATGATATATTTTTTGTCTGATTGATCTGCAGTTTAATTAATTATTAAACTGCAGTTCGAAGAGGCGAGCTACCAATTGAATGTTCCGGAGAAAATCCTTAGGATAAATCCAGATACTTTAATCGGTATCTGCGGTTTGAAGAGCTAACTTAAAGGAGGAGCGCGCTGTTTAATTAGTTTAGCGCTGGCATTAGGGAGTGAAATCTTGGTTGAAGAGAACTTAAATTCTACATAATTAATGTACTCCCAATTTGCAGAAATGCTGGACTCTGGAAGAATTAGTCCCTGAGAATAAATATCTACCGGGCAATATTGATCATTTTCCCACGGCTTCTCATCATTAGAAGATTCGCTATTACTACGATCTGCACAAGAATAGCCTGAGTGCGATGTGGCAAGGGGGTGAAAAACAAAGAAATGCAACTCTGGCGAAGCAATAGATGCCGATAGCAAACCAATTTGCAGAATGCAGATTAGCGTGAAGATTGGCCTAATTATTGATTGCAGTAATCGCAAAGCAAAACAGGAAATTGACGCATTAAGTTATTAATGCAAGTTTTTTTCACTCCAGCAACTTCAACCGATATTATAGCTAAGGGAATATTGCCTTTCGGCGCTCAATGAATTTAACAGAGCTTCCGGTGCCTTGGACTTCGCCGGCACCAATTTGGCACCAAGATCTGAAAAGTGTGAGAAGATAGAAAAAGGCACTGCGCGGGAATTCACGTAAAGCCTTTAAATACGAGGGTTAAAAGATGGCACTCCCGAGAGGATTCGAACCCCTGACCTAGTGTTTATGAAACACCCGCTCTATCCAACTGGGCTACGGGAGCACACGGGCGGCGGCTTGCTGCTTGGCCGAACTTAGATTGCCGCAATTTCACCGTCAAGATTGCCGTGGCTTATCCGGCTAATCCTTGTAGTAGGTGGCCAATCCCGAACGCCACCAGTGCTGCGACTCCGCCGACGAGCAGCATCTCCAACCCGGATCCCGCCCAAGGGCGGCCAGTGAAGCGCACCTTGAGGCTACCCAGCGTAAACAGTGTGAGGGCGGTCAGTACGCAGGCCGCCGGGAAGGCGAACGCCGCCCCAAAATTACCGATGTAGCCCGTCACGTAACTTAGCAGTGGCACGAACCCGAACAGCACGAAGGAGAGGAACGTGGCCATAGCATTGCCAAGCGGTGACTGGTTGGATTTGAACAGGCCAAGTTCCTCTACCATCATCACGTCCACCATCGTGTCCCGGCTCTTGGCCAGAATATCGACGATCTGTTTTGCGTCCTCCCCGGCAAGACCCTTCTCTTGATACAACTCCACCAACTCGCGTTTTTCGCCATCGAGGTGGTTGTCGAATTCCCACTCTTCCCGGTCGCGTTCGGCCTGATAAAATTCATCCTCCGCCTTGGTGCTGAGAAAGTCGCCGAACGCCATCGCAAGGCCGTCGGCGATCAGGTTGGCGAAGCCCAGAATTAGGATGACACCCACTGGCAGCGCGGCTCCGGCCACGCCAGCCACGACGGCGAAGGTGGTGATGATCCCATCGAGCCCACCGTAAACAATGCTCTTGATGTATTTGCCGCTCCCGCTCCCATGCGGTTCGTGGCCTGCATCGTGGGAACTTCGGAGGGACTCAACGTCCCGATTGCGGTAGGCTTCCCGGGCCTTGTCGAGGTTTCTTGTCAACATCCTGCGCGAGTATACCTTGGCTTGGGTTCACCGGCAACGGCGTACGTCCTGAAGAGGAGCGCTGGTGTTTTCATTTGTCCATGGGAAGTTGGCAATAACGCAGGCCAACGTTCCGCCTCGACCCGGGGTGAGTCAACCCGTGTCTGATTCGGATGCCGACCAAGGAGAATAGCGGGCGCTTGGGCAAGCGGGGGTGAGGCTTGACAAAACAGCCAAATCAGCGGAGATGTCTTGTAGCAATCGTAAGGAGTGTACTTCTTTCAAGAAGAATTACATTCATTTTAGGAAAGGAGACTGATCCCATGCTCAAGCCCGACGATACCATACAGGTCATCATCGACGTGCAGGGTAAACTTGCTACCCTTATGCATCAGCGAGAGCAACTCTACCGGAATCTGGAAATCCTCATCCGGGGCATTAGGGTTCTCGAGTTACCGATTCTCTGGCTCGAACAGCACCCTGAAGGCTTGGGTCCCACCATTCCCGAGATCGCCGATCTGCTCATGGACCTGAAACCACTTCCAAAACTTAGTTTCAGCGCTTGCGGTCAAGACGATTTCCTGGAGAACCTGCGGACCAGCGGACGCCAACAGATCCTGCTCGCCGGGATCGAGACGCACGTTTGTGTCTACCAGACTGCCCGCGATCTGCTGGAACAGGACTATCACGTCGAAGTTGTCGTCGACGCGACCTCTTCCCGCACTCCCGAGAACAAGCAAGTCGGATTGGGCAAGATGGCCTGCGCAGGTGCCGGGATGAGTTCGGTTGAGATCGCCCTCTTTGAGTTGCTGGGCACTGCCGATGCCCCGCAGTTCAAGGAGATTTTACGTCTGCTCAAATAAGAGCAAGACAAGGCATCCGGGCTAAGTCAGGATAGTTCAACGCCGTTTCATCGGCAGCTCGATTCATCCTCATCGCAGGGGCTCGAGCAAGAGCGGCTGCAGCAACCCAAGCGGCCGGCCAAGACGTCCTCGTCAGCAGGTGTTCCGGGAAACACCCTTCGCCAGATCGCCTGCACCAGCAACCATCCACCGAGAATGACGGTGATGCCGATGATTGCCTTTATCCCAGTGACTATCATGATCAATTGGATAACCCGGCGAAACCCATGAAGCAGACCGACAGCAAGCCGGCCAACACCAGGGTGATGACGGTGCCCTTGACGATGTCGGGCGTTTTGGCAAGTTCCAGCTTCTCGCGCAATCCAGCCATCAGGACGAGGGCCAAGGTGAAGCCTGCGCCGGCGCCCAATGCATAAACAAACGACTGGAGGAGGCCGTAGCCCTTGTTGGTTTGGAACAGGGCCAGGCCAAGGATCGCGCAGTTGGTCGTGATCAGTGGCAGGAAGATGCCGAGGGCGCGAAACAGGGCAGGGCTCATCTTCTTGATAAACATCTCGACCAATTGCACCGTCGAAGCGATCACTGCGATAAACGAGATCAACTTCAGGTAGGGTGCATCGATCATGAGCAGCAGGGAATTGATGCCAAACGCCGACATCGAACTAACCACCATGACGAAGGTGACAGCACCCCCCATGCGGGTTGCGGTTGCGAGCTTGCCCGACACTCCCAGGAAGGGACAGATGCCGAGGAAGTAGGCCAGTACGAAGTTGTTGATTAGGCAGGCATTGAGGAATATCGCCCACAGGGGATCACTATTCATGAGATTGATTCCTTCCCGGTTGAATTTGCGCGGCGCTCTCGTCTCTTGGCGAGCCAGTTGAACAGCAGAAGCCAACCTGCCAAGGTGAAGAAGCCGCCCGGCGGAAGCAGCATGATGATCCATTCCTGGTATCCTTCGCCGAACAACTGCAGGCCGAACAGACTGCCGCTGCCCAAGATCTCACGCACCACGCCCAGGCAGAGCAGGGCCATAATGAAGCCCACCCCCATGCCGAGGCCGTCTAGCAGGGAACGATAAATGCCATTCTTCGATGCGAAGGCCTCGGCCCGGCCAAGAATCAGGCAGTTGACCACGATCAGGGAGATAAATGCGCCCAATGCCTTGTGCAACTCCAAGCTGATTGCCTGGATCAGATAGTCGACGATGGTGACGAAGGTGGCGATCACCAGGATGAAGGTGACGATGCGTACCTGCTTGGGAACATAGCGGCGCAGCGAAGAAACGACCAAGTTCGACATTATCAACACGAACGCGGTCGCCAATCCCATTGCGAGGGCGTTTTTCGCCGTGTTGGTCACCGCCAGCACCGGGCACATTCCCAAGACATGCACGAAAACCGGATTCTGTTTCCAGATGCCCTTGATGAATTCGTCGGTGCCGGATGGCGGACTCTGACTTGCAGGAATCAACTTGTTACTCCACTCCTTCCCTGTATTGAAATACTTCCTTTTTTGGATGGACGGTCGGAATCCACCGGGCCGAGCTTTCGCTCAGCATATTGGCCGTTGCCTTCGAGGTAACCGTTGCGCCGGAGATACCGTCGATCTGCCAAGGGTCGTTTTTCTCCCCCGGTTTGACGAACTCGATTAGGTTGGCCAACTCGGCACCGTCGGGCGTCAGGCTCACGTCGAGGTTGCCGAAATTACGCAGGAAGTCCGGATCGGTTTCGATGCGGTCGCCCAGACCCGGCGTTTCGCGGCTCTCCAGCACGCTGATGCCGAGGATTGCCTGTTTCTCGAACGAGTATCCGTAAAGCAGTCGGATGACGTCCTGGTATCCCATTCCCCGGGCCGCGATCGCCAAACCCACGAGTTCGTGGTTGTCGTCATAGCCGGCGAAAACGAGGTCATCGCCCTCGTTGTCGGATGGAACCGGGTCAAAGCCTCCGCTTTGGTTCAGGCGGAAGGCGGCGCTGGTCGTGGCGCCGGGCAACACTTTGGTGATGGCCTTCTCCCGCATCTCGATCTTGTTCTGCCGAATGATCGGGCCGGTCAACTCGTAGACCATCACAATGGCGATGCCGCAGGCAAGGCCGATGCCTACCACCGCCCGATACATCGGCCAGACTCGTGGCCGCGCAGGAGGCGTCATGGGAAGTACCTCAGGATTGGTTTCCGGTGGTTCCATAAACCCGCGGCTGGATCCAGTTGTCGATGAGGGGTGAGGCTGCGTTGCCCAGGAGAATGGCGTACATCACGCCCTCAGGCATACCGCCCCAGACACGAATGACCACCACCAGCACCCCGATTAAGATGCCGTAGAGCACGCAGCCCGGATGGGTCATGGGGCAGCCCACCATATCGGTCGCCATAAACACCGAACCCAGCATGAGCCCCCCCGACAGCCACATGAAAAGGGGGTCCGCATAATGTTTCGGATTGCTCAGATTTAGGAGACCGCTGAAGAGCGCCACGGTAAGCAGGATGGCAACGGGAATTCGCCAGTTCATCATCCGCCGCGCCACCAGATAGAGGCCTCCAAGAAGGATCAGCAGAGTGCAAGTCTCACCCACGGAGCCACTGACCGTCCCAAGCAACAGATCGCCTGTATCTGTCATTTCCTGCTCGAATTTCCAACTCGCCAATGGTGTCGCTGTCGATACGGCGTCGTAGGCCGGTTCAGTAAACGGCCAGGCCAGGGTTGAGGACGGGACCGAGGTGAAGCGATCAACCGGCGTCGCGGGCCAGTTGGTCATCGCCACCGGAAAGGTGGCCTGCAACACCGTTCGGCCGACCAGCGCCGGATTGAAGGGGTTGTAGCCCAAGCCGCCAAAAAGGAATTTGCCCAAGCTTACCGCGATGATGCCGCCCACCGCCACCATCCACAGGGCCAAGCTGGGCGGAAGGGTGAGGCCGTAGAGGATGCCGGTGACAGTCGAAGACCAGTCCCCAATGCTGGTTTCCCGACCCGTGAAGCGGCACAAGGCATACTCCGTACCGACACAGGAAGCTACTGCTGTTGCGAGCGTGAGTATGGCTGCCAGGCCAAAGGTGTATACTGCGAACGCAGTAACCGGCAAAAGTGCCAGAACCACGTTGAACATGATGACGTCAACGCTCTGCCCACTGGCAACGTGCGGCGAGCTGCGAATATCCAAAATCTTGGCTAACCGTTTCATGCCAGCATCTTGGCTTTGGCCTCGGCCTTGGGCTCATCCTTGGGTTTAGGCTCGTCCTTGGCATCGTCCTTGGCTTTCGCTTCGACCTTTGCTTTGCGCAACGCGGCCTTGGCGATGCGGAAATGCTGCACTAGTTGGATATGGGACGGACATACAAACGTGCAGCAGCCGCACTCAAAGCAGTCCATCAAGTGAAAATCCTCCGACATCCGCAGATACTCGCCATTCTCCGCGAGAAGTCCGAGTTGGGAGGGGTTGAGAAAAATCGGGCAGGCATCCACACAGTAACCGCAACGGATGCACGGGTAATGCTTTGAGTCATTCAAGGGCGAGCTTTCACATGAGGTGAAGCCGATTACTCCGCTAGAGCCTTTGGTAATCGGTATGTCCAAGCTGGATACGGCCTGGCCCATCATCGGGCCGCCCAGGAACACCCGGGTGAGATTCTCCTCCATGCCGGCCCACTCCAGCACGAAGCGCAGCGGGGTGCCAATCGGGACACGATAGTTGCCCTTGTTCTTGATTCCTGGGCCGCCGATGGTGACCACCCGCTCCTGAATGCCGAGCCCACGCGGCAGTAGGCGGCCGATCTCAGCGGTGGTGGTTACATTGGTGCAAATGGCGTGCACGTCGAGGGGAAACCCACCCGAGGGGACTTCCCGTCCCAGCAGGGCTTTGATCAGCATCTTTTCAGCGCCCTGCGGGTATTTGACGGGCAGCGTCTCCACCGTGATCGGGGCGCCGTCCGGGATCGCTGCGTTCAGGACTGCAGCAGCGTCGAGTTTGTTCGCCTCCACCCCGATAATCGTGCGGGTGGCGCCGGTCGCCCGCATCAGATAGGGAATGCCGGCGAACACGTCATCGCTGTGCTCAAGCATCACGCGGTGGTCGGTGGTGAGGTAGGGTTCGCACTCGGCCCCGTTGACCAGAAGGGTATCGACCGACTTGCCCTCAGGCATTTTCAGTTTGGCATGGGTGGGGAAACCGGCTCCTCCCAGGCCCACCACGCCGGCCTGTTGAATCGCCGCAACAATCTCCTCGGGATTCGCGGTGGCGGCATCGCAGGGGGTTCCCTCGGGCACCTCTTGGGTAGAGGCGGGAAAGGGGTCGATAAAAATTCCCGATGTCATCCGGCCGGTTATGCTCGGAGTCAAACCGATGCGCCTGACCACGCCGGAGGCAGGCGCATGCATCGCTACGGACAGGAACCCGTCAGGCTGAGCGATGCATTGACCGCGGATTACCTCCTGCCCCTCCCTGACTACTGGCACGGCAGGTTTGCCGATGTGCTGCGACAGCGGCACCACCAGCACCGGAGCAAAGGGGAATTGCCGGATCGGTAGCCCTTTGGTGTCGTCTTTCAACCCCGGCGGGTGAATACCGTGGGCAAAGGTCTTGCGACTGAAGAGAGTCATTGCTTGCCGCACGCTCAGTTGAACTTTTCTCCCCGTGCGATCAGCTTCTCGACGCCTTTCTGGTTGCGATCCCGGGGCAGGCCCGGATGAATCACCCGCGCCGTGCATCGCTCTGCAGCCTTGACGATATCCTTGTATGGGCCGTTTGAGCCATCCTTGATAAGGGCTTTCTTGTCTGCGTTGTATTCGAAGATATTTGGGTTGATCTGAATGCACTCGTCACACGAAGTACAATCTTCCGTTTCGATCCACGGGGCTACGTAGTCTCTGTTATCGGCTCCCGCCTCGGTCTCCGCGGCGGGTGCTCCCGTATGGATGAGTGTGTCGGTTGCAGCGGCCTCTCCACCGCCAACTAATTGCATGAGGTTGGCCGTAATCCGTCCGGTCAACTCCCGGCGAACATTCGCTTCGATTTCGGTCGAGGTCGGCTGGCTATCAACGACGCGGGCGATCGCTCGCAACATGATCCAGAAGTCACGACGTTCCTCGCATGAACGCACGATGGGCTCTGCGACCAGCAAGCGGGTGAGGTGTTGATTGCGATCAACGCTCCACAAGTAGGGAAAACAGCCCTCGCGCTCATCCTCCGGCAATTTGATAAACTCCGCCAAGGGGACCATGTTTTCGTTCCAAGTGTCTGGGGGGGCGATCCGGAAGTGTTTACGGAACCGTCCTTCGCTGACAGCGAAATCAGCGAAGGTCAATGGCAATTCCATCGTCTTCTCACTCTGGTCCTCCAAATACTTCAAGGTATAGATGGGCCAGTCCTGATCGAGATCCGGATTACCCTCCAGATCGAAACAGTCTTCCGGTCGGATGCCTTCGTCCGGATTGTAACGAAACAGCGGATAGGCGCGCGACTCGACCGCGAGCTTGGATTGATCGAAACTCATGTCGTCGCCGATGCCGTGCTCGGGCTGACACGAGGTATAGAGGTTAAACATGGCCGGCCGACGAGTCTTTAGGCCCTGGATAAAGCCCTCGATCATGTGGCTCGGGTGGGAGATGGAACTCTGCAGGATGTAGGTGGTGCGGTGGGCCATGCCAATCAGCCCCATCTCCTTGCGTATCTCCTCCTTGCCCTTGGTGGCTCTGCCGTACTGCGCCATGTCAGATACCTGACCGAAAAAGCCCGAGGTGCAGGCTTGGCCGCCGGTGTTCGAGTAGACTTGGGTGTCGAGAATCAAGACCTTGAGCGGCTTGCCTGACATTAAAGCCCGGGAAAGGTTCTGGAAACCGATGTCGTACATCGCGCCGTCGCCTCCCACGGCGACCACGGGCGGGCACAACTCCCACTCCTCGTCGGTGAACTGCTGCCAGCCAAAATAAGTGAGGAAATCGTCGTGCTGAGCCGGGTCATAGTTCCCCGACAACTCTAGCTCTGCCAAGCGGATCGCCTTGAAGCCCTCCGACATCTTGACCATATGCCCCTCGAAGACGCCCATGGCCATGGAGGCGGGATCTTGGAACAGGTGGTTGGCCCATGGAAAGGGGTATGGGTTGAATGGGTAAGTGCTGCCCCAGACCGAGGTGCAACCAGTCGCGTTCAGCATACCCATGCTGCAGCGTCCGCTCCCCGTCGTGCCCTCGGTGTACTTCCACTTTAAGTTCTTGAGTTTCGCAACCAGATCGGTGACGCGACGCAGCCAGTCTTGGTCGATGGGCTCGCCACCGCTCATCTGTTCAACACGCTTGGCGATGCCCGCCAGGGTGACGTCTCCGTCACCGTTATTGTCGATTGCCTCGGCGAGGGTGGCCGTGTCGCCCACGTCGAGGCCTTGGACCAACTGGAGTTGAATGTGTTTCTCCAGCTTTTCAATTAGTTCGCTCAGGTAGGCGAGGTGGCGCTCAATCCGCGGCTGCATGAGGGCCTCGACAGTGGCCACGAAAAGATGAACCACCGTCTTCTCGCCACAACCGAGGCACGCTCCGTCGCCGCTAGTGAAGGAAAGGTAATTGTCCTTGTTCAGCAGAATGTTTTCGAGAACGCCGATACCCTCTTCGAGATCGCCAATGCGGATGTACTTCTTCGGAGTGTTTGGCAGGTCGAGCCAGAAACCCCAATGCCGGCGCAACTTCTCGGTGGATTCCTTGGTCTGCGTCACGGGTACCAAAGCTTCGTCGTTACACACCGCGACGCACTCCATGCACCCCTTGCAGGTGTAGGGATTTATCGTGATGCTCAGCAATCCGCCGTCGCCCGGCGAATCTTTCTCCTGCAAGGTGTAGTGGGGTCGCGTGAGGGAAAACTGAAAGCCGTTGAGTTCCTCGCGAAAAAGCTCAAACTCCTGTTTCAACTCGTCGCACTCCGTTTCCTCCAGCTTGCCATTCTGGAGTGTCTTCTCGATCGCCTCGTCCAGCATCTGGGTAACATTGTCGGTTTCCTTGGCTTTGGAGAAAAGGGTGCGCAGATGGCGCTCCAGTTCGCGCACCGCCTTGGGCAGGCGGGTGACTTCCTTGCCATGCTTGCGCAAGCGCTTGACAACCGTGTCGAACATCGGTGTGACCTCGCTCACCAACCCCGGGATGGCGGTATCCGGGCAGATCGTGTAGCAGTTGCCGCACGCTGTGCAGTTCTCCGCGATCCATTCGGGATGCTGAAAGCGGATGCCGGTCATGTCGCGGAATGAAGCCGTCACCGCCGGCAACACACCGAGACCGATGAACGGGTCGGTGATGCTGTCCGTGCCCATGCCGCGGGCATAGAAACTACCTGTTTGTTCCCAGAAACGATGGACGTCCGAGGAGGCTGCCGTGCTCCGGGGGATGCGCTTGAGCATGAGTGGCAGCGGGGGTTCATTGCTGTTGACCTGTCCATTCTCTTGCGCCTCTGTGAGCGAACCGTGTGGCACCGCTTGCACCTCGTCGAAACCGCGTTTAACAACGCGCATATTCTCCTCGACGACACGCTCGCCCTTGCTGCCGAACTTGTCCTGAAGCTGACTGTGGATTGCCTTGAGCAGCTTTTCTTCGGAGAGCCCGGCCTGCTCGGCAACCGGGGAGGCGGCGAAGAACGCTCCTTGGAAAGCGATCCCCTGCATGCGCAGTTGCAGATCCGGATTACTGGCCTCCTCGCGAGCGATCTTGAACGCGTCGAGGTAAAAGACTTTGATCTTCTTGTCGGTGATGATCTTGCGGTAATGGGTGGAGATGCTTGACCAGAGCGCCTCGGGAGAAGGCTGGTCACCCTGGATGATGAGCACGCCGCCCTCTTTCAGTCCGGCCAAGGCGTTTGTGTGCTCGAAAACGTTGGGATCCGGCGAGAGCACCACGTCGACGTAGAAATACTCGCAGTTGACCCGGATCGGCTCCGGAGCGGCCGAGAGGTAATAGGTCGTGGGTTGGCCCTTCTTCTCCGATCCGTATTTCGGGTTGGCCTTGATATGGAAATCCAACAGGTCGAACAAGGTCATGGCTAGGTTCTTGCCGGTCGTGATGGCTCCCCAGCCACCGACTGAGTGGAAGCGCACAGTAATGCTGTTCTTCGGCATCAGGTTGGGATTCTCGGAACCGTGGACCGCCAACTCACGCACCTGCGGGTATGCCTCTTCTATGGTTTCCTGGTAAATTCGCTGCTTCGGGCTGATTGGTTTGTCGCGCAGGAAATCGATCGAGAGGTAGAAAAACTTCTTGTGTGCACCTTCGGGCAGCATGTTTTCGACTGTCCCGACGATTCCCTCCGGTTGCAGGTCGCGGCTGCCCATGCCGAACGAACCGGAATAAAGGATCGGGGCGTCGGTGGCTGCCTTGTAAACCTCAAGATCGGGAAAGGGCATGTTTTGAGGGTCGCGACCGTTCTCCAGGCAACGACTCATCGTCGCCCGCGTCTCTCGCATCACCGGCAGGTCGACCGCCAATGGCTGGTCGAGTCGCTCAAGGACGGCGACTGCCTTCTTGCCCTTTAGTACACGGCCCAGCAAATCGGCCGGGAACGGGCGGAACATGACGAGATCGACGACGCCAACCTTGATGCCGCGGCTGTCCCGCAGGTAGTCCACCACCGCCTCGGCCGACGGAATCATGCTGCCCTGACCGAGGATCAGGTATTCTGCATCTTCCGCCCTATAGGTCTGCACGCGGTCGTAGCGTCGGCCGGTCAGTCCGTAAAATTCCTCGAACGCCTGGGCAGAGAGTTCGTCGATGTGGTCAAAGAAAAACGGGCGTTGTGCCGCCACACTCTGCATATAGGAATCCTGATTTTGCACTAGCCCGGCCATCATGGGATTGTCGACGTCCCACAGTTCGGGGATTCGGCGCCGGGTGTCGCCGTATATGATCCGTTGCGCCGCCGTGGGGGTATCGATAACGTCCTCCGGTTGGTCGAGATATTCCTCGATCAGCGCCCGTTCGGGAATCATGACGGATTCAATCAGGTGGGTCGTCAAAAAACCGTCTTGGGCGATCGCTCCGGGTGTCAACGACAATTCGGCGATGCGGTGGGAAATAATGTTGAGGTCGGCGGCCGACTGGGCATCCTTCGCGAAGAGTTGAAAGAAGCCGGTGTCGTCGATGCAGTGGTAATCGTCGTGACCGGCGTGGACGTTGAGGTTGGCCTTGGTCATGGCCCGGGCACCAATGTTGAGCACGTAGGTCAGGCGCTTCCCGACGGCGGCATACAGTGACTCATGCATGTAGGCGATCCCCTGACCGGAGGAAAAGTTGATGGCCCGGAGCCCGGTCATGGCCATTCCGGCGGTTACCGCCGCGGCGGCGTGTTCGCCTTCTGGCTCGATGAAGATGAGGGGGCGCCCGGAGATGTTCAGGTAGCCCGCCGCCGCCGCCTCGGCCCAGTATTCACCCATCTGGGTCGAGGGCGTGATCGGGTAGGCGCCGGCGCCGTCGCTTGACTCACGTTCGCACATGATGACGGCGGTGTTGCCGTCCACGGCAACACGTTTTCCTGTGTACTTGAAATTACTTGTTTTCTTCTTCATCGCGATTCGTTGCTCTGCTTAAGCTAAAGGTCAACCCATTGCTGGTGAAACCGATGTCTCGGGATGGGCTTTCGATCAGGTCGGGGCGTCGGATAATGCATCTCGTCGAATGATCTTGCGAGCGGATTGCCCTCTCACGGCACCCTCTTTGGGATCGAGCCAGACAATGGAGCCGGTCGGACAACGTTGCGCCGGTTTCGCCGTGAGGGTGCCCTCCGAATAATCAATGACTGGGAGATTGTTCCTCATCTCGATCTGGCCAGGAGCATCCATGGCACAGCGCCCACAGGCGGTGCAGGCCACGTGACAGTCATTGAGAATCTCGTCTCCTTCCTCTTGTGAACGGCACGCCACCCAGAGCCGGTGACTCTGTGGGTGGAGCGAAAAAAGATCCTTGGGACACGCCGTGACGCAGTCGCCACAGGCCGTACAGCGATCCTCATCGACCATCGGCAGCCCGTGTCGACTCATCTCGATCGCATCGAAATCACACGCAACCTCGCAGTCTCCCAGACCGAGGCAACCCCAGAAACATCCCTTGCCGCCACCACCCACGAGGGCTGACCCCCCGCAGGATTCCAAGCCCTCGTAATGGGCGTGATCACGCGACACGTTGGCGCCCCCGGCGCAAGCCAGACGCGCAACTTGCTTTTCTTCCGCACCAACATCGACGCCCAAGTAGGATGCGATGCGAATTTGCTCTGTTTCGGGGCTGACCGTACATTTGCCGGGCAGCACCGCGCCCGTTACGAGGGCTTCTGCAAAGGGCCGGCACCCGGGATAGCCACAACCACCGCAATTGGTCGCCGGGAGCATATCTTCTACGGCGTCGATACGAGGATCCTCCTCCACGTGTAGCCGACTGTTGGCAAGAACCAAGGCTGTACCCAGGATCAACGTCAGCCCGCCAATCGAGCCGACGGCAGTCAAAACGAGCATGTAATTCACTCGCGAAGACAATAATTAAAAAGCCTTGAAAACAAAGAGCACAATGGAGCATGTCAAGAATCGTTTCACTTTAGACAATATGAGCAGTGTTTCAGACCGATTATGAATGATTGACTGTATGTCTAGTACATGAAGCAATTAGTCACAACGTTTGGCAATACACTGTTGAGTTGTGTCGATGGTGAAACTAGTGACATCCTCCGCATACACGGCGGCGCAAGTGGGTGAAGAATTGAAAGTTGCTGAATCAATTGTCGCTGCTGCGAAATACGGAGTCATCGAAGTCGTCAAACAGAATTTGGATGATGGTGCCGATGTAAATGCGAAGGATGATAATATATGGAGTGGTAGAACACTTTTGCATTACGCTGCTGAGGAAGGTCATAAGGAAATGGCTGAACTCCTTATGGCCGAAGGTGCAAATGTAAACGCGAAGGACAATTGGGGATCGACTCCTTTGCTTCCGGCGGCTGATTGGGGGCGCAAGGAAGTTGTCGCACTACTTATCTCGAATGGTGCGGATGTGAAT
>CAJWEP010000057.1 GCA_913030945.1 uncultured Verrucomicrobiota bacterium
CCACCAACCTCGGCACCGGCATCCGCGTGAGCGCGATGCTGCACCTGCCCGGGCTAGTGTTGGGCGAGCAGATCAACCAGATCATCCAGGCGGTCAACAAGCTGGGGTTGGCCGTGCGCGGCCTGCACGGCGAAGGAACGGAGGCGTTGGGCAACGTCTTCCAGGTCTCCAACCAAATGACCCTCGGCGAGACGGAGTTGGACATCGTCGAGCGGCTCAACAAGGTGCTGCTGCAGATCATCGACCACGAGGAGAACGCGCGGGCCAAGCTCCTCGAGAACAAGGCCAAGATGGTTTACAACCACATCGGCCGCGCCTACGGCATCCTGGCCAACTCCCACAGCATATCCTCCAAGGAGACGATGAACCTGCTCTCCCTCTTCCGGCTGGGCATTGACCTGAGCCTCTTCCCCGGCAGCCGAGCTGCGATGATCGAGGAATTGTTCATCATCACCCAGCCGGCACACCTGCAGAATGCCCGGGCGGGCAAACTCTCCGCCGAGAAGCGAGACATCCTCCGGGCCAACCTGCTGCGGGACCGGCTCAGGAAGGTGAACCGCCCGGCCACGCCGAATGACGAATCCCCGGAAAACACACGGGAGAATGGCGACTAAACCCAGTGCTTGGCCAAGCGCAATCGTGGCCATCCCCAAGCTGGACAAAGCCCCGCCGTGGGGTCATGGTGGCTGAAGGTTTTTATGAGTGACGAGTCGATGAACAACTTCACCCCGCGCGCCCAGCAGGTGCTGGCGCTGGCGCGGAAAGAGGCCGACCGGTTCAACCACAGCTTCGTGGGAACCGAGCACCTGCTGCTTGGCCTGATCAACCTTGGCCAAGGGGTCGCCGTAAACGTGCTGCAAAAAATGGGACTCGACCTGGAGACCGTCCGGCTCGAGGTCGAGAAACAGGTCGGCACCGGCCCGGACCAAAAACTGGCCGGCAACATCCCGTACACGCCGCGCGTGAAGAAAGTGCTCGAGCTGTCCAAGAAGGAGGCCAAGGCGCTGCACCACACCTACGTCGGCACCGAGCACATCCTGCTGGGTCTGCTACGCGAGGGCGAGGGCGTCGCGGCGCGCGTGCTGAAGAACCTCGACATCGACATCGACCAGTGCCGTCAGGAAATCCTGCACGAACTGGACCCAAACTTCGAAGGAGACGAGGGCGTCGCCGCCGGCATGGAAGAAGAGGAATCCGGCGGCAACAAGAAACAGGTCAAGACACCGGCGCTCAAGGCGTTCGGCCGTGACCTCACCGAGATTGGCAAGAAAGGCGAGATGGATCCGGTCATCGGCCGAGCCGAGGAGATCGAGCGCGTCATCCAGGTCCTGTGCCGCCGTACCAAAAACAACCCGGTGCTGCTCGGCGAAGCCGGCGTGGGCAAGACCGCCATCGTCGAGGGACTCGCGCAGGAAGTGATCAAGGGCAACGTCCCTGAAATTTTGCGCGACAAGCGTGTCATCACGCTTGACCTCGCGCTGATGGTCGCCGGCACCAAGTACCGCGGCCAGTTCGAGGAACGCATCAAGGCTGTGATGGACGAAATTCGCCGGGCGAAAAACGTCATCCTGTTTATCGATGAGCTGCACACGATCGTCGGAGCAGGCTCCGCTGAAGGCACGATGGACGCCTCCAACATCATCAAGCCGGCCCTGAGCCGGGGCGAGATGCAGTGCGTTGGCGCCACGACCCTCAATGAATACCGTAAATACATCGAGAAAGACGCCGCCCTCGAGCGCCGCTTTCAGTCGATCAAGGTCGAGCCGCCCTCCATCGAGGATACCATCGATATTCTCAAGGGCCTGCGTCCGCGTTACGAGGACCACCACAAGATGGAACTGACCGATGTGGCCGTCGAGGCCGCCGTCAAGCTTTCCGACCGCTACATCACCGGGCGTTTCCTGCCGGACAAGGCGATCGACATCATGGACGAAGCCGGCGCGCGCGCGCGCATCAAGGCCATGACTCGGCCGCCCGAGGTCAAGAACCTCGAGTCGGCGATCGAGGAAACACGCACCAAGAAGGAGAAGGCCATCAAGGACCAGAAGTTCGAGGAAGCCGCCTCCATGCGTGACGAGGAAAAGAAGGCCAAGGAGAACCTCGAAACCGTCCTCACCGAGTGGAAGAAAAACAACGAGGACGCCCGCGTCAAGGTGGACGAGGATGAAATCATGTACGTCGTGGCTAAGTGGACCGGCATCCCGCTCAAGCGAATGGAACAGGGCGACGTACAGAAACTCCTTTCGATGGAGAAGGAAATCTCCCAGACAGTCATCGGCCAGGCCTCGGCCGTCGAGACGCTCTGCAAGGCGCTGCGCCGCAGCCGCGCCGACCTCAAGGATCCTGCGCGCCCGATCGGCGCCTTCATGATGCTCGGCCCGACCGGTGTCGGCAAGACGCTCCTGGCCAAGAGCCTCGCAGTGAACATGTTCGGCGACAGCAAGTCGCTCGTGCAGCTCGACATGTCCGAGTACATGGAAAAGTTCAACGTCTCGCGCCTCGTCGGATCGCCCCCGGGCTACGTCGGTTACGAGGAGGGCGGCCAGTTGACAGAGAAGGTGCGCCGCAACCCCTATTCTGTCGTGCTGTTCGACGAGGTCGAGAAAGCCCACCCCGACGTCATGAACATGCTCCTCCAGATACTCGAGGAGGGCAAGCTGACCGACAGCTTCGGCCGGCAGGTGGACTTCCGCAACACGATCATCCTGCTCACCTCCAACGTCGGCGCCGAGCGGCTCAAGAAGGGGGCCACCATGGGCTTCACCGCCCCCGACGACGAGCAGGACTACGAGCGGATGAAGGAAAACCTGACCGAGGAGGCCAAGAAGGTTTTCCGGCCCGAGTTTCTCAACCGATTTGACGACATCGTCGTGTTCCGCTCACTGGGCAGGGAGGAACTCACCCAGATTCTCGATCTCGAGTTGGAGAAGGTTCAAAAGCGCCTGGCCCAGCGTGACATCCACTTCGAGCTGGACGAAGCCGCCCGCGATCTGCTGCTGGAACAAGGACACGATCCCACCTACGGGGCGCGCCCCATGCGCCGGGCCGTCGAGAAACACCTCGAGGACCCGATGGCCGAGGAAATCATCCGGGGCGACCTGCGCGAGGGCGAGAAAATCGTCATCTCCGCCAAGGACGACAAGTTGGTCTTCAATCAGAAAAAGGCGAAGGCCAAGGGCGAAGACTCCAAGGTCTCGAGCTGATCCGCGCATCCCCGCTTGGCCAAGCGGCGGGCAGATTGCGGACTCGCCACCGCCCAGGTGGATTGGTACAACGCGTCTGACTGTTCATGGGCCATTCCGGTGACAACCCGATCAAGGATGCGCTCGCCAACCTCGGCAGAGTCACCATCCTGTTCCTGGAGGCGGTGCGCTCCATAGCCACCAAGCGCTTCCGCATCCGGGATCTCGTTGAGCAGCTCCACTTCATCGGCGTCAAATCCCAGTCAGTGGTCCTGCTCACCGGTGCGTTCACCGGCATGGTGATGTGCGCCCAGTTTTACATCCAGTTTCACAAGGTGAAGATGGATAGCGCCGTGATGTCGGTGGTCAGCGTGGCCATGGCCCGTGAACTCGGGGCGGTTTTGACGAGCCTGATGATCGCCGGCCGTGTAGGCGCCGCGATGGCCGCCCAACTCGGCACAATGAAAGTGACCGAACAGATCGACGCCCTCCGCACTCTCGCCACCAGCCCGGTGGACTACCTCGTCGCGCCAAGGCTGCTGGCCATGCTCATTTCCCTGCCGCTGCTCACCGCCGAGGCCATCGGCATGAGCCTGGTCTCAGGGATGCTGGTGGCAGTGTACCTGCTCGGGCTGGATCCAGTCTTCCTGTGGAACAACATGGTGTTCTACACTTGGTCGGTGGACATCTGGATGGGACTGATCAAGGCATTCATCTTCGCCGGCATCATTGCCACCGTTGCCTGCCACAAGGGGATGCACTGCGGTCAGGGCGCCGAGGGCGTCGGCAAGGCCACCACCGAGGCGGTCGTCGCCGCCTCCATCTGCATCCTCGTGTCCAACTTTTTCGTGACACTCATTCTGAACAAGCTCCTGATTTACCAGGAATGATCGAAGTCAGCCAACTGCACAAGAGTTTCGGGCAGCAGCAGGTGCTGTGCGGTGTGGATCTACAGATCGACGAGGGCGAATCGATTGTCATCATCGGCGGCAGCGGTTGTGGCAAAAGCGTGCTGCTCCGGCACATCATCGGCCTCGTGCAGCCGGACAAGGGCGACGTGAAAATCGACGGCCAAGGCATCGCCAACCTTTCCGAGCGCGAGCTCATCAAGGTGCGCCGCAAGTTTGGCATGCTCTTTCAGGGCTCGGCATTGTTCGACTCGCTGACCGTCGAGGAAAACGTGGGCTTCCTCCTCGACCGCGAGCAAACGATGCCCCCGGCGGCCATCCGGGAAACCGTCGCCGACGCCCTCGAGTTGGTGGATCTTGGCGGCACGCAGGCCAAGAAGCCGGCCGAACTGTCCGGCGGCATGAAAAAGCGCGTCGGACTGGCACGGGCTATTGTTTACAAGCCGGAGATCATCCTTTACGACGAGCCGACCACCGGGCTGGATCCGGTCGTGGCCGACAGCATCGACCAGCTCGTCATCAAGATGCGCGACCAATTGAAATGCACAACGATCGTCGTCACGCATGACACCCGCAGTATGCGCCGCGTCGGCAACCGCGTGATGCTGCTGCACCACGGCCGCATCCATGCCAACGGCACGCCGGAGGAGATTTTCAATTCCACCGACCCGATCGTTCACAAGTTTGTCAACGGCATCGCTGATCCCAAGGATTTGGAGTTCTAACCATGAAAGCAAAAACAGAATGGAAAGTCGGCCTGTTCCTGGTCATCTCGCTGGTGCTGGCGGCCGCGCTGGTCATCAACTTCTCCAAGGGCACCAACCCCTTCACCGAGATCTACACAATCCATCTCAAGACCAAGAACGTCGATGGCATCGTGAAAAATGCCGTGGTGATGATGGCCGGCGTGCCGGTCGGCAAGATCAGCGCGATCACTCTAGACACCGACAACTACACCGTCACCCTCGACGCCAAGATCAAGGCCGAGCACCAGATCCGCGCCGACGCCAAGTTCTTCATCGAGACCGCCGGATTTCTCGGCGACAAATACATCGGCGTCATCCCCGGCGCGAACAAGCTGCCGCCGCTCAAGGACGGGGACGACGTGGTCTGCCAGGAATCGTTCGACCTGGTCCGAACCGCCCGCTCGGCGACCGATCTCATTGATGAACTCAAGGTTGTCGCCACGCAGATAACCAACATCGTGGAACGCATTGACAGCAAGCTGCTCGACGAGCAGACCCTCACCAACCTCGCTGCCGGCCTGAGCAATCTCCGCGAGATTTCGGAGAAGGCTTCATCGACCATCGCCGGTGTCGACCGTCTCATTGCCACCAACACCCCTCCCATTCAGGATGCCGTCAACAACGTTGTCTCATTCTCCGAGCAGCTCAAGGCCGCCGGCGGCGACATGCAGAGCCTCGTCGCCACCAACCGCGTGGTCGTCGACGAGTCCCTGGACAACATCCGCCAAACCACCGAGTCGCTCCGCAACCTCGTAGCAGCCGCCGAGCGGGGTGAAGGCCTCGCCGGCAAACTGTTCAGCGACCAGGAATTGGCCAGCAACCTTTCCTCCCTCTCGAGCAATCTCGTCGAGGTCAGCACCAAGCTCAACAAAGGCGGACTTTGGGGCATCCTCTTTCGGGATAAAACAAAAGAACAGGACGACACCAAGCCAACGAAACCCAGGCCGGCCGGCGGCCGAAACCGCCGTTGATGGCAAAGCCGACGGATATCCGCGCCGCCGCCGCCGAGCTGTTTTTTCTGCCGGTCGAGACCCGCGTGCCGCTCAAGTTCGGCCCCGAGACCCTCACCCACGTCACCTGCGCGCGCGCGCGCCTCACCGTTCGCCTGGCCAACGGCGGCACCGCCACCGGTTGGGGCGAAACGCCACTGAGCGTGCAGTGGGTTTGGCCAAGCGCCCTGCCCTACGAACCGCGCCACGACGCGCTGAAGCGGTTCTGCATCCGCCTGGCCAAGGCGTGGGCGGGCTTCGACGCGCTTGGCCACCCGCTGGAGCTTGGCCATGACTTTCAGCAAACGGAACTGCCCGGGCTGCTCGACGCCTTCAACGCCGACAGCCCCGCCGGCGAACCGATGCCGTGGCTGGCCGCGCTCGTCTGCTGCTCGCTCTTCGACCTGGCACTGCACGACGCGCTTGGCCAGGCGCTTGGCCGGCCGACTTACGAGACGTACACACCCGAGTTTCTCAGCCGCGACCTTGGCCAATTCCTCGAGCCGGCCAAAGGCTCGGACGTTGAGTTCGTCGGCCGCTTTCCTAACGAGTTCCTCGCCATCGACCCGCCGGCGACGATGCCGGCGTGGCACCTCGTCGGCGGGCTTGACCCGCTCGACGAAAGCGAGTTGACCGGAGACGAGCCGGACGACGGCCACCCGGTGCTGCTCGCCGACTGGATTCGCACCGACGGACTCACCTGCCTCAAGGTCAAGCTGCGCGGCAACGACGCCGAGTGGGACTACGCGCGGTTGGCCAAGATCGGCACGATCGCCGTCGAGCACGACGTGCTTTGGTTGACCGCCGATTTCAACTGCACCGTCACCGACCCCGCATACGTCAACGAGATTCTCGACCGGCTCATCGCGGAGCAGCCGCGCCTATACGGGATGATCCTCTATGTCGAACAGCCATTCCCTTACGAACTGGAGACGCACCGCATCGACGTGCATAGCGTCTCCGCCCGCAAGCCGCTGTTCCTCGACGAGAGCGCGCACGACTGGAAATTGATCCGCCTCGGGCGTGAGCTGGGCTGGAGCGGCGTCGCGCTCAAGACGTGCAAGACGCAGACCGGCGCCATCCTCAGCGCCTGCTGGGCCAAGGCGCACGGCATGACGCTGATGGTGCAGGACCTCACCAACCCGATGCTGGCGCAGATTCCGCACGTGCAATTGGCTGCACAAGTCGGCACGATCATGGGCGTCGAGACGAACAGCATGCAGTTTTATCCCGAAGCATCGGCGGCCGAGGCTGTGATCCATCCGGAGATTTACCGGCGACGCAATGGGCAGGTTGATTTGAGCACGCTCACCGGCCCCGGTTTCGGCTATCGACTGGAGGAAATCGGCCGAGACCTGCCGGAGCCGGTGGCCGCGTTTGGAGAAGGCGCATGAGTGACGGGCGCAAAACGATCCTGATGATCGCCGGCGAGGCCAGCGGCGACACGCTCGGCGCGGAGTTGATCGATGCGATCCGCCGGCAGCCCGGCGGCGACGAGATCGACTTCATTGGCGCCGGCGGCCCGAAGATGGAGGCCGCCGCGCTGCGCCCGGAGTTCGACCTGAGCGAGCACGCGGTCGTGGGCATCTGGGAGGTGCTGAAAAACTATTTCAAGTTTCGCCGCCTGTTCCGGCATTTGTTCGAGCTGGCCACCCGCCGCGAGCCGGACGCCATCGTGCTGATTGACTACCCCGGCTTCAACCTCCGCTTCGCCAAGGCCATCCGCCGGCACAACTCGCAGGGCGACGGCGCGTTCCGGGAGTGGCAGCCGAAGATCGTCTGCTACGTGTCGCCGCAGCTCTGGGCATGGAAGGAGGGCCGCGTGCACGCAATCGCCAGGAACATCGACCTGATGCTCTCCATCTTCCCGTTCGAGAAGGAGTGGTACGCGGAGCGCGTGCCGGCGTTTGCGGTCGAGTTCGTCGGCCATCCGCTCGTCGATCGTTTCCCCTTGGCCAAGCCGGACGAAAAATCCATGCCGCTCGACCCGGATCTCTTCACCGAGCAGCCCACGGTGCTGCTGCTGCCCGGCAGCCGGCGGCGCGAGATCGACAAGCACCTGCTGGTGATGCTCGAGGCGGCGGTGATTTTTTCGGAAAAAATCAAGACACGCCTTCGCATGGTGCTACCCAGCGACGAGATGCTCGCCTTGGCTAGGCGGCACATCCCGACCGGCATCGAGATCGACCTGCAGGTCGGCGGCTTGGCCAAGGCGCTTGGCCAGGCGAGCATCGCTATCGCCTCCTCCGGCACGGTCACGATGGAGTGCGCCTGGTTCCGTGTGCCCACCGTCGTACTCTACAAGACCAGCCCACTGACCCACGCGCTTGGCCGGGCGTTGCTGAAAGTGCCGCACCTCGCCATGCCTAATCTGCTCGCCGGCGAGGAGTTGTTCCCCGAGTTCATCCAGTCGGCCGCCAACGCCGACAATCTCGCCGAGGCCAGCCTGCGCCTGCTGCGGGACAAAGCCGAACGCACCCGCATCCTCAACGGCCTCGACCAGGTTGCAGCCCAACTCGGCGAACCCGGAGCCGCCACCCGCGCCGCCCAAGCCGTGCTCGGCACCCTTGATTGACTGGCACCAAAAATACAGGAATCCTCACGCCCTTCCCAACCACAGGACCGCAGCCCGCAAAAACCAATCCATGGCTCGATTATGCTAGGAAAAAAGTGGTGGGTCGTTGGCGATTAGCAACATAAGAGGAAATGGTGGGTCGGGTGGGACTCGAACCCACAGCCAACGGCTTAAAAGGCCGCTGCTCTACCATTGAGCTACCAACCCAAAGGTCCGGGGTTGTCCCGGAAGCGCGCGCAACCTAGTCGCGGCTGTCCGTGATGGCAAGTTTATTGCCCTCGCGTATCCGGCTTTTACTGGGCACGACCGTGCGATATGTTCCGTGCCGAATGGAAACACGCAGATTAGGAAACTCTGACCTCGAACTGACGCCGGTCGGCTTCGGTACGTGGGCCATCGGCGGCGGCGACTGGGGCATGGGCTGGGGGCCGCAGGAGGAGAAGGACTCGATCGGGGCAATCCTCGAGGGACTGGAGGCCGGCATCAACTGGATTGACACCGCACACGCCTACGGCTTCGGGCTGTCGGAGGAAATGGTGGGCAAGGCGCTCAAGGAATGGGGGCAGCCAGTCATCGTGGCCACCAAGTGCGGCGTGTTGCCGGATGAAAACAGGTTCCCCCGGCGCTTTGCCTCCCGTGAAACAATACTCGAGGAGGTCGAGGGTTCGCTGCGCCGGCTGCAGGTCGACACGATCGACCTGTACCAACTCCACTGGCCGGAGCCAGACGAGAACGTCGAGGAGGCGTGGCAGACGCTGCTCGACCTGCAGGCGCAGGGGAAGATTCGCTGGCCGGCCGTCTGCAACTATTCTGCGGCCCAGCTTGGCCGCGCCGCTGCGCTTGGCCCGGTCACCTCGCTGCAGCCGCGCTATAGCCTGCTCAACCGGCAGATCGAGGATGAGGGGCAGATGCAGTGGTGCCGTGAACACAACTGCGGCATCGTCTGCTACAGCCCGATGGAGAGCGGGCTGCTCACCGGCAAGGTCACCCGCGAGTGGATCGACAATCTGCCGGAAAACGACTGGCGCCGCCACAAGCAGGAGGACCACCCGGTGGCTTCCCTGCTCCGGCCGCCCAAGCTCGAGCCGTTCCTGCAACTCGTTGACCAGTTAAGGGCCATCGCCGGGCCAAGCGGGCACTCCGTCTCGCAGCTTGCCGTGGCGTGGACGCTGCGCCGGCCGGAGGTCACCTCGGCCATCGTCGGCGCACGCCGCAAAGGCCAGATCGCCGAGACGGTCCGCGCCGCCAAGTGGTCGCTTGGCCAAGCGGAGCAGAACGCCACGGCAGCCGCGGTGGATGCATTCCGCAAGGCGATCGACTGACCGGGCGCCCGGCGGGGTGGATCAAAATAAACAGTCGATTATAATTGCCAAGCACGCCGGTTTCATGTAGCAAAAGGCGTATGGAAATGGCAATCGGACTTCTCGTCATCAGCCTAGTGCTGATGTTCTTTGAGGTGCTCTTGCCAGGCATGGTACTCGGCGCCTGTGCCATCCTCACCATGATTGCCTCGGTGGTGGTGGCCTACATGAACACCGACCACGGCAACATCTTTCTGATCATCGCCCTCGTATCACTGGCTGTGTTCGCGGTCGGATTCGTGTACTGGTTCCCGAACTCGTCCATGGGACGGAAACTCACCTCCACGTCTGCCGTCGGTGATTTAGGTATTGACTTATCAGAATTGGTTAATCAAACCGGTTTGGCCTACACAAACCTACGTCCGTCCGGCAAGGCCACCATCGGCGATGAGCGCTTGGATGTGGTCACCGAGGGCACGATGATCGACAAGGACACCCCCATCCGGGTGATCGCCGTTGAGGGCAATCGGGTGGTGGTCCGTGAAATCTGAATTTAACTTAACCAAGATAACAAAATGACAACAACTGTACTGGCACAATCTGTGCCCCTCATGGTCGGCGGCGGTATAATCGCCCTAGTTCTATTCGTACTGGCGATTATCGTCTTGAACTTCGGGATGACGTGGTTGCGCGCAAAGGTCTCCGGCGCGTCGGTGCGCTTTGTCGAGCTCATCGCCCTGCAACTCCGCAAGATTCCCATCCGTCGAATTGTCGACCCCCGAATTACTGCGGTGAAGTCCGGCATCCCGGTCAGCATCGACGACCTTTCCACACACTTCCTGGCCGGTGGCCACGTCGAGATGGTGATCTCGGCACTGATCAACGCCCAGAAGGCAAACATTGCACTTGTTTTCGACCAGGCATGCGCCATCGACCTCGCCACCAAGGGCACCACCAAAAACGTGGTCGAGGCGGTTCACACTTCAGTCAACCCGCAGGTCATCGACTGCCCACCCGCCTCTGGCTCAAAACGCAGTATTGATGCCGTGGCCAAGGACGGCATCGTCATCAAGGCCCGCGCCCGTGTGACCGTTCGCACCAACCTGGACAGCTTCGTCGGCGGCGCCACCGAAGACACCATCGTTGCCCGTGTAGGCGAGGGCATCGTCTCCTCCATCGGCTCCGAGGCAAGCTACAAGGATGTGCTGGAGAATCCGGATCGCATTTCAAAGAACGTGCTGGCCAAGGGCCTCGACAGCAACACCGCCTTCGAGATTCTCTCGATCGACATCGCGGACGTGGACGTCGGTGAGAACATCGGTGCCAAGCTGCAGGCCGAACAGGCTGAGTCCAACAAACTCGTCGCGCAGGCACAGGCGGAAGTCCGCCGCGCCGCCGCTGTCGCGCAGGAGCAGGAGATGACCGCTCGCGTGGCGGAGATGCAGGCCAAGGTGGTCGAGGCCGAGGCGCAGGTGCCGTTGGCCATGGCCGAAGCCTTCCGCAGCGGCAACCTCGGCATCATGGACTATTACCGCATCAAGAACCTCAGCGCCGACACCGACATGCGCAGCAAGATCGCCGGCACCGACGAGGCGCCCGATTCCGGCAAACCGAAGAAATAAACCACCTTGGCCACTGGCTTCACAGAATGGCTGAACGCCAGCGCACAGGGGCACGCGCTTCTGGCGGCCGGGGAAGGCTACGAAATCTATATTTACGTGGTGCTTGGCCTGCTCGCTGCGATTGCGAACTGGGTCACCAAGCGAAAGGAGGCCGCCAAACGCGACCGGCTGACCCGTACCGTGCCGGTGCAACCCTCCAAGACGGAAACAACCGAGGAATCCACCGGCTGGTTGGGTAGACTCGAGCAACTGGTCGAGGCGCAACTCGGCGAGACCGACCAGAAACTCGAGAGGCAGTACGACGACAACTACGAGCAGGAATCGGTTGAACTGCCCCCGATGATTGGCGCCGGCGCACCTGTAACCCCTCCGCTGGTTGGCGCGACACAGGAAGCGTTCCGCGACACACCGCTCACCAAGCAGTTGCGCGAGGCCGAACAGGCCAGCGCCACCCGGAAAACGACCCCGGCTCGTTCGCCCGTTTACGACTCCCCCATCTACACCGACAACATGGCGCACCGCATCGCCACCGATCTCCGGGCCGCGCGCCAGGCCGTCGTCGGCTCCATCATCCTCGGCCCGCCAAGGTCCTCCGAAAGCCCCGAACAAGTCACTCGCCACTGAATCAAAGTTTTCTGGATGAGCGGTGAGTTGTTGAAAGAACAGCTGCCCTCTGCATTGAGCCCGAAAACATCCGCGTCCCGGTTTCGTAAAACTCTCACTGTATCCGCTTGGGCCGAGTTAGCGGAAAGGCGTTGGGCAGGTGCCGCACCTCGCTCACCTCGCCATCGAGCAACAGCACCTCGACGATGTCGAAACGAAACTTGGTCTCCGGGTTGCCGAGCCGCCGCAGGTACTCCTTTGCCGCCTGGCCAAGCAGGCCGCGCTTGCGCTGATCCACCGCGGCGGCGGGCCGGGTCCAGCCCCCTTCCGTCCGCGCCTTGACCTCGACGAACACCAGGCATTCGCCATCGCGAAACACGAGGTCGATTTCGCTGCTTTTGGTGCGGTAATTGGCAGTGAGAAACTTGAGCCCGGCTCGCCTGAGATGCCGCCTGGCCGCCGCCTCACCAACGCGACCACGGCGCAGATGCTCCGGCTCGCGTCGCAGGCCAAGCGCCCTTTTAACTGTGCTCCATAGGCTCACTGATCGCCTACCCCGGGAACAGGCCAAGCTGCGGCCCCGGCTTAATCGGCGCGAAGCTGTGCCGGTGTACCCGGCACGGCCCCAGCTTGTCCAAGGCGTCGAGATGCCGGCGCGTGCCGTATCCCTTGTGCGCGGCGAAACCGTAACCGGGGAATTCACGGTCGAGTTCTACCATCATCCGGTCGCGGGTCACTTTGGCCAAAATGCTCGCAGCGGCGATCGAGTAGCTCAGCGAATCGCCCTTCACGAGTGCCGTCTGCGCCGGGCCAAGCGACGCCACCGGACGGCCGTCAACCAGCACGTGCCCCGGCGCCTGGCCAAGCGCGGCCAACGCCTTGTTCATCGCCCGGTGTGTCGCCCGTAAAATATTGATCCGGTCGATCTCTGCCGGCTCGACGAGTGCGATGCCAAACTCCAGCCCGTCCAGCGACTGGAGCAACTCGAAGAGCGACTCCCGTTTTTTGGCGCTCAACTTTTTCGAGTCATTCACCTCGTCCAGCGGCTTGGGCAGCCCGGCGCGAATGTGCTCGGGGGAGAACACCGCCGCCGCCGCGACCACCGGCCCGGCCAGCGGCCCGCGCCCGACCTCGTCCACCCCGGCGATCCGCGTGCAGCCCCTGGCCAGGCGCGCGCGCTCGTGGGTGAATCGGTCGAACTCCATGGCTAGACGAACTTACCGGGGTTGAGAATGCCGTTCGGGTCGACCGCCCGCTTGAAAGCCGCGTGCAGCCTGCGAGCCTCGGGCGATGTGGCCTGCTTCCACCACGGCAGGCGGGCCACGCCGATGCCGTGCTCGCCGGTGATCACCCCGCTCCACGCGAGCACCTGCGCGAACAGGTCGTCCAGCGCCGCGCCGCTGCGCTTGACCTGTTCCGGGTCGGACTCGTCCATCATCAGGTTGACATGGATGTTGCCGTCGCCGGCGTGCCCGAAGCAGGCCACGCGGATGCCGTGTTTTTTCTGCAGTTGAGCGGCGAACCTGAACATCGGCTCGAGCTTGCCGCGAGGCACGGCGATGTCGTTGTTCAGCTTGGTCAGGCCTGTGTCGCGCAATGAGTACGAGAACTCGCGGCGCAACTGCCAGAATTTCTCGACACCCGCCTGGCCGAACCCTTTCCGCGTGTTCAACGGCGAGAACGGCTTCAGCAGTCTCTGTAACTGGGCAAGCTCGCTGCGTACCGATTTTTCCTGCCCGTCGAGCTCGACGATGATGTGCGCCTTGCAGCCGTCGAACAACGTGCTGCCGGTGCGCGCGCGAGCCGCAGCCAGCGTGAAAGCATCGGCAATCTCGACGGCGGACGGCAGAAAACCGGCCCGGAATATCGCCTGGATCGCCCGGGCGGCATTTCGCATCGAGCCGAAACCCATCCCGACGCAGGCGCGGAACGGAGGCAGCGGCAGCAGTTTGAGCGTCGCACCAGTGACAACCCCGAGCAGGCCCTCCGAGCCGACAAAAAATCGCGCCAAGTCAAAGCCGGTTTTGTTTTTGTGGCACCGCCCGCCGAGCGTCGCGATCGAGCCGGACGGCAGCACGACCTCGAGCCCAAGCACATAGTCACGCGTGACGCCGTACTTGAGGCAGCGCGGACCGCCGGCGTTGGTGGCAATGTTTCCTCCGATGCTGCAGTCCGCGCGGTTAGCCGGGTCGGGCGGATAATACAGCCCATTGTCCTCGACAGCGTCCTGCAACTCGGCCGTGACGACCCCCGGCTGAACCACGGCGACGAAGTCACTCCCGCTGATTTCCCGGATGCGCTTCATCCGGGCCAAACTGAGTGCGATACCGCCATGCACCGGCACGCAGCCGCCGACGTAGCCCTGCCCCGCGCCGCGCGCGGTCACCGGGATGCGGTACCGATTGGCGAACTTGAGAATCTCCGCGACCGCCTTGGCGCTGCGCGGGAAGGCCACCGCGTCGGGCGGGTTGGCGGCAAACCATTTGTCGCCAGCATGCCGCTGGAGCATGCGCTCGTCCGTGCGCAGCGTTCCCTTGGCCAAGCAGCGTGCCAGTTGGCCAAGCTGTTTGCGGCGGGCGGCTGTCATTCGACCGGATGACCGCACGATTTCAAGAACTCCCGGGCGTCCGCCTCCCTGTCACCGGGCACCTGAACGCGAATGCCGCCCACTCCGAGCACGGAACACTCAAGCACCAGCGCGCTGCTCTCGTCGGCGACGAACACGTCGAAGTCCGCCGCCTCGAGCTGCGAACGGACCAACTGCGCCTCCGCCGAGTTGAATGCCCGAAACACCGTCTTGATTTCCATTGTCAAACCTCCACCGAGCGGGCCTCACGGATCGACTCGAGCACGGCGAACGTCAACCGCATGCTTTGCCGCGACTCGGCGTACGGCATCGGGTGCTCCGCCTCGCCGCGCAGGAACGCCAGCCACGCGGCCATCTGCTCAGGATGGCCTTTCGAGCCATATCGAAACCGTTTCCTCGAGCCGCGCTGGTGAATCGCCAGCAACTGGAAGTTGGTGATGTCCGCCACGATGCCGGAACCGTAAACCGTGCACTGCTCCTTGGGATAGGTCGTGTCGCCCTCGGCGGAATAAATCAACTGACCGCTCGAGCCGTCGGCAAACTCAACCTGCGCCGTGACGCTGTCCGGCATCGGCAGCGCCCCCCCGGCCGGCCAGGTGGTTTGCGCCGTGACGCGAACGGGGCGCGAGCCGAACAGAAAGCAGAAGTAGTCGAGGAAGTGGCAGCCCTCGCTGATGATGCGCCCGCCGCTCTCGTCCTGGTTAGCGTACCAGTGACCGGCGTCGAGCTGGCCGGCGAATAC
>CAJWEP010000058.1 GCA_913030945.1 uncultured Verrucomicrobiota bacterium
GTCTTGATGAGG
Organism: uncultured Verrucomicrobiota bacterium; assembly: GCA_913030945.1. Taxonomy (GTDB): domain Bacteria; phylum Verrucomicrobiota; class Verrucomicrobiia; order Limisphaerales; family UBA1096; genus UBA1096. Next base: position 13 of record CAJWEP010000058.1, read on the forward strand.
TCGATGCGCTTGGGCAGATGCCGGGCGAACCTGGCCAGCTTCGGCTTGGCCGCGGCGATCACTTTGCGAACCGTGGCCTTCTCTTCATCACTCCACTCAAGCGCCTGACCTTGGATGAACTCGATGTATTGCTCGGTCGAAACCGGACCAGCCTGCTTGATCTTGGCCGCCCGCTCGAACGAGCTGAGCCCCTGTACGTAAGCATCCTGCTTGGCCAGGTGCGCCCTGGCTTCCGTGACGGTTGCATAGTGCACGGAGCAGTCCTTGGCCAGGAGTTGGTTCGCTTTGACTTCCGCTTGCCCAAGCGCAAAAAACGCGACCTGTAACAGGTACAGACAACGACACAGATAAGGCATGTTGGGGAATTACTGGTCGCCCAGTGGTATCTTGTAGATGCACTGCCAACTGCCGCCGTTAGAGCCAACCTCGACTTGATTCAACTTGTACCACTCTACGTGACCGTCGGTCATAAGGAAGTTGCCGCCAGGAGGCTCACCATTGGGGCCGGTTGGATGATTGGCCGTCGGAATACTTATTCCACCGGAATCGGTGTACCAGTTATTCATTCTTAATCTACCGCCGCCATACGATCCAAAACCCTGTATCCGATCAATCAGGGTTGGAATTTGTGAAGGCGTACCGGGGAAAACGGCCTGGTTGATTTTTCTTCGGGAATGCCAACCGGCAACGCCCTCGCGTGCCTTGGCTTCCAACCCGTTAACATTGTAACTCCATGAAGACAGGTCACGATGAGGCAGCCAGAAATAACCGGTGAGGATGGGGTACTGAGTGGCACTGTTTCGCCACAAATCCGCCTCACGATGCCATTCATCCGAAGGGCAGAAAATAACATGCCCTCGATCTTTCTTTCTATTAGTTGAATCAAATTTCTGTGGCATGATATATTTTTCCCAAAATCTGGCTGTGATTTCACTTACCCAACTTGTGTGCTGCCCAGCCCAGCCAGGTTCGTTTCCTTGGATGGTGTTGTCCGGGAAGTAATCATCATTGTCTCCGCCGTACATCATAGTGCCAACACCCCACTGTTTCATGTTGCTTGCGCAGTGCGTCTTGACGGCGGAGTGCTTGGCTTTCGCCAAGGCGGGTAGAAGTAGAGCAGCCAAAATCGCAATGATTGCGATCACGACCAGCAGTTCGATCAGCGTAAAGCCGCGTAGAGTGCGATTGGTTTTCATAAGCTTCATATCAGGACAGAATCTCGTGGAGGACGCCACCATGAACATCGGTAAGTCGTCGGTCAACCCCGTCGTGGCGCACGGTCAGTTGTTCGTGGTCTATGCCGAGTTGGTGCAGGATTGTGGCGTGAATGTCGTGGCAGGACGAGGGGTTCAGCCGGTTGGCTGGGCGGAAGCCCCACTCGTCACTTTCGCCGTGCGTCACGCCTCCCTTGATGCCGCCGCCGGCAAGCCAGTTCGTAAACACGAACGGATTGTGGTCTCGTCCCTTTCCACCCTGCGCACAGGGCATTCGCCCGAACTCGGTCGTCCAGAGGATGAGCGTGTCGTTGAGCATGCCGCGCTGCTTGAGGTCGAGAATTAACGCCGCTGTCCCCCGTGCCATTCCGCGTGCGAGCGGGCCGTGGTCGCGCTTGATGTCCTCGTGCGAATCCCAGTTGCGCCGGGGGAACCCGTTGTCGTTGCCAGACCAGATTTGTACGAAACGCACGCCGCGCTCGAGCAGTCGCCGGGCAACGAGGCATTTGCGTGAGAAGTAGTCAATCTCCTCAAGTTCGTTGATCTCCTTCGGCCAGGACTTGGCGTTGTGGTCAAGTCCATAGAGTTGCTTGATGTGGTTCGGTTCGCTGTCGATGTCGAGCGTACCGGGCGCGCTCAACTGCATCCCGGCGGCGAGCTCGTATGATTTTATCCGGGCCTCGAGGCGCGAGTCCGCAGCGCGGGTTTTGGCGTGGGCGCGGTTGAAACGAGCCAGCAGGTTTTGGGTGTCAACCTCGCTATCCTTCGTGACGTACGAACCCTCGGGTGGGAACAAATCAGCGATTGGGTTGCGTCGGCCGGGGAACAGGGTGGTGCCTTGATGCGCCGCCGGCAGGAATGCGGCACTCCAGTTTTTCGGCCCGTTGGAGGCGTATCCGCGATGGTCTGGCAGCACGACAAAGGTCGGGAGGTTGTCGTTCATGCTGCCGAGGCCGTAGCTCACCCAGGCACCCACGCCAGGGAAGCCCGGCCTCTGGAATCCGGTTGCCTGCAGATAGGTCGCCTGGCTGTGCACGCCGGTCTTGCCGACGACATTGTGAATGAATGCCATGTCATCGACGCATTGGCCAAGCTCCGATACGATGGAGGTCAGCGGCTTGCCGCACTGGCCGTGCTGCGTCCATTCCCAGGGGGAGGCAAAATTGTTACCGGGTGAGCTTTGGAACAGTTCAACAGTTTCACCGGGATCCCATTTTTCACCGTGACGCTTGATAAGTGCCGGCTTGTAATCAAACAGATCCACATGGCTGGCGGCTCCGCCCATGAACAGCTGGATCACGTGCTTGGCCTTGGGAGCGTGGTGCAGGCCAAGCGGTTGCCGAGTTGCCGATGTGCCTGCCAGCAATCCGTCCCGTCCGAGCATCCCAGCCAGCGCGATGCCGCCCAAACCACCACCCGAGCGCCAAAGAAAGTCGCGCCGGCTTAGCGCCTGGCCAAGCGCTTGGTTGTTCGGCGGTTTGGGAATGGGATTCATGATCGGTTTGTATGGCTAGTAACCGAGTCAAACTCTAAAAATTCTCTTCTAGGCTCCATGATTCCCTGGTTCTTGGGCAGCAGATTGTGATTATTTCTCATACTTTTGATGCCATTTTAACGACCAAAGCTCATTCAATGGGACGGGTTCAGCATGCCCGTCTGAAAATACGACATTAATGGCGCCCGGCATCATGCCGTTTTTACCCGAGGGACGGAATTCTTGCCCTGGTAAGACACCTCCATGCCGGGTAAGGGTTATTCTCGAAAAACCGGCGTTTTCCGTGCTGCCCTTGGACAGGCTGGAAGCCGGTTTCTGCTGTTTCAGGGGCCATTGATTGCGCCACATGGAATCACAGAAGAGAGGCGTCTCGGAGGAGGCTCTGACATCACTGTCTTTTAAGAAGGCCAGATTCTTTGCCATTCCGTGTTGTGTCACCCAGCTTTGCGGCCAGTCACCGGCATAAGTCCATCCATTCAAACCATAGCTGCCAGTCCATGGTTTGCCTGTGCGCCCGTTTATTCCCTTGTTAGACCATGCTCGGATCGCTGTTCCTTCGGACCCGAGTTTCAAGGGGTCGACGGGAGCCACCGGGCAAAGCCGTATCTCATCGACCTTGGAGTAGTTTTTGCTCAACTGATCCAGCCAGACATAGTTGCGGGTGGGCGATTCAAACGGCAACATGCTCCCTGTCTCATTCGTGTACAACTTGTGCGCCAGGCCAAGTTGCTTGAGATTGGAGACACACTTGATCCCCTTGACCCGCAGTTTGGCGCGGCTCAGTGCTGGCAATAACATTGATGCCAGAATAGCGATGATGGCAATGACGACCAATAATTCAATGAGCGTAAATCCGACGGACATTCTACCCACCGTAAGGAAACCGCCTGATCGGGGTGTTGCTGTTGGTCTCTGCTGACTGCTCAAGAATAGTTGCGGTTTTCTGAAAGTTTCTGATTGCGATTGGTGGTAATATTTTTGGCGTGAAATCAGTCGATGAAGGAAAACTCGTTGAGGTTGAAAAGTAGGCGGCAGGTGTTGGCCAAGCCGTGTTTGCCGGCGTAGGTGGCCAAGTTAGTTGATTCGGCAGAGGTGGGATTGCGGCCGATGGTCCGGAAGAATGCCTTGTTCAGGGTCGCCGTGTCTGTTTGGTTGGATGGCTGGAGATCACTGGCGAAATGTCTGGCCATTACAATCATCAGTTTGTTGTTCAGCAATGCCAGTGACTGCAGGGCGGTGATTGTGTCGTCGCGCTTGGCCACCAACTGCGAGGGGTCGGCGCAGTTGAGCGTGTTCATGAACGGCTGCTGCTGTGAGCGAGCCAAAAAACGATACACGGAGCGGCGATGAATCTTCACGTCCTCGGGATCGTGCTTGTGGTATTCATAATGCGGCGAATGCTCCGGATGCTCGAGAACAAAATCGCGAAAACCGGGGCCGTACATTTGGTTGTTCATTTTGCCGGCGAGTTGCAGAACCGTGTCGCGCAGCGCTTCAGCCTCGAGTTGTCGGCGGTTCATGCGCCAGAGGTAGCGATTCCGGCCGTCGATTGTTTCGTGTGCGGCGTTGGATCGTGATGACTGTCGGTAGGTGGCGCTGGTGAGGATGAGACGGTGCAGTTGCTTGATCGACTGGCCGTTGTCGCGGAACTCGGCAGCGAGCCAGTCGAGCAACTCGGGGTGGGTGGGCTTTTCGCCCATGCGGCCGAAGTCGTTCGGCGTTGCAACGATACCGGAGCCAAAGTGGTACTGCCAAACGCGGTTGACGATCGAGCGCCAGGTCAACGGGTGGTTCCTGCGGGTCAACCAGTCAGCAAGTGCGATGCGGCGTTCACTTTCCCTGTGCTTGTCAGGCAGGTCAAAGGTCCCCCGGTCGTTGTTGTTGAGCCGTACCGTGCCGGGACCAACGATCTGCTTGGGTTGGCTCAGATCGCCGCGTCTAAGCAGGTGGATGACCCGTGGCTTGCCCCCTTCATTGCCGGTTCCACGGAACGCGCCGCTGCCCTTATGCACAGTGCCAGCGTAAACGCGCTTCGGCTTGGGCAGTTTTTTGAGCGCCGCTTCGGCCTTGGCCAAGCCGGCTTTTGCGGTCTGACGCTTGTCGTTGAGTTCGCCGGAGAGGATGGATTGAATCAGATTATCACGCTGGGCTGCAATAGCTTCCAGTTTGTTTACGGCAGCGGGATCAGCCGCTTGGCCGGGATACAACCCATCCACCAGATTGCTTTTGCGCCAGCGTATCGGAGCCTCAATGGAGTCGAGTGCGGTGACGGTTTTGCCTTTGGCGAGGTTGTCGCCGGTGGCGTTGAGCACACGAAGTTCGGCCAAGGCGAAGATAAAGTCGTTGCTGCGCTTGGCCAGCTTGGTGGCGGTGATGCGGATGTATCGTTCCTCAAGGTGACCCGTTTTGAAATGTTGCAGCTTGACGCCGGGGTTGGATTCATCGACTTTGGAATTGTCGGCGACAGTCGTGACGTTGCTCTCGAATGCCGCGTCGCTCGATGCCTCGATTTTATAGCGAACCGGGAAGCCGAAGCCGTCGCCGATGTTGTTGAAACTGTCGCTTGTGCCAATCAGGGTGACTTGTTTTAGGGCCTGCGCCTGGCCGAGGTCAACCTGCACCCACTTGGTCGTATCCTGCTCCGCAACAATCTGGCTGTGGTAGCCGTGCTCCGGGGGGTTCTTTATTTTGCTGCGTTCACGAAGGTCGCGCAGTTGCTGATCGAGGTCGGCGAGTACAGTGCCTCCCCTGTCTTTGATCTCCAACTCGACGGCCCTGAGCGACGACTGTTGCTTTTCAGCTTCGGTTCTGAGTTCGGCAAGTTGTCTGGCGGTTTCCGGGTCGGGATGATAGTCGCGGTCGGCGCGGTCGAGCGCGGCAAAGACAGCCTGCATGCGGTAGTAGTCGGTCATGTTGACGGCGTCGAACTTGTGGTCGTGGCAGCGGGCGCATTGCACGGTGGTGCTGATGAATGTGTTCATCGTGTTTTTGACCATATCGTCACGGTCGATGTTGCGGGCGATGCGGCCGTCAAGCTTGGTCTCCGGCACCTCGGCGTGGCCGATGAAATCCCAGGGGCCGGCCGAGATAAAACCGGTCGCCTCGATGCCGTCGCGGGTATCTGGGTAGAGTGCGTCACCGGCCACCTGCTCGCGCACAAACCGTCCGTACGGCTTGTCGCCGTTGAACGCGCGGATGACATAGTCGCGATACGGCCAGGCGTTGGGCCGGGGCTTGTCCTTGTCGTAACCGTGCGTGTCGCCGTAGTGGACGACGTCGAGCCAGTGGCGCGCCCACCGTTCGCCGTAGCGCGGCGAGGCGAGGAGTTTTTCGAGCATTTTTTCGTAGGCCAACGGATCGGGGTCCGCCACAAAAGCCCGGACCTCGTCCGGTGTCGGCGGCAGGCCGAGCAGATCAAAGTAAACCCGGCGGATGAGCGTCTGGCGATCGGCTTCCACTGAGTGGGTGAGATGCTTATCAGCCAGCTTGGCCGCAATGAAGTGGTCGATGGGGTTTCGAGCCCAGGCGCGATCGGCCTGGCCAAGCGCCGGCGGGGTGTGGTTGGCGATCGGCTTGAGTGACCAGTAATCAAACAACTCTGAATTGGGTCCGGATGGCGGTTCTTTGCCAAACCCGGCGACTTGGCAAAGCGTCAGAATTATCAAGGCAGCGAAACCGGTTTTTGGATGTCCAAGCATCAGCGATATTTCCCTAACAAGAATCACTGGGACTTTTTGCAAGCTAAGCTAGAAAATCAAGTGTTTCTTGGATGGCGGTGGACCGCTTTTCGGAGGCACGGCTTTTAGGGTGTTTTCCGGGGAATTCCAAACAAAGCCACAAAAAACAATCAGTGCCAATCAGTGCCCCGAGTTGATTCATAAAACTCCCCGCGTTTGGCCGAGCACTTGGCTTACCACTTGTTTTGGGCGCGGTGACGCAGGGCGTGGTCAGCGAGGACGAGGGCGGTCATCGCTTCGACCATCGGAACGGCGCGCGGCAACACGCACGGGTCGTGACGGCCGCAGCCCTTGAGCGTTGTGTTTTTCAACTGCTCATCGACGGTGTCCTGCTTATGCATCACGGTGGCCACCGGCTTGAAGGCGACACGGAAGTGAACGGTCTCGCCGTTGGAGATGCCACCCTGCACGCCGCCGGAGTCGTTCTTGGTCGTGCGCACTTTGCCGCGCCTGGCCCGGATGGGGTCGTTGTGCTCGCGGCCGGTCAGGGTGACGCCGCTGAAGCCAGAGCCAACATCGAAGCCCTTGGAGGCGGGCAGGCTGAGCATCGCCTTGGCCAAGTCGGCCTCGAGTCGGTCGAATACTGGGTCGCCCCAGCCAACCGGCAGGCCGCGCGCGACGCCCTCGATCAAGCCGCCAACGGTGTCGCCGGCTCTGCGGGTGCGCTCGATCAGGCGAATCATTTTCTTGGCGGCGGCGGGATCGGGGCAGCGGACGATGTTGGCCTCAACGTCGCGCAGCCTGAACTTGTCGGGGTTGATATCGGCGACGATTTTTTTGACCTGCTTGACGCAGGCAAGCACCTCGACACCGAAGCGTTGCTTCAAAAGTTTCTTGGCCACGGCACCGGCGGCGACGCGGCCGACGGTTTCGCGCGCGCTGGAGCGGCCGCCACCCTGCCAGTTGCGGAAGCCGAATTTCTGCTGGTAGGTATAATCGGCATGCGAGGGGCGGAACTTGGTCTTCATCTCCGCGTAGGCCTCGGGGCGGGAATCGTTGTTGTGCACCATCATCATGATAGGCGTGCCGAGGGTTTTGCCCTCAAAGGTGCCGGAGAGAATCTGCACGCGGTCGGCTTCGTCGCGCGGGGTGACGATGCTGGACTGGCCGGGCCGACGCCGGTCGAGGTCGGGCTGGATGTCCGACTCGTCGAGTGCGAGCCGCGGCGGGCATCCGTCGAGCACGACGCCGACTCCGCCGCCGTGGGATTCGCCCCAGGTGGTGATGCGGAACAGGTGGCCAAACGTGTTTGGCATGGGCCCATTGTGCTTGAAAATCGTGCCGGTGGCAAATCCGGCCGGATCAACAAAAGACTGGCGGTGATACGGGGAATTCGCAACAGTTGCCGAGCAGTGTGCTCAAGACTGAGATCATTGGGTTGCATAACTTTGGCGTTGGCTTTTGCCGGGGAAGGGTTGCGCTTGGGCAAGGCGGCGGAGCCGGGGACGGTTGTTGGGCATTGGCTGCTTGAGCCAAGCCGCCTCGAAGGCAAAATACTCAAGGCATTAACCGGCCCGGATGGTGTGCCGGAGGGGCTTGGACGCTCAGTTCGTTTTGCTGCCTCGTCGGATTCGGGCTATGCCGAGTTTTTGGGTGGGCGTTCGCGCATTGAGGTTTCCCCAAACATCGCGAGCCTTGATTTGCCCAAGAGCGAACTGACCCTTGAGGCGTGGGTGAGCGTCGGGAAACCGATGGAGTGGGGTGGGATCGTCGGCGCGCTGCAGGACAATGGTGCGTACGAAAAAGGCTGGCTGCTGGGCTATCGCAAGGATCGGTTCTGTTTCGGGCTCAACACCGAGGGGCACAAGTCGCTGACGTACCTGACGGCGGATCGGGCCTTTGAGTCGGGCCGGTGGCATCACGTCGTCGGCGTATACGACGGCTCCGCGCAGCGGCTTTATGTGGACGGCGAACTGGCCGCGGAGTCGACAGATCAAAAGGGAGCGATTGTTTACCCGCCAAAGGCATGGCTGACAATTGGCGCCTACCAGGACGACGACGAGTTTTTCTCCATGACCGGGCGCCTGCATGAGGTGCGCATCCTTGGGAGCGCCCTGTCTGCCGCGGAGATAACGAAGCGCCACCTGGCCAAGCGCGATTCCTTTCCCAAGCCCACGCCCAAGCCGGAACCGCTCACAATCGCCTACGGCCCGTTTGTGGACTGGGTGGATCGCACGACCGCAACGATCAGTTGGGAAGTGGACGAGCCGATGGACGGCCGTGTCCGTTGGTCGATGCCAAGCGGCGAATCGGTGGAGTTATCCGGGAAGGAGCAGGGCATGCGGCATCTGGTGACGGTTCGCGACCTCGTGCCGGACGGGGAGTACCATTACCAAATCCTTGGCACGGCTGGAGGACGCCCGGTTCAAAGCAAGCGGTACCGGTTTGATTCCTCTTTTTACTATCGGCTCCCCGACGCGCCGCTTGGCCAAGCGCCATCGGTGGGCGGTGCCCGGCTCTCTGCGGCTGTCGATCAAATTCTCGAGTTGGCCGACGCACGCGCTGGGTACTGCCTCGTGCTTGGCGCGGTGGACGGCAGTCTCGCGCTGGAGTTGGTTCGCAAATCCGATCTGCAGGTCGTGGTGCTGGAGCAGGACGCCGGAAGAGTGAACCAAATCCGTTCCGCTCTTGACAAGGCGGGCGTGTACGGCGTTCGCGTCTCCGTGCTGAAGGGCTCGCTGGGAGAGCGGAAGATCGGCCCGATGATGTTCAACCTGATCGTCTCGGAACGGCATCTACTGGAGGGTCAACTGCCGTCCGCGACCGGTGCCGAGACCATGCGAAGCCTTGCGCCCTCCGGCGGCACGCTGGTGCTTGGCCCGGCGAGCGACCTTGGCCCGGCTCAGCGCTGGTTTGGGCAAGCGGAAAGCCGGATCGTACGCTCCGACAATGGCGAGGCGCACTGGCTCGTCCACGAACGGCCGCGCCTGGCCGGTGCCGGCGACTGGACACACCAGTACGGTAACGCCCAAAACACCTCGTGCAGTGGCGACGACATCGTGAAGGGCGAGATGGGCGTCAAGTGGTGGGGTGAGCCCGGCCCGCGCCCGATGCCGGACCGCGGACCGCGCAACCCCGCGCCGTTGTCGGTCAATGGCCGTCTCTTCGTGCAGGGTGACCGGATGTTATTCGGGCTGGACGCCTACAACGGCACTGTGCTGTGGAGCTTCTCCAGCCCGGAAATGCGCCGCGCCAACATCCCGCGCGACAGCAGTAACATGGTTGCGGCCGGGGATCGGCTTTATCTCGTCCAGGGCCGCTACTGCATTGGCATTGATGGGGCGACCGGCGAGCGGGCGGTGCGCTTTTCCGTTTCCGACGGACGGGACCACGACTGGGCCTACCTTGCGGCGGTGGACGCCATGCTGATCGGTAGTCGGGTGAAACGGGGCGCGGTTTATCTTGGTGACGACGGGCAGTGGTTTGAGAATTTTGATGCTGCCGACATCAATCGGGTGACGAGCGACCGGCTTTTTGGGGTCGATCCGGAGAGCGGCGGGCGCACCTGGGAGTACAGCGGCGGGGCAATTGTCAACTCCACCATCACAATCGGCGACGGGGTGGTCTACCTCATCGAGAGCCGCGCCGAGGCGGCGGTGGCAAAGGCCGGGAGCATCCAGCCGATCCAGCAGCTCGGCGACCAGCACCTCGTTGCGCTGGATCTCCGCACCGGCCGGCGGAAGTGGGATCACGCGCGCGACTTCTCCAAGTTGCAGTACATGACCTACCTCGTCTACGCCAACGGCACGCTCGTAACCACCGGCACCGACAAGGAAAAGCGGTTCCACACCTACGCCATCGCCGCTGTCGAGAAGGCCGTGGAGGACCTGGACGGCGAACGGACGATCATCCCCCCGGGCAGCCTGATCTGGGAGGATCACCATGCGGCGGGAAAAAATCACCACAGCGGCCACCTGCAGCATCCGGTGATCATCGGTGACACGTTTTACTCCGACCAATGGGCGTTCGATTTGCGGACGGGAAAACAGGTGCGAGACGACCTGCCGGAGCGGCGCGGCTGTGGTACCATGTCGGCGAGCAACCACAGCATGTTTTTCCGACACCACTTTCACGGCATGTGGAACCTCGACACCAACAGGCGCAGCCAGTTCGAGGGTATCCGCAGCGGATGCTGGCTGGGGCTGATCCCGGCGGGTGGGATGCTGCTCGCGCCGGAGACGAGTGCGGGGTGTTCCTGTACCCACTCCATCCAGACCTCGGTCGGCTATCTGCCAAGGTCGCTCGAATAGGCCGTTTTAGGCAAAAAAACGCCCAAAAAGTTTTTTATTTTTTTTAGAAAAAAATATTGACAGGCAGGATTTGATCAGTATTTTGCCTGTGTTCCGCACGGCGTGAGCTCGCAAGCGCTGTCGTGGATATCTGCTAACTCTAACATTGCTAGCTCGAATTATCCCCGGGGGGGCTGCAGGTTTCATCAACCTGGTCCCCCCGGATTCTTTTTTTTGGGTTGTAATTTACCGGTTCGGCGACGGGTTCCACAGCCGAGCATCCTTTATTCCATTTGCAAATGCCGGGCTGAACGATAGCTTTTCCACGTCACGGTGGTGTCCAGACACTTCATGATGGGAATGCACATTCACAACCAGAACGCCACCATCCTGCATTTGCTCGGTCTCAACCACGAGCGATTGACCCTCAAGGTGCAGGGCCGCCAATTTCACCTGACGGACGCGCACAGCGAAATCGTGAAGGGAATCCTCGTCTGAATGGGTTGTCCCATAAAAAAAAGAATTGTCAGCGTTGCGCTGGGTTGCGCGATCCCATTGGCGGCTGCCCGCTTGGCCTCGGCTGGGGGAGTGGAGATCATCGCACACCGCGGGGCGTCGCATGATGCGCCGGAGAACACCCTTGAGTCAGTCAGGCTCGGCTGGGAGCAGGGTGCCGACGCGGTGGAGGTGGATGTGTATTTGTCCAAGGACGGACACATCGTGGTGCACCATGATGACACCACCAAGAAACTTGCCGGCGTGGACCGCAAGGTCGTGGATCAAACGCTCGCCGAGTTGCGGCAACTCGACGTCGGGTCGTGGAAGGGGGCCAAGTGGAAGGGCGTTCGCATTCCCAAGCTTGACGATGTGCTGGCGACCATTCCCGAGGGCAGGCGGATGTTTGTCGAGGTGAAGTGTGGACCGGAGATTGTCCCCGGCTTGGCCGTGGCGTTTAAGCGTTCCGGCAAAAAGCCGGAGCAACTCGTCGTCATCAGTTTCGACTACGACGTGGTTAGGCAGGCCAAGGCCAGATTCCCGAAGATTCCCTGCTATCATCTGTCCAGTTTTGAACAGGACAAAGGGACGGGAAAGCCGAAGCCAAGCGCGGAGGAACTGATCGCCAAGGCCAAGGCGGCCAAGCTGGAGGGCCTCAACGTCAGCTACAAGGGGCTGGCGTACGAGCCGTTCATCAAAAAAGTCCAGGCCGCCGGGCTGAAGTTGTTCACGTGGACAGTCAACTCGCCGGCTGAAGCCCGGCGCTTGACCAGCCTTGGCATCGACGGCATTACCACCGACCGGCCGGGATGGCTGCGGGAGCGGCTGAAGTGACTAGGGCGTGTGTTTTGGCGTAACCTTGGCTAGGCGCCGCTCGTTTAAGGGATGTTGAGGATGGTTGAGTTTCTCCGTTGTTTGTTGTTTCCGTCACTGCTGTGCGCTTGGCCAACGGCTTTTGCGCAGGAGGCTGGATCGGATAACCCCGACTACGAAAAGGAAATAGCGGCGATCGAGAAGGAGTTGATGGAGGAAATCTCCGTCTGGGATTACACCACCGACCTGCGGCTTGGCGGCGGCTACAAGGAAAATGTCACTCTGTCGGCCTTCGCCGTGGAGTCGAGCCCCTTTGTCGCAATTGGTTTCGACTTTATGGCCATCCGAATTCCACTCGCGGAAGACGGGGTGGAGGTCACGGTGTTTGGCGCACTGGATGATCGGCGCTATCTCGATGCCGAGGCCGTGGACAGCGAACAGTCCGGTCTGCTCAATGTCAGCCTCGAAAAAAGCCTTGCGGAGAGTTGGCAGCTAAAGACGGATTTCCGCGTCATTTACATCGATGAAATGTTCGACGCGTCGTTGACCGAGGACGACATCGGGACCGTGCAGGTGGTCGGCAAGCAAGTTAGCCTTGCTCCGGCGCTGCGCTGGGATCTGCCAGCGAACACGTGGATTGAGGCCGAGCCAGAGGTCTCGCGCCAATACTTCGCCGATCCGCTGGATGACTACCTCGAGGTCGGCGGGCGGGTGTCAGCCGGGGTGGACTATGGCTTTCAGTCCGAGCTGCTGCTTTATGCCGAGACGGTTCGGCGTGATTACGACACGCGCAGCCAGCGGGATGAGATCGGGTTTTACATGCCGAACACCGACCTGGGCTACGACCGGCCGGAGCACGGCATCGAGTGGACCCATTACTGGGACAGCAAACGTCGTGTCCGTATGCGCACCCGTTACTCGATGCTGGAAAACGAGGACAGCGGTTCCGGGTATTTCGATTACCGGCGCGAGCGTGTGTCGCACGGCTGGCGCTATCGCGGTGATTCGTGGAGCGTCTCGGCAACCGTCCGCAAGGCCACCTACGAATACGAGCTACAGCGTTCCGCCGATTTTCTCGATCTCCGCCAACGGGCCGACCTGTCGTGGGACATCACCGTTGGGTACGAGTACAACGACCACTTGACGTTCCAACTTGGATACGAGCAGGAAAGCATCAACTCCAACGTCCCGCAGGACGAGTACCGTTACCGCATCTACACCGCTGGCATTGACTGGGAATTTTAGGTTCCCCAGCAGAACGGCGGAGGCTCGCTTGCCCAGGCGCAAGAATAGCTGCATAACAGGCAAGAAAAGGTTGGCTTTTATGGCGAAATCTTTTCAATTCTTGCTTTGCAACATGAGCAAAATTCACACTCAATCAGCACAACAAATGAGAACTAATGGAAAAGCAACACAGGATGCTTGCCTGAAGCCCAAGTTGGACGACCGGCAAATGGTGCAAAAACTGATCGAGAGTGACTTGTACAGGAATTTTCGTGATGCGTTTGGAGAACTCACCGGCCTTCCAGTGGCTCTGCGCCCGAAGGATTACTGGCATCCACCGCTGCATGGGGAGAAGAGGGAGAACTTAATATGCTCCTCCATTGCCCAGAGTCCAAAGGCCTGCTCCAGTTGTCTTGAGACACAGTTGAAACTCGTGGAGTCAGCACAAGAGCAGGGGCAGGCGGTGGTCTGCTCTTTGGGAATGGTCGATATTGCTGTACCCATCAGCGTGAGTGGGGAATGTATCGCCTTCCTCCATACCGGGCAGATGTTGCCTCATCCGCCGTCGACATCCCTGTTTCAGCAAGCCGCTCGTAAGTTGAAGGACTGGCAGTTGGATGTCTCGCTGCCATTGATCGAAGAAAGCTACCAGAGCGCAGCGGTGTACTCATCTCAACGGCAAAAAGCGATTGTTCAGTTGCTCACACAATTCGCTGAACGGTTGTCGGAACAGGTGAACGCAATCATGATTCGCTCCCGATTGGAAGAACCCCGGTTAATCTCGAGGGCCAAGGAATACATAATGTCGAACATCACGGAAGTTGTCCGGTTGGAAGACATCGCGGGACACCTGAATATCAGCCCGTTTTATTTTTGTCGGCAGTTCAAGAAACACACCCGGTTGAGATTCACCGATTACCTCACGCGGATGCGGGTTGAGCGGGCCAAGAAACTGCTACAGGATCCGAATCGCCGGGTGAATGAAGTAGCCTTTGAGGCTGGTTTTCAATCCCTCCCGCACTTCAACCGCTCCTTCAAGCGTGTTGCCGGGGAGACGCCCACGAATTGGCGCCAGCGCTGAATCCTTCCGTCTACTGTTTTCTCGCCTAGACAGAGGTTTTTGGCGTGGGCAATTTCCGAGGCGTCATCAGCAGTATCCGGCAAGATTCTAGTTGATCGATCTTTCAAGATCGCCTTGTTGATCGGTTGGCGGACAGTTGCATGGAGAGGCAATACGCAGTTATTGCGATGGGAAGACCCAGTGCTTGACATCAACGCCGAGGGCCAGGTGGTCTTTGCCGTGATCGGCGTGAAGGCCAAGTCTTTACCCACAACCAAGTGGCCGAGTTGCAGGACAAGGCCGATGCGCTTGGCCAAGCGCATGCCCCCTTGGCCCTTGATGCGAAGTTTGCCAATGACAGGGATAACATGGACATTGTTTCGTACGGTATTCAGTAAGACTGTTTCCCGTTGAAGTTTGGCACACATACAATGGATAATGACATTGAAAGGAATGTTCTTGAGAAGCGCATTTCCTGTCTGCCGTTTTTTGATGGAATGCGTACTGATCACATTCGTAAGTTGACTGACTCCGCAATGCGAACCGAATTCTCACCAGGTCAGAATATATTTCTGACGGGTGAAGCGGCAAATCGTTTTTACATTATAGAATCAGGAAAGGCGGAGATTGCCGTCCCCGGTCTAAATGACGAGTTGATCTCAGTCCAGGTCTTGAATCCGGGGGAGGTGCTGGGTTGGTCTTGGCTTTATCCTCCACACAAATGGAATCTTAGCGCCAGCGCTGTTGGAAAGTGCGGAGCGATCTCATTTTATGGCACTCATGTCCTTCATGAGTGCAAGAACGACGTTGAGTTAAGCAACGATCTTTACCAGAGAATTGCGCAAGTGATGCTCGATCGCATGCATCACATTATGGGGAAATTGGTTGATTCCTGAAAACCATTGTATTAAAAAATAGTTTCTTTATAATGAATGGACAACAAATGGATAATAACG
>CAJWEP010000059.1 GCA_913030945.1 uncultured Verrucomicrobiota bacterium
CGGGCGCGTTGTCGGCCACGGTGATACTGACATAGGAACCTCGCTTTCCTGGCACACCTTTGACCGCCACGCCTTCTCGATACTCTTTGCCTCCACGGTGGGTGCCGTCCTTGGATGTGGAAAACCTGAGTGGAAAGCCGGTATTAGTTTCCAGGGATTGATCGAAGTAATAGGTGTTTCCGCGCTTTAAGGTCAGATTCGAATCGCGGTTTCGGTTGATGGCAAAATGCTGCCCCTTATTGGGTCGCACGTCCATTTCGTAACCGTGGAATTCGACCCGGTTGCCACCATACTCGCCGAAAGGGATCCTGGCGGGCAGTTGATAGTCTCTGTTGTTGATTAATTGATAGGCAGCAAAATCCATCTCCTTAAGCTCCTGCCTGGTGCATGGCTTCCATTCCGAGTGAATGTTCTCGCACCAACCTCGGGGTTTGGCCTCTTCCTTGGGCGCCTCAGGTTGCCTTGTGAGCAATTCGTAGTAACCGATGTTCGTGGCCCAGATGTGCCACAGGTACTCATCGACCTGGCATCCCCAACCGCATGACGTCGCGTCGTACGTATACCAGGCGCCTTCCGGGTAGACCCATCTGCCAGCCACAGGTTTCACCGTTCGGTCGATTCCGCGTGCGCGATCCATAGCATCGGAAAGTGTCGACGACCACATGTCACCAGCCTCTTCGTCAGGCAGACCGAAATCCTTTGCGTAAACACTCTGGAGCGCTTTGCCGTACTTGTGAAAGAGTTCTTCGACCGCGATGTCATATTCGCCGTCCCGCGAGTGCCCGACGCCGGAGTGCCCGGGACGAAGCGCCTGTGCTGGCACCCAGAAGGGTTGACCAGGCTCGAAGGCGATCCACGCATTGTCCAGTGCCTTGGTGTCGACCAAGACAATAAGGAGATTCCGTCCTTCAGGATCCTTCTGATGGTACTCGAAAATTTTCCGGTCGTCCGGGATGAAGTTTTCGTCGTTGTCGATGAGTTGAGCGTACACTTTCGCCGCATGAATAATCTCGGGAACGGGCGTCTTTGGCATCGCCGCAATGGTGACACCGAAGACATTGATGTATTTATTAAAGAATTTCTCCATGCCACAGGCAAGCCCAGGCAAGTTAGGATGCGTTGCCTTGTATTTCTCAAGGCTCATCGGCTCGAAAGAGGGTCTTGGATAGGTTCTCTCTAAGCTCAACTGTGGTGGAATTGACGGCTGCTTAGTTTTACACCCCGCCAAAAGCACCGCTGCGATTGCTGTGAGCAGTAGGTGTTTCATTTGGCTTCAGTTTTCAACTCTTCAGCTGTCTTGGGGCCCCGCTCGAGCCAGGCGAGCAGATCCAGGATTTCCCCCTTGCCAAGCAGATTCAGCAGTCCGGGTGGCATCAGTGAAACTCCTGAATGCTCACGGTTGATAATATTCTCCTTCGCGATGCGGGTGATTTTGTCCGGGTGCAGCGGATTCTCCGCTAGTTGCAGGTTGGGTGCGCGATAGTCGAGGTTGGGAATGATCTGTCCCGCGAGTTGGCGCCCGTCCCGGAGGTTCAGCAGGACCGTCCGGTAATTCTCCGCGATTGTCCTGGACGGCAACAGGATTTCGCCGAGTAACGTGTCCCGATTGAAACGGCTGGCTACACGAGTCAGGTCCGGTCCGATGGGGTAACCTTCCCGACCGTAGCGATGACATCGGCTGCAGAGGGCGATCGCGAACATCCTTCGACCATTGGCTAGACTGCGTTTTGAGGCATCGAATCCCAGCTTGCCTTCGAAGTCGCTCACCTTCCATTGGCGGACCTGTCCTCGGCCAGTCAAGTCGGGCATTGGAGGCAACGCGGGTTTTTGGGAGATGAATCCTGCGTATTGCTTTTTTTCTTCCGCGGCCAGTGTCTCCAGTGCCTCGCGACGGATGTTCTTAAATGCCAGCGGCAACCCGCGTCCGCCCAGGAAAGTTTCATAGGTGCCAAGGGCACGAAAGAACGTCCGTCGCAAATCGGGTGTCCAGCCGGCCCTGGCATGGCGTAAGTGGTACAGGTAAAACAGGCCGTCCTGTTGGTCGATATCGGCATCGAGCAGCGCAATGGTTTGAGGCACCGCGGTAAGAGGTGTCAGCTTGATGAGCAGGGGGGCAAGAGCCCGGTTGATTGCAAGGGAACCGTTTGGGAAATGCGGGGTCAGCGTGGCAAGGACAAGATCACGCCCGGCAGCAGGGAATTGGTGACGCTCCATGGAACGGCGAATGAGGTCAATGAACGCAACCTGTCTCGAGAGCGGCAGCTTGTCCCAGTGCCTGTAGTCAAAGAGGATTCCCTGTTTCGCTGCGGGATCATCCAATCCCAGCAGCGAGAACAATTGATCGCTCGTGGCAGCGTTGGTTATGGCTGTCAATTGCTCAAGGTCATATCCGGCTTTCGTTGCGGCATTTTCCTTCTCGACCCCTGAAAGAAACCGAGTCAACTGTTCCGGGTTATGTTCGCTCGCAATTCTCCATGCTTGCTGGATCCGGGGATCGGAGAGTCCTTCAGTCCGGGTGTATTGCGCCTTGCGATGAAATGACTCTACCAGTCTGCGTTGTTGACGGTATTCATGAGCCAGCCTGTTGCGGCGTTTCTCCTGAACGCTCAGTTTGCGAGGCCGCGCAGTGGCCCCAGTGTAACTCACGCGATAAAGCCCGCTCTGGGTCTTGCGCCCACCGGTGACAAAATACATCGCACCATCCGGGCCGAAATCGAGATCGGTGACGTTCAACGGTTGGCCGCGAAGGAACACCTCCGTTGCGCCCATGTAACTGGACCCGCGCGGAATGAGGTGCACGGCGAGGATGCGTCCATAGGTCCAGTCGAGGATATAGAGTGCCTGCTGGTAATCGACGGGAAAACGGCTTCTGGTTCCAAATTTCACCCCGGTGGGAGAGCCCTTGCCGATATCGACCGAGGCCTGGGTGTTGTCAGGATGATCCGGGAAATATGGTGGCCAGCTTCCGGTCACGGCTCGCCAACCAAAGTCCGCCCCGCTGCTCAGGTGCTTGACCTGCGTGGGGCGATACCAGGGAGTTCCCATGTCGAATTCCGCATCGGCATCATAAGTGAACGCCTCGCCATCCGTGTTGAAGTCGATGCCGTAGGGATTGCGCAATCCGCCACAGAAGATTTCCCGGTTGGTTCCGTCAGGATCCATGCGAATGACATGACCCTCGTTTTCACGGAACGGATTAAATTTTCGGCGCAACGGGGATGTACGATCCGGTATGCCCTCCGGGAGGTGAACCGAGTCACCGTGGATGGCGTAGATCTTCTGATCCGCCCCCAGCGCAAGGTCATTGCGCCCGTGGCCGCCCCCCCCTTTTGTGGCGTGGAGTAATTTATTTTCATCAAAAACGCCGTCATCATTCGTGTCGCGAAGACGATAAAGCGCCTCGGAATTATTGGCATTCACATAGAGGCTTCCATGAGCGTATAGCAGCCCGCGACATTCCCTTAGGTCATCATTGATAATTTCCGACCGTAAAACTTTCCTGGAATCCTTCGACAGCGTATAGCGGGTCAGCCCCTTGTCCTCCCGTGCCACGGTCAATCGGCCCTGGGGATCAAAGGCCATACTCACCCAGGAACCCTCGTTCTTTCCCGCTGAGCGGAGCAACTCGGCCCTGTAGTCGGGCAACAGATGGAAGGTCGCCGGGTCTGTTGCCTTTCCGAGATTGCTTGCGCGCTTCCACTGTGTGTAGTCGTCGGTTTCTTGAATAACCAGAGGCGGCAGCGTCCACCATTTTTCCCGACCGAGATCGCCACTGGTGATCACCCTGGCCCCAGGCGCCGCGGTCTGCCATTGGGGTGAAGTGGCGACAGTCCTCTTCCGGCCTTGCCAGTCGATGAGGTCAAGTTGAAGGGCAACAGCCGGGGCGCCGCCCGCGGTCTTGCCCATGAGGCGTATCTCGTTGGCCCCGATAAGCAGCAATGGCAAGGCATCCAGCTTCAGGGCCGGCTCGAACGCCTCGGCAATTCCTCCCTGGTGCCCGTTGATGGTGAGTTTTACGGTCGTAAAATCCGTCACCAGGCGCAGGTGCGCGGATTGCAACCTAGCAGGATCCGCATCAAAACTGTGATAGAAAACCACGTCCTTGGTGGGTGTGGAACTGTCAATCCAGATCCAATCCGGCAGCGCAAAAACTGGGGTGTTGACGAGGCCCAGGAACAGGGCCAGAACAGCAACGCGCGTGGTCATGAACCCCAGTGTAGGTATTGGAGGAGAAACGGCAAACCCCTAAACGAAGGATTCCTCCATACCCTTTACTTCAAGGCATTGAATAGTGCACAAATTTTTATGCAACTCGCGGGATTTTTCGATTAACGGATTCAGGCGTTGCAAACTACCTTGATAGCTTATTTTTGTGTTTAACAGACTTAATCCCACCCGTCTTACCGCCAGACATTCCAGTTCTGCATGGCAAATTGACCTGCGTTCGGCGCAACTGAGCCCGTGCATGCGCGCAGTAACAGAAAAGCGGCAAGTTGTTTGATTAATTGACCTGAAATCGAATGTACTGACAAATTGGAGAAGAACCCCACAGGCATCATATTTTCCTTGCGGACTGTTAGGTTTATGTGCATTTTTTGGCTTTCCACTTAAAGAAGAAAATGAAAACAACAAATAAAACCATCTCCCACATTCTGGGCGTGGCGGCGATACTCAGCATGACAATCGGAGCCATCGCGGCCCCAAAGAAACTATTAGTAGTCACGGTGACCAAAGGGTTTCGTCATGGGTCCATCCCGACGGCTGAGAAGGTGCTGGGGCAGTTGGCGAAAAGCAGTGGCGCTTTTGAGGTCGATTATGTCCGTAACGACGGGGACATGAAAACCAAGATGACTCTTGAATCGTTAAAGAAACTCGATGGGGTAATTTTCGCCAACACCACGGGGGACCTGCCGCTTCCTGACAGGGACGGCTTTGTCCAGTGGATCAAGTCTGGGAACGCCTTTATCGGAATGCACAGTTGCAGTGATACATTTCATGGGTTTCCTGCCTTCGTGGATATGCTCGGAGGGGAGTTTCAAACACACGGAGCCCAGGCAACAGTCGAGTGCCTTAATCAGGACTTGAGCCATCCTGCCGTTCAACATTTTGATGAAAGCTTCACGATTCACGATGAAATTTACCTGATGAAAAGCTTTCACCGCAATCGTGTTCACGGCTTGCTGACCCTGGACAAGCATCCAAACAGCAGGATGCCCGGGGATTACCCTATTGCCTGGTGTAAAAAAGTCGGACATGGCAATATTTTCTATACGTCGCTTGGTCATCGAAATGATGTTTGGGAGAATGAGAAATACCAAGCTCACGTTCTTGGTGGAATTCGTTGGGCATTAGGTCTGGTTAAGGGGGATTCCGAACCTCAGGACACTCGTTATCGCGTCAGCCAGAAGGAGAAAAAGGAGGGTTTTAAACCTCTCTTTAACGGGGTGGACCTTGACGGTTGGAAACTTCGAAACACTGACGGTCTCAAGAGTTGGAGCGCGCAAAACGGCATGCTGGTAAATGAAATCCCCAGCGGCAAACACGGCACTGACATTGTCACCAATTCGAAATTCCGCGACTTTGTTGTGCGCTACGAATACATGATTCCCGCGGGCAGCAACAGTGGTTTCTATCTCCGGGGTCGACATGAGATCCAAATTTTAGATGACTACAAGAATGGCAAACTGAACTCGGGTGGCAATGGTGGTATTTACAGTTTTTCCGCACCATCAAAATTTGTTTCCCGTAAACCAGGTCAATGGCAGACCGCCGAAGCCACCATCCGTGGTGATCTTGTCACCGTAATGCTCAACGGGGTCAAAATACATGATAGCCTGAAGGTGGACCGGAGTACTGGTGGTCATCTGGATGAGAATGTGGACCAACCGGGGCCAATCATGTTGCAGGGCGATCACGGGGCAATTGCCTTTAGAAATATTCGGATTAAGCCGTTGCAATAATTCAAGCTTTTCAGTGAAAAGAGGATTGCTCTGGGCAATGTCTGTTTTTAACGCAAAACAATTCACGATTCGACTGTTCCTTTCCGTAATCGGGTTTCTCCTGGTGCCGAACACCAAGGGTGCTGTAAAAGCCAACAAGCCTTACAATGTTATCCTTGTAATGGCGGATGATTCAGCAGTTGACAACTATGGTTGCTACGGGAGTACTTTCTTTAAAACCCCCCGACTCGACGCCCTGGCACGGACTGGAGCCAAATTCAATCATTGCTATTCGGAACCGGTTTGCACCCCCAGTCGCGTGAAAATAATGACCGGTCGCGACGGCATTCGGAATTACGTTCAATTCGGAACCTTGGACAGGGACGAGATCACTTTCGGAACCATGATGAAAAAGGCAGGCTACGCTACGGCTATTGCTGGCAAGTGGCAGCTTCACGGAGGCAACCGAGGCACTCTTGCCCCGGCATGCGGCTTTGATACCTATTGTCTGTGGAATTACCCAGGGACCGAGCGTTCGCGTTACTGGAATCCGAGCATCATGCAGGACGGAAAGTTGCTGCAGACCGGCAAAGGGGACTACGGCCCCGATATGTTTACCAATTTCATCATCAACTTTATAGGGAGGAACAAGAACAAGCCTTTCTTTGTCTACTACCCGATGGTGCTCGTTCACTCCCCCTTCCCGAAGACGCCCGATAATGTCGGCACCGATGGTAAAACCGCACAAGCAAAAAGTAAGGCGCTAGAGAACTTCAGAGGTATGACCCTGTACGCCGACAAGCTCGTTGGTAAAATCATTGATGCGCTTGAGAGCCATGGTCTACGGGAAAATACGGTTGTCATTTTTACCACCGACAATGGCACTCACCGCAGTCTCACCTATCCTTTCAGAAAGGAACAACGCACCGGTGAAAAAGCTTTCGCCACCGACGGCGGATCTCATGCGCCCCTGATCATAAACTGCCCTGGCACTGTTTCTCCTGGTGTTGAGAGTGATGACTTGGTTGATTTCTCAGACATGATGCCGACGATTGCTGAAATTACAGGAGCCAAATTGCCCAATGTCGAACTGGATGGGCGAAGCTTCTGGCCACAGTGTCTCGGCCAATCGGGCAACCCCAGGGAGTGGGTTTTTCAGTATTATTATCCAAAGTACGCTTTAGCTGCCAAGGACCACGGCCGGGGCATCAATGGATTGGAAATTGCCTGGGCACAAAACCAACACTTCAAGCTGTACCGTGATGGGACACTTTACGCAACAAGCGATCGCCATGAAAAAACGCCGGTCAAAGCGGGCGATGACAAGGACGCTGATGGAGCACGCACACTTCTGCAGGGCGCGCTCGACTCCATGCCTTCGAAGGCCAGCAAACTTCAGGTAAAGAAGATAAAAAGTTAACCGGCCTACTTCTCTAGGACGGCAGAAAGCCAGCGGGAGCCAAGAGGTTATTCGCCAGCGATGACCCGATTCCGCAGAATCCCAACCCCCTCGATTTCAACCTCGACAGTGTCGCCGGGTTCAATCCCGGAGGTCGCGCCGGGTGTGCCGGTGAAAATGAGGTCGCCGGGGTTCAGGGTGACGTGGCGACTGATGACACTAACCATGGTTCGCACGTCGTTGATCATATAGCCGGTGTTCTCATCCTGCATCACCTTGCCATTGAGGCGCAGCTTCATCTGAAGGTTGTCGTAGTCGAGGCCCGAGGTGATGCAGGGTCCGCAGGGACCGAATGTGTCAGACCCCTTCGCACGCCACCACTGCACATCGTTCTTTTGCCATTCCCGTGCACTGATGTCGTTCCCACAGGTCACTCCAAGAACGAAATCCAGCGCCTGTTCTTTCGAAACACTTCTCGCCCTTTTAGCAATGACAATGACCATTTCTGCCTCGAAATGCACGGCACCGGCATCCGGTGGGATGACGATGTTCTCGCCGTCCGGCAGCAGGCAGGAGGGGCTCTTAAAGAACGGTTGCGGGAATCGGAATTTCTCTGGCACCTCGCCACTGACGCGTGTTTCAGTTTCGGTTTCTTGTTTGGAGATTGTCGAACCGCCCTTCGCGTCGGTGGTAATTTCCGTGGTGGTCGTCACGATGGTCGTGACGCCACCTTTTTCACCGCCCAGATGGCTTTTGTAGTTGCCGGCCATGGCGATGACCTGCGTGGGCCGTGAAGGCACGAGTAATTTGACCTCACCCAAGTCATGGGTTTTATCGGTCTTTTCCCATTTCCCGAACAGGTCACCTTTTATCTCCTGGATCTTGTCACTCTCGAGGATTCCGTAGGATACAATATCATCATGCGCAAAGCGGACATATCGGGTGATATCGGAAATCTTCTCTCCGTTGGCTGGACTGTTCCAGGATGCCAGCAAGGCAGTGCATAAAATAAGTGAAAAGTGATGGTGCGACTTCATGGGAGGAGATTAGTTCCGGCATTCTTGAGCGTCAAGACCGGGCAATTCCAGCGGAAAAACAACGGCATATTGCTACTCGGCATTCCATTGAACCGGACGGAGTTGTCCATTCACGAAAAGCGGCGCCTGGTCGGAATAATGGGGGCTGTCAGGCACGTTGCTCTGCCCGAAGGCCACGACGGCATGGATTTGCGGTTCCTTGCCGAGGAAGACCAGAGCCACGGTTGACTGGCCGCCGCGGTTGATCAGTTTGTTGTCGTTGCTGAATTTCACCCCAGTTGTCGCGCGCAATGTATCCATACCGAGTCGTCCCAGCCCGTCACCGCTCAGAGGCCATTCCTGACTCCCGCGCTGATGACGTTTTATTTGGCCCCAGGGAACATCAATTCGACCGTAGCGATTCTTCAGGTCTACGACGGCCCTGTTGAGCGCGATCAATGACTTCCCCCTGAGTTTGCGATTGTTGTCCACATGGAACGCATCCCTTCCCGCCCTCGTGTCCTTCAGGTCATCACAGGCCATTCTCCAGAACCGGAAAATTGTCGCCCCGGCGGAATTCGCGTCCGCGTGACGGTCCCATTCCTCCAGAATTCGGGTTGCTTTCATGACTGTCCGAGGATTGTCGGATGTTTCGTTAACCGACTGGACGATGATCGGGATCCAAATGTCGGCGGGAGGAACATAGGTGTCGAACGCGATCTTCCCGGCTGAACCAAGGTCCAGCTTGGCCGCCCCGGACAACAGTGACGTGGCTCTCTGTCCCCTGGCGCGGTAGGCTCCATAATGGCCATACAGGGCGCCGGGCGGAAAATCCGCCTTTGTAAAATCCAATCCGGGTGTGATGACATTGGCGGCGACGTTGCAATTCTGGAGGAAATGGGTCGGTGGATCCTCAACCTGGGGTAATTGCGCAAAAGGTATGTTGCCCTCGAGAAAGGACTTGCTGGTCCAGCCGGGCACGCGTTTTTCCCAGTCATAAGTCGTGGAACGCTGGGGCACTTCACCGGTTTGCACATAGCCAATATGACCCTCGGTGGTCGCCCAGAGGACATTGAAGTAGCTGAGCCGGTCCATTGCCAATGCCGCCTTGAATTCCACAGTGTTCCGGGCGGTGTTCATCCTCCAAAACTGTTCCATGGCAAGCGCATGATTCCAGTTGCCATGACGTCCCGCGTAAAGCTCACCCTGTTTATTGGCGGCGACCGGCCCATGACGCGTGTACCGGAAGGTTTCTGCGACTTCCTTGATAGTCTCCCCATCCCGATAGCGAAGGGTCTCCTCACTAACCTCCATCGGTACATATTTTCCGTCCCATTCGTATTGGTTAGGATTATCGGGGTTGACTCGCAGCGCGTAGGCGTCGGAGGAATCCGCGCCGCCAGCAGTAAAGGTCCACGCTGCGGCCGGTGTCGCCCCGAGTCCAATCAGGGGCGTGCCCACAAGCGTGAATCCCCAAGCATCCAGGCGCCCTCCCTTCAGGCGGCTTTCGTACAACTGCAAATGACCCGTGATGGGCCAATGCGGATCGATCAACAACAGCGGCCTGCCGGTGATTGATTTCCTTCCCGAAACCACCCATGAGTTTGATTGGCCCGGCGGAGTGCCGGGATGTGATTCTCCCACGGCGCGACTCCCATCCGCTGTGGCAATGGTGACTGTTGAGAGCATCATCACCTTTCGATGCCAGGCGATCACATCGATTGGCGTGAATGGCTGGACCTTGACCGGGATCGCATCTGAGTGGGCGGCTAGCCAGTCATTGACGCCATGAACATAGCCCTCAACCAATCGGCGAAGCCCGGGTGACAACTTGGGCCAGTCCCGTTTTGCCTGGCGAGTGTTGCGCAACAGTCGGGCCTCCCGGTCACTGTCCAAGTATTGCTCCCCAGCGAGTTCAGCGAGCCGGCCGCTCCCTGCATGCAGGTTGTACACTACATCGACTGCCCGATCCTCACATTGCGCCCTGCCCAGCCCGTATCCGACATCAGCGGATGTCTTGCCAATGATATGAGGGACTCCATAAGTGTCGCGTATAATCCGGGGTTTGTACGGATTTCTCGTGTCTTCGGCGGGAGTTGTGTCAGTCGCTGCCGCAAAGAGAACTCCAAAGGAAAGAAACAAAGCCAGTAATTGCCGTGTTCCATTGAAAGACTCGATGCCTGCTTTACTGAACATCAACATGGCATTTTTTTATCTCTATGCCTTTTTGGAGAGTCGAACAATGACGGGCTAAGAGTGGTTGCTCATGCTAGGATGGGGCGAATGACCTCGCCAGCAACAACAGTTAGGCGACGTTCAAGGCCATTATGGTAGTAGGTGAGGCGTTTATGGTCAAAGCCGAGCAGATGCAGGATTGTGGCATGGAAGTCGTTGACATGGACTTTATCAACAGCAGCCTTGTGGCCGATCTCATCGGACTGACCGTAGGAAAAACCACCCTTCACACCGCCGCCTGCCATCCACGCAGTGAAGCAGTGGGGATTGTGGTCGCGTCCGGGCTTGGCCGCCTTTTGGGCCACCGGGAGGCGTCCGAATTCACCCGCCCAGATGACGAGTGTATCGTCCAGCAGGCCGCGCTGGCCTAGGTCGGTGAGGAGTCCTGCGATGGGTTGGTCGGTCTCCTGGGCGAATCCAGTGTGGTTTCCCTTGATGTCGTTGTGACCGTCCCAACTGCGCTGGTTCTCCATGCCGCCGGAGTAAATCTGGACGAATCGCGTGCCCCGTTCCACCAGTCGGCGAGCCATCATGCATTGGGCGGCGAAATGCCTGGATTTGCCGACACCCAACCCGTACAGGTTCTTCAAGTGCTCGGGTTCGCTGGAGAGATCGAGCACCTCGGGGGCGGAAGTCTGCATGCGATAGGCCAGTTCGAAGCTCTCGATGCGGGCGTCCAACTCTTCCTCGTGGGGGTGTTTGGCGTAGTCCTGGCGGTTGAGTTGAGCCAACAGGTCGAGTTGGCGTCGCTGGCGAGAGGTATCCTGTTCCTTGGGGCGATGCAGGTTGTCAATGGGATCGCCCTTTGGTCGAAAGTGGGTGCCCTGATAAACGCTGGGCAGGAAACCGGCGCCCCAATTGGCGGCATGTCCCTTGGGCAGGCCGCGACCGAGCGGATCGCTCATGACGACGAATGCGGGCAGTTCACGACCAATCGAGCCCAATCCGTAGGTGGCCCAGGATCCCACGCAGGGAAATCCCATGCGGGGCAGGCCGCAATTCATCATGAAAAGGGCCGGGCTATGATTGTTCGACTCCGTGTAGCCCGAATGGATGAATGACATTTTATCGACGTGTTCACCGAGGCGCGGGAAAATCCTGGAAACGTATTTCCCGCACTGGCCGCGCTGGGTGAACTTGAATGGACTTTTCAGGATGCCGCCGACGGCATCGGCGAAGAAGCCCGTGAAACGGTCGAACCCATCGAGTGTCTTGCCGTCCATTTTCTCGAGGGCGGGCTTGTAGTCCCAGGTGTCGACGTGACTGGGGCCGCCGTTGACGAATATCCAGATGACGGATTTAGCCTTGCCCTCGAAGTGCGGTTGCTTGGGGGCCAGCGGGTTGACCGCCCCAAGCAGTCCTTCGTCGTGGAGAAGGCTGGTCAGTCCGAGGGCGCCGAACCCCATGCCGCAGCGCGACAGCATGGATCGACGATTCATGGGATGCGAAAGGAAATTGTTAATCGCTGTATCGTTCATGGCGTTAGCGCAGGTAGCTGAATTCGTTTAGGCTGAAGAGAGTTTGGGCGAAATCGATCAGGGCTAGGCGGCCCGGATTCGCTTGCTTGGCTTGCTGGTAGGCGGCTTTCTGGCTCTCGAGGAAAGTGATGGTGGCCTCGAGTTCGCCGTCGTCAGGTTCTCTCCCCAAGGCGGCGCGGTAGCCGGCAGTCACCACTTTTTCCTTGCCGACACCCACTTCCGTGATCAATCGCTGGGCAAAGGCCGTGGCGTATTGTCGAACGTTCGGGCTGTTCATGAACATGAGGGCCTGCGGGGCGATCGTCGTGTTGATCCGGTGTCCTTGGCTGACGAGTGGTTCGGGAGCGTCGAAAAGCTGCATCGATGGGATCAGTTTGCTGCGCTTGATGAAGAAGTAGATACTGCGGCGCTTACTCCGTTCATCAAGCGTGCCTTTGCCGTACATTGTCTTGTCAAGTTGCCCGCTGACTGCCAGCAAGGTGTCGCGAATCACTTCGCCATCGAGGCGCCTCGGGTTGAATCGCCAAAGGAATTGGTTGCCCAAGTCCTTGGCCGCCTTGGTCGTGACGTACTCGGAGCTTTGCCGCCAGGCGGAGCTGGTCAGGATGAGTTTGTGCATGGGCTTGAGTTGCCAATTGTTCTCGATCAGGCGGGAAGCCAGCCAGTCGAGCAACTCGGGATGGGTGGGTGGCTCGGACTGGGTGCCGAAATCGTTTGGCGTGGTCACGAGCCCGTGGCCGAAGTGATGTTGCCACAAACGGTTCATTATGACGCGGGCCGCAACGTAGCCGGCTCCGTTCTCGACATCGGTCAGCCATCTGCCCAAGGCAGCCCGCCGGTGGGAGGTGCGGACACCTGCGGGTCGTGGGGCCTGCCAATGCGACGAGTCCTTTCCATTGCGAATGAAAAGGGGCAGGAAGGCCTGCGCAACCGCCTTGCCTTTTTTGTTCGGGTCTCCGCGGCCCAGAAAAAACACCTCCTTGTAGAAATGGGGATATCCGCGCCCGTCCGCATGGTGCTTGATCGGCTTGTAGCCTTCGCTGGACACCATCATCTTGATTTTTTTCAGGTGGGGCTTCCTGTCTTCGTGGGCGGCGATCTTGGCGCTCAACTTCTTCCATTTCGGGTCAATTTCGCGGTAGGCGCCGCGCAGGGTGGTCCGTTCCTTCTCGTCAAGAGCCTCCACGCCACCGGGTTGACCCACTGCCTTGAACAAGGCGGCCATCACCGGGTTTTGGTCTCCCGCCTTCAGGGGCGGAGCCAGTTGGGAGGAAACCGAGAAGCGGGGTCGCCCAATGACGTGGCTGGTATTGACGAAATAATCCAGCTCGAAGGTGAATTCGGAGCCACCCTCGTTTTCCACCGGTTCGGCGAACTCGAACACGCAGACATGATTCTTGCCGATCTGACCGTCCACTGCCCAACCCGTCTTGCGCTTGTCCTTGTCGATGGAGGAAGCGATGGAGAGGTTGGTCCTGTTCTGTTGGTGGTCGGCTCGCGGATTGACCAGCTTGACGGCTTTGCCCTTTCCCTTTTCGCCGGTTTTCTTGACGAACACGCGGACGTCGCTGAGGGCAATGTTTCCGTTGCCAGCCCGACCTGGCCCGTTGCGTTTCATCGACTTGTGGGTCAGCGCCTCGATGCGGAGTGCGGTCACCTTGGGTAGCATCACCTCGGAGGTCACTTCCCAGCGGTCGTCTTTAGGGTTCTTTCCTGAAACAAGGAAGGAACCGTCCTCCTGGACGGTGAAGGTGGCTCCTTCGAGCGACTTGGGTTCCGCGTTGTCCAAGATGGCCCATGCGGATGCAGTGGACCTGTTTTCAGGCGGGTCAAGCAACCATGCATCAAAGCGCTTGGGCAATTCCACTCGCTCGAACTTGCCTCGATCGGCGATTAATGCGGCGCGTTCCTTTTCCCACTTGGCCATGACCTCGCCTTGTTCCCTGGATGAGTTCACGGGGACATCGATTTCACTGCGGATGGTGTGGGCGAAAGTGGAGATGAGATTGTAGTATTCCTCGCTTTCAACCGGATCGTACTTGTGTTCGTGGCATCGGGCGCACCCGACGGTCAAGGCAAGGAAAGCCATGCTCGTCGTGCTGACCATGTCGTCCAGTTCGTCATAGCGGGCAGTCTCGAACTCTTTCTCTGTGAGTTGGGTCGGGAACACACCGGCCCCGAGAAAGCCCGTGGCGCTGAGGGCGAGCGAGTCGTCAGGGGCGATCTCGTCGCCCGCAATCTGCCAGCGGATGAATTGGTCGTAGGGCATATCCCGGTTGAACGCCTTAATGACAAAGTCGCGGTAGTGGTAGGCATGGGGCCGGTCGTAGTCCTGCTCGAACCCATGGCTTTCAGCGAAGCGGGCAACGTCCAGCCAATGCCTAGCCCAGCGCTCACCAAAATGCTGGGAGGCGAGGAGTTCGTCCACCGTTTCCTCGAACGTCTTGTCCTTGTCGTCGACCACGTCGGGAACGCCGAGCAAATTGAAATGTAGTCGCCGGGACAGGATGCGAGCATCAGCTTCCGGGCTTGGCGCCAACCCCTTTTCCTCCAACTTGGCCAAGACGAAGCGGTCGATTGGGTTTCGAACCCACTTTCCATTCTTCACCTGGGGCGGCTTCGGGTCGGTCAGTTCGCGCCACGCCCAGTGCTTGTTGCGTTGCTCCTCAAGTTCCGCCGGCTTCTTTACTATCGCCCAAGAGGAACAGATGGCTACCAAGGCCACGCTGGACATTACCAGGAAATTCACCTTCATAGTAACCAAGCTGA
>CAJWEP010000060.1 GCA_913030945.1 uncultured Verrucomicrobiota bacterium
ACGTTCACGTTTCTGGCAGATTTGCTCCTGGGGGGCTTCATGATTCAGGAGGTCCTCCTGAAATGGCTTGGCGGCGCCGGGGCCACAGGTTGAGTTGATCCGTTATGGCGCACGAGTGGTTCATCATTCATACCTTGTCGGGGCAGGAACAAAAGGTGCTCGACAGCATCAACAAGCGCGTTGATGTGGAGGAGGTGGGTGAGTACATCAACGAGGTGTTCGTGGCCAAGGAGAAGGTGGTGGATGTGCGCGGCGGCGAGAAGAAGGTGTCCACGAAAAAGCTTTTCCCGGGCTATGTGTTCATCCATGTCCGACTTCGTGATGAGGATCACAAGGTCATCTCCGAGCCGATGAACTTCATCAAGGACACGCCGGGGGCGATCGGATTTGTTGGGGGCGACCGGCCGGAACCGACCCCGGATGCCGAAATCGAGGACATCAAGAGCCGGATCGCCGACTCGGAGGATCTGGAGCGGCCCAAGGTGGAGTTTGAAGTTAGCGAAACTGTGAAAATAAACCACGGCGCGTTTGAGGGGAACAACGGCATCGTGGAGGAGATTGATCCCGAAAAGGGACGGCTCAAGGTGACCGTCAATATTTTCGGCCGCAACACACCGGTGGATGTCGAGTATTGGGAGGTCGACAAGGGCTAGGCGCAGAGCGCTTGGCCAAGCGGCAAGTTTTACAGATAGAAAAACAGAACAATGGCAAAGAAAATTTCAGGCTACATCAAGTTGCAGATCCCTGCAGGCCAGGCGAACCCCGCCCCGCCGGTCGGCCCCGCGCTTGGCCAGCAGGGCGTGAACATCATGGAGTTCTGCAAGCAATACAACGCGGCGACGAAGGACAAGGCCGGCCTGATCATCCCGGTGGTGATCACTGTCTACAAGGACAAGTCCTTCAGTTTCATCACCAAGTCGCCCCCGGCGGCGGTGCTGCTGAAAAAGGCGGCGGGAATTGCCTCCGGCTCGGGTGAGCCAAACCAGACCAAGGTTGGCAAGGTGACCAAGGCCCAGCTGCTTGAGATCGTCGAGGCCAAGAAGGAGGATTTGAATGCCCGCGATCCGGAGATGGCGGTCAACATGATTGCCGGCACCGCCCGGTCAATGGGGCTCGAGGTCGTGAATTAACCCCAACAGCGGGAGGGCCTCGCGGCCCGGTTGCACCGCGCCAAAAAAGATGCCTAAAAAACAAAGCAAGCGATACAGGAAAGCGTTGGAACTGGTGGAGGCCGGCAAGCGATACTCTGTTGCCGAGGCGGCCGAGTTGGTCGGAAAATTTCCCAAGGCTAAGTTTGACGAGTCGGTTGAGCTGGCCTTCAAGATGACCATCGACCCGCGCAAGACGGATCAGATGATCCGCGGCACCGTGCGACTGCCCCACGGCAGCGGCAAGGAGGTCAAAGTGCTGGTGTTTGCCAAGGAAGTCAGCGCGTTGGAGGCCGCCAAGAAGGCCGGGGCCGAATACGTCGGCTTTGAGGAATACATCGAGAAAGTGACCAGCGGCTGGACCGGTTTCGACGTGGCCATAGCCACGCCGGAGGCCATGGGCGAAGTGCGCAAACTGGGCCGGGTTCTCGGGCCTCGCGGCCTGATGCCCAACCCCAAGACCGGCACGGTGACAGATGACACCGCCAAGGCAGTTCAGGAGGTCAAGGCCGGCCGGGTTGAGTACAAGCTCGACAAGGGAGCTAATATTCAGGTCCTGGCCGGAAAAAGCTCCTTCAAGCCGGAACAGATTGTGGAGAACGCACAAACCATAATCGACGCGATCATCAAGGCCAAGCCGTCTGCGGCGAAGGGCCGTTACATCGAAAACTGCGTGCTTTCCTCAACCATGAGCCCGGGGATTCCCTTGGATTTGCGTGAAGCCCTGAAGGCCGCCTGACCCGGAAACGAAAGGAAAACCGATGCGCGAAGAAAAGAAGCTAATCACAAAAGAATACGTTGAGCGACTGAACGCCAGCCCCTACTTCATCGTGGTGAACTACGAGGGGTTGAAGGTTACTCAGTTTGAGGAATTGCGAAATCGCTTGGCCGATGCCAGTGCGGAGGTGCATGTCTTCAAGAACTCGATATTCAGGACGGCAGCCAAGGAAGCCGGGATTGAAGACCTTGGTCAAGCGCTGACCGGCCAACTGGCGGCGGTCACCGGCGAGGGGGAGATCACCGGCGCCGCAAAAACCCTGAAGAATTTCAGGGCAGAATTTGAAAAGCCGGAGTGGCACTTCGGCTTTATCGACAATGACCGGCTCGACGCGGACCAGATTAAGACGCTGGCCGACCTGCCGTCGCTGGACGGGATGCGGGCCAAGCTCCTGGGCACGCTGCAGGCACCGGCAGGGCAACTGGTGCGTACCCTGGCTGAGCCGGGCGCGAGCCTGGCAAGGATTGTCCGGGCCAAGTTTGACGAAAACAAAGCATGATTGGATTTGAATTTTTTCCGCGCACAAAGCGCTGGAGGATAAACAACAGTAACTCGTCGGTGCGCGGTCCGCGCACTTAAATCACCGGGGCTCCGGGGGCGAAGAAACTAATAAAACAATGGCAGACATAGTAAAAATAGTGGAAGAGTTGAGCGGTTTGACGGTCCTTGAGGCCGCTGAACTGGTCAAGGAACTGGAAGAAAAATGGGGGGTCAGCGCTGCTGCCCCGGTTGCGGTCGCGGCTGCAGGCGGCGGTGAAAGCGCGGATGCCGGCCCGGCTGAGGAGAAAACTGAGTTTGACGTTGTCCTGGTGAGTGACGGCGGCAAGAAAATTCAGGTCATCAAGGCTGTGCGCGCCGTCAAGACCGGTTTGGGCTTGGCCGAGGCGAAGGGCCTGGTTGAAGGCGCCCCGACACCCGTCTTGGAAGGCGTGACCAAGGATGAGGCCGAAGCCGCCAAGGCAAAACTTGAGGAGGCTGGCGCAGCCATCGAACTCAAGTAACGGCAATTGGACCCGGGGGCGGCAACGCCCCTTGGCCAATGCATTTCCTGCTTTTGGGAATAAATATTTTTTTAAACGGTTTTAAGAACCAACTGTCTATTGAGGGTGAATACGCCCCCCGCAAGGGTGGGGGAGTGTGTTGCCAGTTTTTGTGTGTTCATGGATCCCCCGGTAACCGACCGGCCCCGACAAACCTCGACATAATCGATGCCTAACAAAGCGAACGGCCGCATCAACTTCGGCAAAATCAAGGAAATCATTTCTCCGCCCAACCTGATCGAAATTCAGGTGGACTCGTATCACGAGTTCCTGCAGACGGAGATCAGCCCGGGTAAACGTGAGAACATCGGCTTGGAGGCGGTGTTCAACGAAATCTTCCCCGTTACGAGCTACGACGAGAAAGTCGTGCTCAAGTACTGCCACTACGAGATAGGCGCGCCCAAGATGGACTGGCTCAAGTGCATCGACGAGGGCCAGACCTATGGTGCGCCGCTCCACGTCATCTTCCGGCTCAAGGATCAAAAAGGCACCAAGGAGGAAAAAGTGTTCATGGGCGAGGTGCCGCTCATCACCCCACAGGGCAGCTTTGTCATCAATGGGGCCGAGCGTGTGATCGTGAGCCAATTGCACCGGTCACCGGGTGTAGCCTTCGAGGCCTCCCGCCATCCGAACGGCAAGATGCTGCACTCCTTCCGGATCATCCCGGACCGGGGTTCCTGGTTTGAGGCGCAGTTTGACACCAACGACATGTTGTATGTCTATCTCGACCGGAAGAAGCGCCGCCGCAAATTCCTGATCACCACCTTCCTGCGAGCCATTAATTTCCTCGAGGGGCAGGACACCAGCAGCGATGCATCCCTGCTGAACACTTTTTACAAGATTCAGGAGGTCTCCACCCAGAAGGCATTGAAAATGGATGACCTCGATAACAAGGTGTTGATCACCGACCTCGTGGAGCCGGAGAAGGGTATCGTCGTGGCGCGCGCGTTCGAGCCGCTGTCCAAGGCGGTGGTCAAGCGGGTGAGCGAGCTGGGCGTCAAGAAAATCCAGATCGTGGATGTGACGAGCGACAACGGGCTGATTATTCGCTGCATGGCCAAGGATCCGGCCCACAACGAGGAGGATGCCCTCAAGGAAATCTACAAGCGGTTGCGGCCCGGCGATCCGCCGACTCCTGCCAATGCGCGCGCTCTGGTCAAGCGTTTGTTCTTCGATCCCAAGCGCTACGATCTGGGCCGTGTGGGTCGTTACAAGATCAACCAGAAACTCGACCTCAAGGGGGTGGACGGTTCCCGCACGCTGATGAAGGAGGACCTGGTCGATGCGACCAAGTACTTGCTTCGTCTCAAGCTGGGGGACGGCACCATTGACGATATCGACCACTTGGGCAGCCGCCGCATCCGCACCGTGGGCGAGCTGCTGGCCAACCAGTGCCGGGTCGGCCTGGCCCGCACTGAGCGCTTGGTCAAGGAGCGCATGACGCTCTTCGATCAGGAACTGGACACCATGACCCCGGCCAAGCTGATCAACCCCAAGGCCCTGTCTGCCGTCGTGCGGGACTTCTTTGGCCGGAGCCAGTTGTCGCAGTTCATGGATCAGATCAACCCGCTGGCGGAGCTGACCCATAAGCGCCGCCTATCCGCGCTTGGCCCGGGCGGTTTGTCCCGCGAACGCGCTGGGTTTGAGGTCCGGGATGTTCATCCCTCCCACTACGGCCGCATTTGTCCGGTGGAGACGCCGGAAGGCCCCAACATCGGATTGATCGCCAGCTTGGCCACGTTTGCCCGAGTGAACAATTTTGGTTTTATCGAGAGCCCCTACCGCAAGGTGGTGAAGGGCAGGGTGACCAACAAAGTCGATTACCTGACCGGCGACGTTGAGGAGAAATACTTCATTGCTCAGGCAAACCAGCCGATCGACAGCAATGGCAATTTCACCACTGAACAGGTGGCCTGCCGTTTCCGGGCGGACTTTGTGGATATGCCGCCGGACAAGGTCAATTACATGGACGTGTCTCCCAAGCAACTGGTGTCCGTGGCAGCAAGCCTGATACCTTTCCTGGAGCATGATGATGCTAACCGGGCCTTGATGGGGTCGAACATGCAGCGCCAAGCCGTTCCGTTGTTGACGACCGAGTCGCCGCTCGTCGCCACGGGGATGGAGACCAAGGTGGCACAGGATTCGCACGCGTTGCTCAAATCTGAGGCGGACGGAGTGGTGGCCTCCGTGACTGGGGACGAAATCGTGATCACCAAGACGGGCAAACTTCCCGAGAACCGGCGCAAGATAAAGCATCGCCCGGAGGAAGGGTGCTGGGTGTACACGCTGCGCAAGTATCACCGGTCCAATGCCGGCACCTGTATCAACCAGAAGCCTCTGGTTTCCGTTGGGGACAAGGTCAAGGAGGGTAATGCGATTGCGGATGGCCCCTGCACGAACAGCGGGGAACTGGCCATCGGGAAGAACGTGCTGGTTGCCTACATGCCCTGGAACGGATACAATTTCGAGGACGCAATCTGTATCAGTGAACGCATCGTTAAGGATGATGTTTTCACGTCGATCCACATCGGCGAGTACGAGGTCAACGCCCGCGACACCAAGCTTGGCCCGGAGGAAATCACGCGGGACATACCCAACCTTGGCGAGGAAGCCCTGAACAACCTCGATATGGATGGTGTCATTCGGGTCGGTGCCGAGGTCGGACCGGGAGATATCCTGGTGGGCAAAATAACGCCCAAGAGCGAAACCGAACTGGCCCCGGAAGAACGCCTCCTGAGGGCCATATTTGGGGAGAAGGCCGCCGACGTGAAAGACTCCTCACTGAAAGTGCCCTCGGGCGTGTTTGGCAAGGTGATGGGGGTGAAAATCTCCTCCAAGAAGGAAAGCGACAAGGGGCTCAAGTCTGCCGCAAACGAGGCCAAGAAACAGGCCAAGCAGCTTGAGGACGACTACAAGAAGGAACTCAACAGCCTTCACGAGCAGTTGACTGAAAACCTGAGCAACATCCTCCTTGGCGAGAAAATCCCGCTGGACGTTAAGAATTCCGAGACGGGAGATGTTATCATCCCCGCCAATCGAAAAATCACAAAGACACTGCTCCGCCAACTGTCACAGGTCTATGACCAGATCTCCATCGATCCCTCGCCGATCAAGAACAAGATTCTTGAGATTATAGGGGGCTTCACCAAGAAGTTTGACGACCTGAAGGCCAAGCACAAGGAACAGGTAGGGCGCGTGGCTGCCGGTGATGAGATCGACTCGGGTGTGATCAAGTCGGTAAGGGTTTTCATCGCCTCCAAGCGCAAGCTGTCCGTGGGGGACAAGGTGGCAGGGCGCCACGGCAACAAGGGTGTCGTGGCCAAGATCATTCCTGAGGAGGACATGCCGTACCTCGAGGATGGAACCCCGATGGATTTCATCCTCAATCCGTTGGGCGTGCCTTCCCGCATGAATATCGGCCAGGTGTTCGAGACCCATCTCGGCTGGGCGGCAGATAAACTCGGGATCAAGATTGCCACGCCGGTTTTTGATGGCATCAAGGAGGGACGCATCAAGGAGTACTTGGAGGAGGCTGGACTGCCGGCACACGGCAAGGCTCGTCTTTTTGATGGTCAGACCGGAGAGCCGTTCGATCAGGAAACGGTTGTCGGGTACGCCTACATGCTGAAGCTTGGCCATTTGGTGGCGGACAAGATACATGCCCGTGCCGTTGGCCCGTACTCGCTGGTTACCCAGCAGCCTCTTGGAGGCAAGGCCCAGTACGGGGGGCAGCGCTTCGGCGAGATGGAGGTGTGGGCATTGGAGGCCTATGGCGCCTCCTACATGCTGCAGGAACTGCTCACTGTAAAATCAGACGATGTCCAGGGGCGCACCCGGATTTATGAAAGCCTGGTCAAGGGGGACCATGCGCTGGAGGCCGGCGTGCCGGAATCGTTCAATGTTTTGGTCAAGGAAATGCAATCGCTTGGCCTGAATATAACCGTCAGTCACAGCAATCCGGTCGTCCAGGCGAAGAAAGAAAGTGAGCGTCCACGCCTGTTGCTAGGCGAATAAACCGAACAACGTAAACCTTGAAATTTAAAGATGATTAACACAGCAGAATCCTCACGAGAGTTGCTCGGACTCGACACGGTCAACCGCGTGGATCATGTCGCCATCGCGGTGGCTTCCCCGGAGTCTATCCGTTCGTGGTCCAAGGGTGAGGTCAAGAACCCTGAGACCATCAACTACCGGACATTCAAGCCGGAGAAGGGCGGGCTTTTTTGCGAGCGCATTTTCGGCCCAGTCAAGGACTGGGAATGCTCCTGCGGCAAGTACAAGCGCATTAAGCATCGCGGCGTGGTCTGCGACCGTTGCGGTGTTGAGGTGACGCAGGCACGCGTACGGCGCGAACGCATGGGCCACATCGAGTTGTCGGTGCCGGTAACCCACATCTGGTTTTTCAAGTGCATGCCCTCCCGCATCGGCCTGGTGATGGATGTCACCGCACGCAACCTTGAGCGGGTTATTTACTACGAGGATTATCTCGTGGTGGACCCCGGCGACACGCCGCTGGAAAAAAACCAGCTTCTCACGGAAATGGAGTTTCGCGATGCCAAGGAAACCTATGGGCCGGACGCCTTCGATGCCAAGATTGGCGCCCAGGGGGTGCACGACGCCTTGGCCGCCATCGACCTCGAGGTGGGTGTTGACGAACTGCAGTTCGCCATGACCCAGACGCGCAGCAAGCAGATTCGCAAAAAATTGGCCAAGCGTATCAAGGTGTACCAGGGGTTCATCAAGTCCAAGAGCCGCCCGGAGTGGATGGTGCTGACGGTGCTGCCGGTGATTCCGCCGGATTTGCGTCCCTTGGTTCCGCTCGAGGGCGGCCGGTTCGCCACGTCAGACCTGAACGACCTGTATCGCCGTGTCATCAACCGCAACAACCGCCTGAAGAACCTGCTGGCGCTCAAGACCCCGGAGGTCATCATTCGGAACGAGAAACGCATGCTGCAGGAGGCGGTGGACGCGTTGTTTGACAACGGCCGGCACGGCCGTGCCGTGACTGGTGCCGGCAATCGCGCGCTCAAGTCATTGAGCGACATGCTCAAGGGTAAGAGCGGGCGTTTTCGTCAAAACCTGCTCGGCAAGCGTGTGGACTATTCCGGCCGCTCGGTGATCGTGATCGGCCCGGAACTGAAACTGCACCAGTGCGGTCTTCCAAAGAAGATGGCGCTGGTGTTGTTCGAGCCGTTTATCATCCGTCGGCTCAAGGATCTCGGCTACGTGCACACCGTTCGTTCTGCCAAGAAATTGATCGACCGCAAGACACCCGAGGTTTGGGACGTGCTCGAGGAGGTGACCAAGGATCATCCGGTTCTGTTGAATCGCGCGCCAACCCTTCACCGCCTTTCCATCCAGGCATTTGAGCCGACTTTGATCGAGGGTGAGGCCATTCGTCTCCACCCCCTGACGTGCAGTGCCTACAACGCGGACTTTGACGGCGACCAGATGGCGGTGCACGTGCCGTTGTCAGTCGAGGCCCAGTTGGAGGCCCGCTACCTGATGATGGCGACCAGCAACATCTTTTCGCCCTCCAGCGGCAAGCCGATCATCACCCCGTCCCAGGATATTGCGCTTGGCTGTTATTACATCACGGCCAAGCCGCGCGACGTGGTGCGCAAGAAACAACAAGCAATTCGGCTGTTCGGATCCAAGGCGGAGGTTTTATTCGCGCACCACGATGGCGAGTTGAAGATTCACGATGTGGTGCGCTTGGCCAACCCCGACCTCGAGAAGGACACCCCATATGGGGATCGGGAAAAAAAAGTCATCGAGACCACGGTCGGCCGGGTTGTTTTCAGTGAGATTTGGCCCGAAGAGATCGGGTTTCCGAACATCATTGTAGACAAGGGCGCTCTTGGGGACATCATCTGGAATTGCTACCGCATTTGCGGCCAGAATGAAACCGTTCGCGTGCTGGATGAACTCAAGCAGCTTGGTTTTGCCGCGGCAACCAAGTCCGGAATCTCAATGGGCATGCACGACATGATCATCCCCAAGGAAAAGGCCAAGGAGATCGAAAAGGCCGAGAAACTGATTGTCGATGTGGATAAGCAGTACCGCCGGGGTGTCATCACACCTGGGGAGCGCTACAACAAGATTATCGATATCTGGACCCACTGCACCGACCAGATCGCAGACGTAATGCTGAAGGTGCTCGATGACAACCATGGTAGTGACGAGTTCAACCCGGTCTGGTTGATGGTTGACTCGGGTGCCCGCGGCAACCGCCAGCAGGTTCGCCAGTTGTCCGGGTTGCGCGGTCTCATGGCCAAGCCGTCGGGGGATATTATCGAAAAACCTATCCTGGCCAATTTCCGTGAGGGTTTGACCGTGTTGGATTATTTCATCTCGACACACGGCGCCAGAAAGGGCTTGGCCGACACCGCATTAAAAACGGCCGACTCAGGCTACCTAACCCGGAAACTGGTGGACGTGTCACAGGATATCGTCATCAGGGAACTGGATTGCGGAACCACCAATGGAATCTGGCGCCAGGCCATTTACGAGGGCGAGGACGAGGTCGTCCAACTCAAAGACCGCTTGGTTGGCCGGACAGCCGCTGAGGATATCCTCAACCCGGTCAACCCGGACGAGTACCTCTGTGAATCCGGGCAAGTCATCGACGAGGCCCACGCCAGCACAATTGACGACGCCGGTGTTGACCAGGTCAAGATCCGCTCCGTGCTGACGTGTGAATCCAAGCGCGGTGTCTGTCAAAAATGTTACGGCATCAACCTTGGCACCGGTCTCATGGCTGAATTGGGAGAGGCGGTTGGCATCATTGCAGCCCAATCCATTGGTGAACCAGGCACCCAGTTGACGATGCGTACCTTCCACATCGGGGGGACCGCCTCGGCCGTGTTCAAGCAGCCCCAGATCGAGGCGCGCAGTGAGGGCATTGTGAAGTTTCAGGATATTCGCAAGGTGGAGTTGGAGGGGGGAAACAGCATCGTCCTCAACAAGAATGGGATGGTACTGATTATGGACGAGAAGGACGGCCGCGAACTGGAAAGCTACAATGTAGTCATCGGTTCGATCATTGCCGTTCCCGAGGGCAAGAAGGTCAAGAAAGGGCAGGTGTTCATTCAGTGGGATCCCTACAATGCCCCGATTATCACCGAGAAACCGGGCCGAATCAAGTTCCACGATATTATCGACGGGGTGACGATGAAGCACGAGGACGACGAGGCCACTGGCCAAAA
The DNA here is from genome assembly GCA_913030945.1 of uncultured Verrucomicrobiota bacterium. Lineage (GTDB taxonomy): Bacteria > Verrucomicrobiota > Verrucomicrobiia > Limisphaerales > UBA1096 > UBA1096. Next base: position 10,175 of record CAJWEP010000060.1, read on the forward strand.
ATCACTGGTCATCATTGATTACAAGGAGGATTTGCATCCGCAGGTGATTGTTGAGAACAGCAAGGGCGAGGCCATTGCCAATTATCAAATTCCCTCCGGAGCCCACGTTGTCGTCGAAGAGGGCGATACCATTGTTGCCGGAAGTCTGATCGCAAAGACTCCTCGCCAGGCTGCCAAGACAAGGGATATTACAGGTGGTCTTCCACGGGTCGCCGAGTTGTTTGAAGCGCGCATCCCGAAGGACGGGTCGGAGATCTCCAAAATCGATGGCATCGTGGATTTCGGTCCCACTGTTCGGGGCAAGCGATCGATCATCATTCGCGATGTGGAATCCGGGGAGGAGGAAGAGCACCTCATCCCGATCGGCAAGCATGTCATTGTTTTTAAGGGTGACATGCTGAAGAAGGGCCAGCAGTTGACCGAGGGTCCTGTCAATCCACACGAGATACTTGAAGTTTGCGGCCCGCAGGCGCTGCAGGATCACTTGGTCAACGAGGTTCAGGAGGTGTACAGGCTTCAGGGCGTGACAATCAACGACAAGCATATTGAGACCATCTCCCGGCAGATGTTGCGCAAAGTCCGCATCACTGAATCGGGTGACACCACCTTCCTTTGGGGGGAACAGGTGGAGAAACTCACCTTCGAGACGGAGAACGAGAAGATCGAGAAAATGGGGGGTCAGCCAGCTGAGGGTCAGCCCGTGTTGCTGGGCATCACCAAGGCATCGATTGAGACAGAGAGCTTTCTGAGCGCGGCCTCCTTCCAGGACACCACCCGTGTGCTGACTGATGCGGCCACGCTCGGCAAGGTGGATACGCTTCGAGGTTTCAAGGAAAACGTCATCATGGGGCACATCGTTCCAGGGGGGACGGGTACCGAGTTGCATCGCAACGTTCGACTGAAACCGATGACTGAGGAAATCGCCGAGACCCCGAGCGAGGAAGAGGAGCAGGAGGAGCCCATTTTCGACAACCCGCTGCTTGGGTAAGCTGGGCGGCCAAATAAGTCTGGAAAATGTTCAAGAAACCTGTTGCATCAGAATTGGTTTTTGATACGCTCCGCGCCCCTTTTAAAGGGATGGGCGCCTGAAAAGCACCTCTCCAGCGTTTTTTTTGAATGCCGACGATTAATCAACTGGTCCGAAAAGGTCGGGTAAAGGTGAAGTCCAAGACCACCTCCCCGGCGCTAGAGAACTGTCCGTTCAAACGGGGGGTGTGCCTGCAGGTGTACACCCGGACCCCTAAGAAACCGAACTCGGCCATGCGGAAGGTGGCCAAGGTGCGCCTGACCAACGGGTACGAGGTGATTGCCTACATTCCGGACGAGGGCCACACGCTGCAGGAGCATTCCATCGTCCTGATCCGGGGCGGCCGGGTGAAGGATCTTCCGGGTGTGCGCTACCATGTGGTGCGAGGTGCCCTGGACGCCACCGGGGTCGAGAAGCGCCGCCGCAGCCGCTCCAAGTATGGGGTCAAGCGCCCCAAGGCGGCCAAGAAATAATTTCAGGGGGGATATTAACCAGCCATGGCACGCCGTCGAAGAGCAGAAAAACGTGAAGTCGAGCCGGACTCCCGCTACGGGAGCAGGTTAGTCACCCTACTTGTGAATTTCACCATGCGGCAGGGAAAGAAAAGCGTGGCCGAGAAAATCATTTACGGCGCGTTCGACAAGCTGGCTGCGGAAAAGCAGGGCAGCGACCCGCTGGAAATTTTGGAGCGCGCCGTTGGCAACGCCCGGCCCCGGCTTGAGGTCAAGTCGCGGCGTGTCGGCGGGGCGACCTACCAGATCCCGCTCGAGATCAGCGGCAGCCGGCAGACGGCTCTGGCGCTGCGCTGGATGGTGAGTTTTTCACAGGCCCGCAAGGGAGTGCCCATGAAGGATGCCCTGGCCACAGAAATCCGGGATGCAAGCGAAGGCCAGGGAAGCTGCATCCGTAAGCGGGACGAGATGCACAAGATGGCTCAGGCAAATAAGGCCTTCGCGCACTTCCGTTGGTAGAAAGAAAGAGTCGGCTTGGCCAAGCGCTTGGCCAAGTTGTCGGCGTCCGACGGTTTATACGCGGATGAGACGCTCTCTGAAATAGCTTGGTTTTTTAGATGGTTTTATTTGTTACAAAGTAAATGACAGCCACATTGGAACAGGACACGAACATCAACTCGCCTGACCGGGAGTATTCGCTCCAGCGGACTCGGAACATTGGTATCGCTGCCCACATCGATGCCGGCAAGACCACGACCACGGAGCGGATCCTCTACTACACCGGTTTCATGCACAAGATCGGCGAGGTTCACGACGGGAACACAATCACGGACTGGATGGAGCAGGAGCGCGAACGCGGGATCACCATCACCTCCGCCGCCACCACCTGTTTCTGGAAACAGCAGGATGAGGGCTTGGCCAAGCTATTCACGGGGATCGACCATCGCATCAACATCATCGACACCCCCGGCCACGTGGACTTCACCGCGGAGGTGGAACGCTCGATGCGCGTACTTGACGGTGCGGTGGCTGTTTTCTGTGGTGTGGCCGGCGTGCAGCCCCAGTCCGAGACCGTCTGGCGGCAGGCCACCAAGTACAACGTCCCCCGGATCGCGTTCATCAACAAGATGGATCGCACCGGTGCCGACTTCAACAAGGCCCTCAACGACCTGCGAACCAAGCTCGGTGCCGAGGCGCACCCGGTTGGCATTCCCATCGGTGCGGAGGACAAGCTCTCGGGCGTCATCGACGTCGTGAACCAGAAAGCCATTGTTTACGATCCGTCCGATGAGACCGGCGTCAAGTACGACATCAAGGATATCCCGGAAGACCTCAAAGTCGACGCCGGGATGGCCTTGGAGCAACTCATCGACGCAGTGTCAAACCTCGACGATCAAGTGGCTGAGATGGTGCTGGAGGACAGTGAAATCGCTCCCGAAACACTCAAGAAGGCCATCCACCGCCTGACGTGCGAGTTGAAATTTGTTCCGGTCCTGGGTGGCTCCGCGTTTAAGAACAAGGGCGTGCAACCGCTCATGGACGCGGTAGTGGACTACTTGCCTTCACCGGTCGAGGTGCCCGCCGCAACGGCCGTCGAGGCGGATGACGAAACCACGGAAGTCGTCGTGGAGCCGGATGACAGTGGCAATTTCTGTTCGCTTGCCTTTAAGCTCTGGACCGATCCGTTCGTGGGCAAGCTGGTGTTTATCCGCGTTTACTCCGGCCAACTCAAGAAGGGTGACACCATCTACAATCCGCGCACACGCAAACGCGACCGCGTCAGCCGCCTGATCATGCTTCAGGCAGACAAGCGCACCGATGTGAATGCCGTTTACTCCGGTGACATCGCTGCGATCGTGGGGCTGCGCAACGTTACCACCGGCGACACGCTCTGCGACAAGGTACTCGACGTGATGCTCGAGCCGCCGACCTTCCCCGAACCGGTCATCTCGATGGCGGTCGAGCCCAACTCCAGCGCCGATCGCGACAAGATGTCCGAGGCATTGCAGCGCCTGGCTGAGGAGGATCCGACGTTCCGTGTCTTCACCAACGACGAAACCGGCCAGTTGATCATCGCCGGCATGGGCGAACTGCATCTGGACATTATCCGGGACCGGTTGATGCGCGAGTTCAAGGTGGAGGCCACCGTCGGGGCACCGCAGATTTCCTACCGTGAAGCCATCACGGCGCCCGCCGAGGGCGAGGGCAAGTTCATCCGCCAGTCCGGCGGACGCGGTCAGTACGGCCATGCCATTGTCAACATTGAGCCCAACAAGCGCGGCAAGGGCGTCGAGATCGAGAACAAGATCGTCGGCGGGGTCATCCCGAAGGAGTACCACTCCGCGGTGGATGCCGGCATCCGGGAAGCGATCTCTGGTGGCGTGCTGGCCGGCTACCCCCTGGTCGATGTCAGGGTGGAGGTGGTCGACGGCTCGTACCACGAAGTCGATTCGAACGAACTGGCGTTCAAGATGGCCGGCATCTTCGCCTTCAAGGAAGCCTGCAAGAAGGCCAAGCTAATCCTGCTCGAGCCGGTCATGAAGGTCGAGGTGGTCACGCCCGATGAATATCAGGGCGACGTCATGGGCGACCTGAACCGGCGCCGCGGCAAAATCCTCGGCATGGAGACCGACGCCAAGCAGCTTTGCACCGTGACAAGCGAAGTGCCGCTGGCTGAGATGTTTGGCTACGCGACGGCGGTTCGGTCATTGTCGAGGGGCCGCGCCTCCTACTCCATGGAGCCATTTAGTTTTGAACAAGTGCCGGGCAGCATCGCCGAGGAGATCGTCAGCGGCAGCAGCAAGAAACCGGCGCGCACTTAAAGCACACAGTCATGCAAAAAAACCGCATCAGAATTCGTCTCAAGGCCTATGATCACAGGGTGATCGACCAGTCGGCCGGCGACATCGTCGAGACGGTCAAGCGCACCGGCGCCCAAGTAGCTGGCCCCATCCCATTGCCGACCCGCATCGAGCGGTTTACCGTGGGCCGTTCCCCGCACGTTGACAAAAAGGCGCACGAGACGTTCGAGCAGCGTACCCACAAACGGTTGATTGACATTATGGAACCCACGGCGAAGACCGTGGACGAGTTGAAAAAGT
>CAJWEP010000061.1 GCA_913030945.1 uncultured Verrucomicrobiota bacterium
CGCCTCGCCGGTTCGGCTGAACTCGCGCAGGAGGTTACCCAGCCGGATGTGGCCGCGAACCAGCGACAGGTCGAGTTTCACCGAGCGCTGCAAATGGCCAAGCGCCTCCGCCGGTTGCCCGGCCTCGGCCAGCGCGCTGCCAAGCAGCAGATGGGCATTGGCGTCGTCGGGGTTTTGCTCGACTCCGCGTCGGAGACCCCGCACCCCCTCGGAAGTTTCAACTTTCAAGTTTTCATCAACGCTCACTACTCACCGCTCACCGTCAAAGCTGTGTCTTGCGAGCGATCTTCCAGATGCGCTCGTTGCTCCGGACGTAGATGGCTCCGTTCGAAACCGCCGGGGAACACAGGATCATCTCGCCCAGCTCCATCTGGCCGGCAATGCGCCCCTCCGGCGCCGACAAATCCACCACCTGCGCCATGCCCTCCTCGTTGAAGGCGTACAGGTGGTTGTCCGCCACCACGGGCGAACCGCCGAACGGCCCGTCGAGACGCAGTTGCCAAAGCCGCTGGCCGCTGGCCGCGTCACCACAGCCCAGCACACCGGCGCTGTTGAGACTGTACACCCGGTCGCGATGCACGAGCAGACTGGCTGTGTCGGGGCGCAGCCGCGACGAGCGCCACTTCTGCTTGAACGACTTGCCGTCGTCCGCCAACTCCAGCGCCGTCACCCCATGCGAGGGCACGTACAGCACGCCGCCAGCCAGCACACTCGACGGGATCGTCGATGCACCGTCGGCGTAATGCCAGGCGACCTCGCCGGTTTTCGGGTTCACCGCGTGAATACCCTTGCCAGACTGCAGCAGCACCGACTCCGCCCCGGACTTGGTTTTCTGAACCGTGGCCGTGGTCCAGTTGGACGATTTCGGACGGCTGAGCTTCCACAGGTTCGCCCCGTTTTCCTTTCTCAACCCGGCCGTGAATGACTCGCTGTCGTTCTCCACCTGCGTGACCAGCACCCCACCGGTGAGCACAAGCGACGATGCCATGCCCAGGCTGTTGCGGGCGTTGGGATAATCAACCGTCAAGCCGCGCAGCCACTGGAGATTGCCGTCGAGGTCGAGACAGAACAGGTCGTTGGAGGAAAAAAGCGCGAACAGCAGCTTACCGTCCGTCACCGGGGTGGGCGCGGCGATGCTGGTTTTGTCGTGGCACACCGTGCTGCCCATCGCCCAGAACTGGCGCTGCCAAATCACGGAGCCGTCGACGGCATTGAGGCAGAGAATCTGCAACCGGTCCTGCCGCGTGCCGCCGCTGGCGGTGACAAAGACGCGGTTGCCGACGACCAGCGGGCTCGAGAGTCCCCGGCCCGGCAGGTCGATCCGCCACGCGATGTGCTTCTTCGCGTCAAGCGCAATCGGCAGCTCGACTTCATCCGAGACACCGTTGCCTAGCGGCCCGCGAAAGCCGGGCCAGTCGCCCGCCGCCAAGCCGTTGGCCAAGGCAGCAAATGTGAAAGTGAGTAGTACTTTTTTCATGATTTTTTATTACTTGACGGCAACCTCGGGATTCTTTTTCGCAGCGGAATGAATCGCCGTGCCGGTCGCATCGCACACGCGCAACTGAAACTGCCACTGCACCGTCCAATCCTCCACTTGCTCGTTTTGGCAGGCCTTCACAAGGATCGTGTTGCTTCCCTTTTCCAACTGCACCGGCAGTTGGTACTGGTCGATCCGCATGCCCCGGTGGTATTCGTCCCGCTCAAAGACCAGCTCACCGTTGAGCCAGATTTTCCATGCGTTCTTGCAGCCCAACCGTAGCTCGGCCGGCCGGTCGGTGAGGGAGACGAACTCCGTTTGCGCGTAGCCGGTGACCTCTTTGAGGTCGCCGTAAGGCTTGTTGAAATCCACCATCCCGTACTCGTCGTCGGTCGAGTAAGGCTGCCACTTCACTTTGCCCTTCACGCCGTCGTACGTCACCGACAAGGCCGCGTTTTTCTCCGGCCCAAACACCGCCGCGAACCCGGCGCGATCCTTGTTGTGAAACGGCCCGGCCATCTGCCAGTCCACGAGAAAACCGAAGTGCCGTGTCAAGTTGACCTTGCGGTCGAGCTCCCGCAGGGCACCGGCGACGGCCTGAATCTGGTCGAGATCACGGGCGGCATCGAGCGCCTGCCTGTACAGCAGCACGGCGGCCGGTTTGTTGCCGGCCTTGACCAAACCCTCCGCTTGGCCAAACAACCGGGCGACAGCTTCGCGGCGCAGATCCACGCTCGGGTCACCAAGAAGGCCGGGGATGAGCTGCTCGGCCGCCTTGACATCCACCCGCCGGATCAACTCGAAGGCCAGCGCGCGTGGCTTGGTGTCGTGGCTCCTGTTGAGGAGAAACTCGCCCAGCTCGACCAGCGGCAGTTCGCCGCCCTTGGCCAAGGCGTCCCCGGCGATCACCTCGACCGCGCCGCGAAGGTAGTTCGCCGCGAACGGATTCGCGCCGTCCATCGCCGCAAGCAACGCCGGCAGCGTGTCGACACCGCCCTTGGCCAGGTGCTTCAATGCCCGGCCGGCAGCCTCATTGCCCTGCCCTTCGCCGCCAACGGCTCGCAGCACGGCCACCGACTCGTCGAATTCATCATTCGCCGCTTGGCCAAGCGAGGCCAGGCCCAGCACCATCATTGCCACATGCAACCTTGAGAGCTTCACGCGCAAAAATTAACGACAGCTTCTGTGTGACAAAAGCTTTTTAAGAAAAGAAACGACTGGCGGACGGACTTATGCGTCCTCATGCTCCCCGGCGCGGGGTGTTTTCGCATCCATCCGGGTGGACGGGTCAACCTCGAAATCAAGCCGCACCAGCCGTCGCGACTGGTCCTCGCTCGGGGCGCTGGCCGGCACCGCCCTCAACTGCTTCATCCCGGCCGGGAAATAGATCAGGAACGTCGAGCCGGTACACACCGTCGCCGCGAGGCACCACCAAAACAGCCAATCGGTCTCGAGGCCGAACTGCTCCTTCCCGCCCAGCACCCCCCACGCTACCACGAACATCTGCAGCACTGTTGCGCACTTGCTGATGAAGTGCGGCTGAATCTTCATTTTGCCACACCAATAGGTGATCACGAAAAACCCCAGCAGCAAAAACAGGTCCCGCCCGAACACCATCCCGATCATCCAGATCGGTAGTTGCGGGAGATGATCGCAGGAAAAACTCAGCACCACCAGGCCGGACACCAGCAGCAGCTTGTCCGCCATTGGATCGAGAAAGGCACCTAGTTCACTGCGCTGCTTGAAGCGCCGCGCGATGTAGCCGTCCACTCCGTCACTGACCACCGCCACGAGGAAAGCCCCCACCGCCGTCCACCAACTCAGCCCCGTGCCCCTGTCAGCGAAATCAAGCAGGGAAATGACGAACACCGGCACCAGCATTAGCCGGAAAATCGAGATGTAATTCGGGACCGTCATTAATTGCGCACTTGGCCAGGCGGCGTTTGGGATTTAAGCCAATGCGCCTTCAACCACTTCGCCGTGGATGTCGGTCAGGCGAAAGTCACGGCCTTGGTACCGGAATGTCAGCCGCTCATGGTCGATGCCCAGCAGGTGCAGCAACGTCGCGTTCAAGTCGTGCACATGTACGCCATCCCGCACAATGTTGTAGCCGTAGTCGTCGGTCTGGCCGACGACAGTGCCGCCTTTCGCGCCACCGCCTGCCATCCACATCGAGAAGCAGCGTCCGTGATGGTCACGCCCGAAGTTATCCTTGCCCAGTGCGCCCTGGCAGTAGTTCGTCCGGCCAAACTCGCCGCCCCAGATCACCAGCGTATCGTCGAGCATGCCGCGCTGCTTGAGGTCTCGCACGAGAGCGGCGGACGGCTGGTCGGTTTCGCGGGCCTGCGTCCGTAGAGCACCCGGCAGACCGCCGTGCTGATCCCAGCCGGGATGGTAAAGCTGGATGAAACGCACACCACGCTCAGCCAGACGACGTGCCTGCAGGCAGTTTGCGGCGAAGGTGCCCGGCTTTTTCACGTCATCACCGTACTCGCGCAGCACGTGCTCCGATTCGCCGGAGATGTCGGTCACCTCCGGGATCGATGACTGCATGCGAAACGCCATCTCGTACTGGGCGATCCGCGACTCGATCTCGGCGTCGGGGTTTCCCTCTAGCTGCAACTCGTGTAGTTCGCGCAGGCGATCGAGCATCAGGCGGCGGCTGTCACGCCCGATGCCGCCTGGGTTCTGTAAGTGCAGCACCGGGTTCGCGCCAGAACGAAAACGCACCCCTTGATTTTCCGACGGCAAAAAACCGCTGCCCCAAAGCCGCGACACAAGCGGCTGGCCACCCTTGCCCTTGGTCACCATCACCACGAAAGACGGCAGGTTGTCGTTCTCGCGGCCCAGTCCGTAGTTGAGCCACGCACCAATACTCGGTCGGCCGGGGAACTGCGAACCGGTCTGCATATGTGTCACGCCCGGGCCGTGGTTGATCGACTCTGTGTGCATCGAGCGGATGAGGCACAAGTCATCGGCAATGCCGGAGATGTTCGGCAGCACGTCGCTGATTTCCAACCCGCTCTGGCCGTGTGGCGCAAACTTGAACGGCGAGCTGGCTAGCGGCAGTGACGCCTGGTTGCCGGACATTGCCGTGAGCCGTTGGCCTCGCCGAATCGCCTCCGGCAGCTCAGTGCCGTGTTTCTCGATCAGCGTCGGCTTGGGATCATACATGTCGAGCTGCGACGGCCCACCGCTTTGGAACAGATAGATGACACGTCTGGCCCTGGGTGCAAATTGCGGTGCACCCAGCACACCACGGCCCGCAGGCGCACCTGACAATACGCATGGCTGAAGCAGGTTGCCCAGCGCGATGCCGCCCAGCCCCATGCCAAACGAATTCAGAAAACCGCGCCGGCTTATCCCGGCGGTCGATTCAAACCCTGTGCAAATTGGTGTTTTCATTTTCAGCAAAACCTACCGCTTCACGACCGACTCGTCAAAGTTCATCAATGCCTTGGCCAATACGCCCGCAGCGGCGATCCGCGGCTTGGCCAAATCGTTGGCCAAGCGGCTTTCGCCCACGCTCAAAAATGCGTCCGCAGCCTTGACATCCTTTTCAAAAATAGCCAACTGCTCATCGTGCAGCCGGCGCAGCAGTACCATCTCCCGGCCCGACGGCTCGCGGCTGGTCAGCGTGCGGAATGTGTCACGCACCATCGCGCCGACGTTGTTGTCGTGCTCGCGCACCATTTGCTCGCCGAGCGTTCGCGCCGACTCGACGAATTGCGGGCCATTTAGCAGCACTAGCGCCTGCAACGGCGTCGCGGTGGTTTCACGCTTGGCCCGACAAACATCGCGCTTGCTGGCATCGAGCGCCATCATCACTGGCGCCGGGCCGGTTCGTTTCCAAAATGTGTACACACTGCGGCGATACAGACCCTCGCCCTTGTCATGGCCAATCGGCTTGAACGACTCCGCCAAGTCGTACGGCTTGGCGCCCGATCCGCCAATACGCCGGCTCAATAGTCCGCTCGCCGCAAGGGCGTTGTCGCGGATCATCTCGGCGGAAATCCGGTAGCGCGGCGCACGGGCTAACAGCAGATTTTCGGGATCGATCGTCTCAAGCGCCGGACGCGTCTCGCTCGCCTGCTGATACGTGGAGGACATCACGATCTTCTTGAGCAGCCGCTTCACGTTCCAGCCGTTGTCGATGAAATCCTTCGACAGCCAATCAAGCAGTCCAGGATGCGTCGGCCGCTTGCCCTGCGTGCCAAAATCCTCCGGCGTACGCACCAGCCCCTGGCCAAAACAAAGCTGCCAAAAGTGGTTCACCGCGACGCGGGCAGTCAGCGGGTTGTCCGGGGCAACCAGCCACTGCGCAAGGCCAAGCCGATTGTTCGGCGCGCCTTTCGGGAACGGCGAAAGCGCCCTCGGCGTGCCCGGCCCGACGCGCTCACCCGGTGCATCGTAAACGCCGCGCTTGAGCACGAACGTCTGGCGCGGGTTTACCCGCATTTCCTCCATCGCCATGATTTCGCCCCTGCCGTCGAGTAGTTTGGTGACGCGTTCGCGGGCGGCTCGCACCTGGGCCAACTGCGCAGCATACGGCTCGCTCGCGGTAGCCAAAAAATAGTCGCGCAGCGTGGCTCGCTCCGCCTGGCCAAGCGCAGCGGCCGGTTGGGCCAACAACGCGGCCAGTGACTCACCGTCGTGAATCTGTGCCACCTCGCCATCGGTCAACTCGCGGTCAAAAACCCGGAAGTCATCGACAAGCCCATCGGCAAAACCGACATCGCGGAATCGCTGCCCGATGACAATCGTATCGCCACCGCCGCCGGTGATGTTTTTGTACAGGTGATTCTTGACGATCTCGATTTTCGCCGCCTGGCCGTCTATAAAAATCTTCAGCCCCGCCGCGCGCGTCGAGCCATCGTAAGTAATCGCAACATGGTGCCACTCGTTTTTCGGAAGCTTCGCCTTGGTACGGACGCTGATGGCGTTGCCGGGCCAAAAATGGATCAGTGACGCAGCCAGGTGGCCGTCATGCAGGAGTAATTGGTAGCCACGGCTACCGGCATCGGTCCAGGCACGCGAACGGGAAAACACTACCGTACGCTCCTTATGATGCGGTGTGTTCATCCACAGCATGGCAGAAAACGGCTGCGTGCGCTTGAAGTTGCCGACGCCCAGATTCACGCCGTCGTCGCCGGTCAACTGCAGGCCGTTGCCGTTTTTGCCAGGGACGATTTTGTTCTTCTGACTGCTCGATGCCTTTTTCGATTCATTAGCAAGATTAGCCAGCTTCCCATCAATGTACTCGTCGAATCGAAAGTGGCCAACCTGCCCAGGCAACTTGGCCTTGGCCGGTCGCTCGGCAAGCCATTTTTCAAATGCCTCCGCCGCGGCGGCGCTCACCTTGGCTAACTCCGCCTCCTCGGTGGCAACCCGTTTTTCTTCGGCGACGATTTTTTGTTTTGCCTCCGCGTCGGTCATCAGCAGCGTGGGCGTGGGAACCGACGATGTGAAATAGGAGTACAGGCCGGCCTCGTCGATGGTGTTGAAAAAGGCAAATAACTGGTAGTACTCCTCCTGCGAAAAAGGATCGTACTTGTGCTCGTGACAACGGGCACACTCAAGGGTCAGCCCCAGCATCGCCGTGCCAAAAGTGTGATTGCGATCAGCCACGTACTCGACGCGAAACTCCTCCGGCGTACTGCCACCCTCCACCTTTTGCGGGTGCAGTCGATTGAACGTCGTGGCCAGGCGCTGGTCATCAGTGGCGTTGGGCAAGAGGTCGCCGGCGAGTTGCCACGTCAAAAAGTCGTCGTACGGCAGGTTGTTGTTGAAGGCGCGTATCACCCAGTCGCGCCACGGCCAGACGAACCGGTTACGATCTACCTGGTAGCCGTACGTGTCCGAGTAGCGGGCGAGGTCGAGCCAATGCACGGCCAAGTGCTCGCCGAAGCGCGGGCTGCCGAGCAGCCGGTCCACGACCCTCCCGTAGGCATCGGGCGAGGTGTCGCTTAAAAAAGAGTCGATCTCGGCCAACGTCGGCGGCAGGCCGGTGAGATCGAATGAGAGCCGCCGAATCAGTTTCTCGCGCTTGGCCAAGGGAGACGGCTCGACGCCGGCCTTTCGCAGCTTGGCCAGTGTGAAGTGATCAATATCATTTCGCGGCCAGGCCGCTTGGCCAAGCTCCGGTAGCCCGATACCGGCGAGCGGCACGAAAGCCCAGTGCTCTTTCCACTCGGCGCCCTGCTCGATCCAGCGCCGGAGCAGTTCCTTCTCTTCGCTGGACAGCTTAAACTTTGAGTCCGGCGGCGGCATCAGGTCGTCAGGGTCATTCGCGGTGATGCGCCGGTACAACTCGCTGGCCTGCGGCTTACCCGGCGTGATGACAACGAGGCCGTCGTCCAACTTGGCAAACGCCCCCCCCCGGTAATAAAGGTGCAGGTCAGCCTTGCGGGCTTTTTTATCCGGGCCATGACAGGCGAAGCACCGATCCGAAAGCAACGGCCTGATTTGACTCTCAAAATCGACCGCCTGGCCAAGCGCCGAAGCTACGCCACAGACCAAGCCCACCACCAAGCCAAGTCGCCTGCCAAAAAACGGATTCACAGCGCGGCAACGTACTACTCTCAAGTCAGATTGAAAACGTGAAAATTGACAATTGAAGCATAAAAATTGCGTTTTTTTGCAATTTCTGAGGATTGCTAGACTCCTAACCAAATGGCATGCTGCGCCGCCGCCGGACATTTCTCTCGATGAACATTCATCACCTAGAACTGTTTTACTACGTGGCCAAGCACGAGGGCATCAGCAACGCTGTGCGCAAAATGCCCTACGGCATCCAGCAACCGGCGGTCAGTGCGCAAATTGCGCTGCTCGAGGAGCACCTCGACGCGACACTGTTCCATCGCCGGCCGTTTAACCTGACTGAAACGGGGCAAGCACTGTACAAGTTTGTCGAGCCGTTTTTCAGTAATCTCGACAAAATGGCCGATGACCTTCGCGACGGGGAATCGCAGCGGGTTCGCGTTGGCGCGTCGCACACCATCCTGAGTGACCACATGCCAGCGATCATGGAAAAGGTCCGTGAGGACCGGCCGGACTTGCGAGTGTCACTCCGCACGGGACATCAGCCAGCGCTGGAGGCCGCCCTGCTCGCACGCGAGATCGACGTTGCCGTCACGGTACTCGAGCAGGAACCGCCGCCCGGCATCGAGGCGCGCTCGCTGCTTGAGATACCGCTGGTGCTGGTGGCCCGGCGGTCGTCCAAAATCAGGTCGGTCGATGACTTGTTTGAGACGCAAAAAATCACCGAGCCACTCATTTGCCTGCCAGCGGACGAACCGGTGACAAAAATCTTCCGCACCGGCCTGGCTGATGCGGGCGTGGACTGGCATACGACACTCGAGGTGAACTCGTTCGATCTTGCGGAGAAACTCACAGCTAAAAGTTTCGGCATCGGCCTCGGCGTGGTGTCGCCCTCCTCGAAGCGCGTGCCGGGTGTGCGCGCCATACCGCTGCCCGACTTCCCCACGCTCAAGATCGGCGTGCTGTGGCAGGGCAAACTCGAAGGGCTGCTCAAGTCGTTCGTCGAGGGCATCGAGTGGCATGTGGGAAATCTCAAGCAAATGCTCGCCGACGAGGCGCGGGCAGCCGGCGAATCCGCCTGACAAGCCGGGCACACTTCGATAAACTGCCGCCGTGAACAACCCAATCATCGTCGCTCTCGACCTGCCCAGCCCACAGAAGGCTGTGAAACTCGCCGAGGAACTCGCCCCTGTCGTCGGCGCATTCAAGGTCGGCAAACAGCTGTTCGTCAGCGGCGGGCCGGACATCGTCCGCAAGCTGCGCGCGACCGGCGCGAAGGTGTTTCTCGATCTCAAGCTTCACGACATCCCCAACACCGTGGCCAAGGCCGTCATCGCCGCCACCGACCTCGGCGTGCAGATGACCACCGTCCACGCCTCGGGCGGCACCGCGATGCTTGCCGCCGCCGAGAACGCCGCCCACGAGCAGGCCGCCATGCTCCGAGCCGAGCCGCCGCTCGTGCTCGCTGTCACCGTGCTCACCAGCATGGACGACGGCGACTTCGCCGAGTTGGGCGTCGGAGGCAGCTTGGAGGAACAGGTGTTGCGTCTGGCCAAGCTGGCCACCGGCGCCGGACTACGCGGGCTGGTTTGCTCGCCACAGGAAATTGAAATACTCCGCGCCGAGTTGGGCGATGACGTCCAACTGGTCACGCCCGGCATCCGCCCCGCAACGATGAAGGCGGACGATCAAAAGCGCACCATGACCCCGGCTGAGGCTATCCAAGTCGGAGCTAACTGGCTGGTCATCGGTCGCCCCATCACCGGCGCGAACGATCCCAGGGTCGCCGCCATCGGGATTCTCCACTCGATCAACCCCGAACTCGTTCCCGAGAGCGAACGCCGCGAGCCGATCCCGGAAATCGTCGACTGCGCCGAGTGTGGCCAAAGCCTCAAGCTCGACGCCACCGAGCAGGCCACCGGCCGGTACCACTGCCCCCACTGCGACAAGGACGTCGCCCACAAGGGGTGAGTAACAAAACATCCGGCCGGACGCGCTTGGTCAAGTGGCGCGCGTGTGGCGTGGGAGCGTCTTGGAGTGCGGCTGTCCCTGCCGCTTTCGGGAGCGTTCCAAAGCGGTGCGGAGAACTGCACTCCACGACACTGGCGCGAATGCCGTGACGCCACCTCCCAGCGGGAAAGGGCCGGAGAGAGAGCGCGCGAACAAGGATAGAGTGTGCGCGGCACACAACGGAGCCGTCGGATGATTCATCATCGCTCCGCGGCCCTCTGCGGCTCCGCGTCCTCTGCGTTTAAACAGTTGAGGGCTGGTTAGAGCTCGCGTTCGTAAACGCGCCAGCGCTTGGTGATTTTTGCGCCGGAGTTTTCTAGCACACGATGGATGCGAAAATTCGACTCGAGCATCCACGAAAACTCAATTCGCTTGTACCGACTGCCTAGCAGCGTCTTGGCCATCCGAGCGCCAAACGCCGACTCGATGCCCTTGTTCCGGTGTTCCTTCAGCACCCCGGCCACCACACCCCGAATCAGATCGATATGCCGGCGCGCGAGCATAAAACGCAACAAACCAAGAGGCCCGAACCGACCACCGCACGCCTTCAACGCCGCGTTGATGTCCGGCATCGCCACGCAGATCCCGACCGACTCGCCACCAAACTCGGCGATCAGCGTGCACTCCGGCAGCAGAAACGGCTTGAGATCGCCGGCCAGTTTCAGAAACTCGTCGCGGCTGAACGGCACCGCGCCCCAGTTCTCGCGCCACGCCTCGTCGTAAATCTTCACCAAGATGTCGATCTCCTCCTCGAGCCTGGCCAAATTTGCCCGGCGGATGGTCACCCGGCCGTTGCGCGCCCCGGCCCTGGCCAAGCGTTCGAGGTATCGCACATCCACGTCGGCGAACGCCACCTCGCGCGCCAGCAGATCCTCCACCTTGACCAAGCTGGCCGACTCGACAAGCCGCTGGTAGTACGGCGGATTCCAAGTCGTGAGCAGCGTCGGTGGTTTGTCAAAATTCTCGATCAGCAATCCGATCTCATCGTTGATGGTGAAGCTCGCCGGACCGCGCATGCGCTTGAGCCCCTGCCCACGCAGCCATTCCGCCGCCGCCGCAAACAGGCGCTTGGCCACCGACTCGTCATCGACACATTCGAAGAATCCGAAGAAGCCAACGCCATCGCCGTACACCTCGAGGTGGCGGTTGAACCGAATCGCCGCGATGCGCCCGACCGGCTCGCCGGCAGCGTCCCACGCGAGAAACAGCGCCGCGTCCGAGTGCTTGAAAAAAGGGCCACACGCTCGGTCTAGGCGCTTCATTTCCTCGCGCCAAACCGGCGGCACCCACAGCGAGTCGTCTGTGTAGATGCGCAGCGGAAAGCGGACAAAATCGCGGAGTTGCGCCCGATTCTCGATTGTTTCAATACGGAGCACGGCCAAGCTCTTAGTTGAAAACTTGGCCGTTTGGAACTAAAACCGGTGGCGAAATGACAGGGCGTTTTTCCATCAAACCCGCCGCGCTGCTCGCCACCGCGCTGCTCGCCGCCGCTTGGCCGGGCGCGTATGCCGCCGAGGGTCAGGGGGCGTTTCTCTCCCGCGTGCGACAATTGACCTTTGAAGGGCGGCGCAGTGGCGAGGGTTATTTCAGTGCCGATGGCTTCAGGCTAATTTTCCAGAGCGAACGCGAAGCCGGTAATCCGTTCTACCAGATTTACACTCTCGATTTTGAGACCGGTGACTCGGCCCGCGTCTCGCCCGGTCACGGCAAAACGACCTGCGCGTTTTTTCACCCAAGCGGTGGGCGGGTGCTTTTCGGCTCGACACACCACGACCCACAGGCCAAGGCCAAGCAGAAGGAGGAACTAGACTTCCGCGCCTCTGGCAAAGAGCGCCGTTACTCGTGGGACTACGACGAGACGATGGACATCTTCACTGCCAAGCCGGACGGCTCTGACCTGCGCCGACTCACCACTGCGCGGGGCTACGACGCCGAGGCCGGCTTCTCGCCAGATGGCTCGAAAATTGTTTTTGGTTCAACCCGCAGCGCCTACGCCGATAACCTCACTGACGAGGAGAAAAAACTGCGCGAAGTCGACCTCTCCTACTTCGGTGAAATTTATATCATGAACGTCGATGGCTCAGGACAAACCCGCCTAACCCGCACACCCGGTTACGACGGCGGCCCGTTTTTTTCTCCGGATGGTACGAGGATTGTTTGGCGGCGATTCAACAAGTCCGGTGCCGTCGCGGAGATTCACACAATGAAGCTCGACGGCACCGACGTCCGAAAAATCACCAGCTTCAAGTCGATGTCGTGGGCACCGTATTTTCATCCATCCGGTGACTACATCATTTTTGCCAGCAACAAGCTTGGTTTCACCAACTTCGAGTTGTACCTCGTCGATGCGCTTGGCCAACGCGAACCGGTTCGCGTCACCGAACGAGCCGGCTTCGATGGCCTGCCGGTTTTCTCGCCGGACGGCACTCGACTCTGCTGGACGTCAAACGCCACACCGGAAAAGCAGTCACAACTCTTCCTCGCCAACTGGGATCACCGGGGCGCACTGGCCGCGCTTGGCCAAGCGCCGCAACGCGTCGCCAGCCAAGCCGCACTGTCACCTGACGTCTCGATCGACGACCTGAAAGAGCACGTCGCCTACCTTGCATCGGACGAACTGGAGGGCCGCCGAACCGGCAGCGAAGGCATCCGGAAAGCAGGCAACTACATTCGCCAGTATCTGGCCAGAGCTGGGCTGCAACCGATTGGCTCCGAGCAGGATAGCTTCAACCACACGTTCGAGTTCACCGGCGGCGTGGAGTTGGTGAAACCGGAAAACAAAATGATCCTTCGAGGCCATACTGGCAAAGATCAAGCCTTCGAACTGGACAACGATTTCCGACCGCTCGCCTTCTCGGCCAACGGCGAGATCGAGGGCGAAGTGGTCTTTGCCGGCTACGGGCTGACCAAGCCGGGGGAACTCGGGGTCGGCTACAACTCTTACAGCGACATTGATGTGAAGGACAAAATCGTGATGGTGCTTCGCTATGTGCCGGAGGATATTTCGGTCGACCGCCGGCAGAAGCTCAACCGCTACGCCGGCCTTCGCTACAAGGCGCTGATCGCCCGCAACAACGGCGCAAAGGCACTGCTCGTCGTCACCGGGCCGAACTCCCCCAATCCTGGCGCATTAGCCAAGCTGAGCTTCGACACCAGCATGGCCGGTGCAGGCATTCCGGTTCTTTCGATCAGTGGCGAAGCCGGAAACTCGCTGGTTGAATTTTATGGAAAGCCACTGAAGCAACTGCAGAACGCGCTCGACAAGGAAAACCCGCACTCCGTCCACGGGCTATCGTTGCCCGGCATCGTTCTGAAAATCAAAACCTCCCTCAAGCGCATCCGCCAACAAGACAGCAACCTTGTCGCACTGCTGCCCCCGACCAGCCAAGGCGATACGGCCAAGCCAACTGAGTACGTGATGCTCGGCGCGCATTACGACCATCTTGGCCGCGGAGAGACCGGCGGCTTCGGCGTAAAGAGCGAGGAAGGTATGGTGCACAACGGCGCGGACGACAATGCCTCCGGCGTGGCGGCGTTGCTCGAGATGGCGGCGCACCTGGCCAAGCGGCGGGAGGCTAGGCCGGACGAGTTTCAGCGCGGCGTGATCTTCAGCTTTTGGTCCGGCGAAGAGCTTGGCCTGATCGGCTCAGCGCGATACGCCGCCAAGCCGACGGTGAACCTCAGCAACGTCGTTGCTTACCTGAACTTCGACATGGTCGGCCGGCTCCGCGACAACAAGCTCACGCTGCAGGGCGTCGGTTCATCGGGCGCTTGGAAAAAACTGATCGAGCGCCGGAACGTCCTCGCCGGGTTTGACCTCACACTGCAACAGGATCCTTATCTGCCGACTGACACGACATCGTTTTATCCGAAGGGCATCCCGGTGCTCGCCTGGTTCACCGGTAGCCACAAGGAATACCACCGGCCGGCCGACGACACCGACACGCTGAATTTTGAAGGGCTCGAGCGCATCACAAAGTTCGCCGGGAACATGGTGCGCGATCTGGCTAAGGGCGGTGAGCGGCCGGACTATTTGAAAGTCGAAAAATCCAACCAGGGCGGCAGCCGCGATGCCATCCGCGTGTACCTCGGCACCATCCCTGACTACGCCTCGGAGGACGTGAAAGGGGTGTTGCTCACCGGCGTTCGCGGCGGCGGCCCGGCCGACAAGGCGGGGCTGAAGGGCGGCGACGTCATCGTCCATTTCGCCGGCAAGGATATTACCAACATTTACGACTACACTTATGCGCTCGACGCGGTGAAGGTCGGCAAACCGGTGGGCATTGAGGTGTTGCGAACGGGCAAGCGGATGAAACTCTCCATCACTCCCGCGGCCCGGAAGTAGCGTTCGCCACGCCCCAGTCCCGGTCCAAGCCGGCGATGTATCCTGGCGGCAGGCCGAAGTGCGCCGCGCCGTTGAGAATGGTCTGGAGGTAGTCCGGCCTCGGTTGGCCCAGCTCGTAAACGGGATCAATGTACACCAGCGCCTCCACCGGCTCGCCGGTCTTTTGCACGATCAGGCTGGTTTTGGTGTACATGCCCTCGGCGACCGACTCGTAGTTGTCCAACGTGGCGATGTGCCCCGGCGTGAGCGACCACAGCACACCGTGA
>CAJWEP010000062.1 GCA_913030945.1 uncultured Verrucomicrobiota bacterium
CCAAGCCACATGTCGTAGTCGAGCTGCTTGGGCACCGGCTGCGGTTTCAAGTCGGTCCGGCCGCTCCAGTTGTGTTTCCAATTGAAACCGGTAACGCCACTGACGGTGACCTTGAGCGGGCCGCCGAGGATGCCGCTCTGCACGAGCTTCCTGATCGGCTTGACTTCGGTGCCCATGCCGTAAAACCCAGAGCGAAAACGGAACCATGTGTTCAGGCGGAAGATCCGCTTGTACTTGTTGACCGCCTCAACGACTTTTTCGCCCTCGTAGATTGTGCGGCTCATCGGCTTCTCGCACCAGATGTCCTTGCCCGCCTTGGCGGCGGCAATGGAGATCAGCGCGTGCCAGTGCGGCGGAGTGGGAACATGGACGACATCGATGTCCTTACGCTCCAACACCTCGCGGAAATCCTTGTAAGCCTTAACGTCGGCCCCCCCCGCTTTTTGAGCCGCCTTGAGATGGTTTTCGTCCACGTCGCAAACAGCCAGCAGCTTGGCCTTCGGGTTGACGCCCTTGAGGTGTCCGCGACCCATGCCACCGGTACCGATGACGGCCTTGGTGATGACCTCGCTGGGTGGGGTCTGGCCCTTGCCGAGGACGTGACGGGGGACGATGCTGATGGTTGCCGCCGCTGCCACGGCGCGACTGGCAAACTGCCTACGGGTGATTTGATTTTTATGCTTCATAATGCCTGTTCAGGGAAACCCTACACCTACTCGCTGTGAAAATAAAGGATGCGAATGTCCTGTGGAGACAGTCGGCGCAGCAGCGAGATGTATTTGCGCGAATCACTGCCAATCTTGGCCGTCACTTCAACCTCGAAAGTCGCGCTTTCGGTTGCCAAAAACTGCTGAATCATTCGGGGATCCATCCCGAAAGGCTCCAGGACTGCTCCGATCTGGTTCGGGCTGCGATATGGCATGTCATCCTCAGTGCCAATAGCACCATCCGGACCCGCCCGATACATGACGATTTCACCGGCGATGTGCGGATCCATCCCAGGCAGCAGTTCCAGCACCTGGGCCGAGGCGGTGTTGACGTTGATCAAGCCGCCTGAAATGGCGGTGAAGTTCTTTGCAAACACGCTGTACAAGCTTGGCTCTTCCTTGAATCCCTGCACCAACTTCAGCTCCGTGATGTGATCCAGCGGACCATTCTTTGAGTAGTACGGCGGATATTCGCTCAGGTAATCATCGCTCTCGGCGCCGTTGAGTCCGGGGTTTTCATCAGGGTCCATCCAGTCCCGCAATGAGTCAATGAATATATCCACATCGGTGGCATCGACGCCGCCGTGCATCTCGAGGATGTATCGAAGCAACGATTCCTCAGCGCTGTTAATATTGAGCTTGCGCTCCATGTCGGTGATCTTGATGGAGAATGTCCCGTTGCCGAGCTTCACATTGGTCATGGGCAGTTCCTCCCACGGCTCAAGCTCGGCCATGGCATCCATGCCGATGCGGCCGGGTCCTCCGGCCCATTTTTGGTGCAAGGCATCCATCCGTTCCTCACCGGGAGCGCGCTTGGAGAGGAGGTAGCGGGCCAACTCCACACCGGAGCGGCCCAGCCAATCCATGTCCGGATTGAAACGCGTGTTGCGAGCCAGCTTGGTCTCGACGCGCATCGAGTAGGCAAAACCGGTCACGATCACCGTCAGCGCCGCGACAATGATCATCACGATGATCAGGGCGATCCCACGATCGCACTTGGCCAAGCGGAATGTCATGGCTTGCCCCCTCCCCTGGAACCGCCCCCTCCCTTGGAACTGCCTCCTCCACCCCGAGAACCGCCCCCCCTGGAGCCGCCGCGGTCCCTGCTGTCGCCAAAGTTTCCGTTCGGGCCTCGTCGGCTTCCGCTCGAGCTTCGCGAGTTGCCGCCGGGGCGGTTGAACATGTTTCCGCTTGGGTATCTCGGACCATCCCCGCGGGAGCGAGACCCCTCGCCCTTCGAATCTCTACCGCTCGAGCCGCGCCCACCGCCGGCCCCGGCAACGCCAAGTTGAAATTCCTCTGGCACGGCCGACGACGCCAGCGCGATCAGCTTGTGGTTTTCGAAAACCGCCTCCCCGTGCCGGAAGGACAGGGTGACGTGGGCCATCACCGGCAGCTCGTTTGTATATAGCCACTCCTCCTCCCACTCCTCTGCACCGTCGGGCAGAAATTCCACATTGAATGCCACCACGTCATTGGCCAGCACGAGCGGGTTTTCCGAGTCGTCGATGTTTGCCTCGTAGAGGAATGGCTGCTGGCGCAGCACCAGTCGGCCCAGACCGTTGGTGCCCGACTCCACGAAGAAGTTCACCCGCCGCATTGGCTGGTATTCGAACAGCGCGCTGCGCGGGAAGGTCTCCGGCAGATGCGAAACAAAGCTCAGGTAGGTGGAGTCGCCCCTGGCCTCGGCGATGAAGGTGTAGTTGGTCTCGTTGGCGAGGAAGTATTTGACCGAGCCAAGCGACTGCTCGAGCGCCCGCATGGCTATCCGTTTGCGCTGGGCATCCGCCGATGCCTCAAGGCCGATGCGCGTGGCACGATGTATCGCGGTCCAGGTTGTGTAAATCCCGGTGATGATCAGCGCGAAAATCGACAGCGCGATCAGAATCTCGATCAACGTGAACGCCGGCTGGCCCCTGCGCTTGGCCAAGCGCTCTTGTCCAAAAACGAAATTATGGCAGGGAATTTTCATCTTCCTCGAGATCTCGTATCAGTGCGGTTTCGGCTTGAACTGCTGGATCCTCGACTCGATGTCGATCGGGATGAACGTGAATTGCGCGTCGAACCGACCCGCGACCGGGAGATGCCGTTGGCGCCATTCCCCTGGCCGCGGTACATCAGCACGCTGTGCCGCTGCGACGAGGCGCCGGGGCCGTTCAGGGTGATGTCCACCTGGTACAACCCCTGGTCGTCGATGTCGCCGCCCGCCTCCTCAAGAGCCGGGTACATGTAAACTTCGCGCGTCCAGTTCCAGCCGGGGTAGTGATCGCCAAAGTCCCCCGTCTCGAAACCCTCCTCGACCACGTTGGTTAGCGACAACTCGGAGGCCACCCAGCCGATGTCAGGCTCGATAAACTCAAGCCGCCGCGCCGTGTTCAGGCTTTGCGTGGTCAGCGAGAGCAGCGCGAACACGCAAATGAAAAAGATGCCCATCGCAATCGTCACCTCGATCAGCGAAAAGCCGTCCCGCCTGGCCAAGCGGACTCTTTTAATACTGCAGAATCTCATCCTCTGTCTTGATGTAAGACAAGCCGGTCACCGAATCCAACTGCACAAACCGCAGTACCGCGTCGCCGTACTCGTGCCGCATTCCAATGGTGAACTCGTCCGAGGTGCCGTTGGAATAGAATTTGACCTCTACCTGGTCCTCGTCCATCAGGTCCTCAAAGTTCACAAAAATACCATGAATGGCGATCTCATCGTGAATCCGACCGCTGAACCCGGCGCCCCCAGCCGGCTTGGGCGCGGCCTCGGGCGCCTCATCCGCAGGCCCCTCCATGCCGGTATAAACATCGTCGACACTGGCCGGCTTGGGCCTGCCCCCGCCCGCGCCGGCACTGATGAGAAAGCCGGTGCCTTCCTCCGCACCCTGGATGGTCACTCTGGCCGTGCTGCCGGAGAGGATCGCCTGCCGTCGGGCTGCCGCACAGGCCTCCATCACGGCGTTGAGGCTCTCGCCAAGCGGCGTCCGGTTGCCCTCCACCATTCGCGGCACGCCGATCGCGATGATGATCATCATAAGGCCCATTACCACCATCAGCTCGATCAGCGTGAAGGCCAAAACAGCTGCGCGACCCGGATTGTCGCAACTCAATTTCATTACCGGGCAATATTGTTGGTGATCGTGAAAAGCGCCTGCAAGATGCTGAACAGCAGGCCACCCACACCGACCGCCATCACGATGATCATCGCCGGCTCGATCAGGTTGGTCATCACCCGCAACTCCAGCTCGAGGTCGTTTTCGTACGTGATCGCAAGGTTCTCCAGTGCGTCCGGCACGTCGCCGGTGTCCTCCCCGATGCGCACCAGATCGATCATCAGCCTGGGAAATAGACCGCTGCGGGCGAGCGGTTCGGCCAGTGACTTGCCATCGGTCACCGCCTCGCGCGCCATGACAATGGCATCCTTGATGATGACGTTGGGAACGACGTCGCCGGTGATCCGCAACGCGGTCAGCACCGGCACACCATTGGTGAGCAGCGTGGAGAGCGTCCGCGCAAACTGCCCAAACAGGTTCAACCGCATCACCTTGCCCAGCACCGGCAGGCGCAGTTTCATGTCGTCGATCTTCCGGCGGCCGTTTGGCGTGGCCTTGTAGCGAACGATGATGATGACGACGGCCAGCACCACCACCAGCAGGACGATCCAGAAAACCGGGTTCACCGCCAGCTTCCCAACACCCATCAGCAACTGGGTGGACTTGGGCAGAGTGGCGTTGAAGCTCTCAAAAATCTCCGAGAATTTCGGCAGCATGTAGGTCATGAAAAACAGGATGATCACAAAACCTACAAGGCACACAATGGCCGGATAAATCATCGCCGACACGAACTTCGACTGTACCTCGGCAAACCGCTCATAATGCTTGGCCAGGCGCCGCAACACCTGCTCGAGCGCGCCGCTCTCCTCGCCGGCACGCACCATGTTGATCGACAACTCGTTGAAGATGACCGGGTGTCTCCTCATCGCCTCGGAGAGCGTCTTGCCCTCCGTGACGTTCTGCCTCAGTTCCATGGCGACCTCCTCGCTGATGCCCTTGCCGGAAATGCTGACCATGCTGTTGAGCGCCACCGACAGCGGCATCCCGGAGCGCAGCAGGTTCGCCAGTTGCAACATCCACGTCGCCGAGTCCTGCAACTTGGGCTTGCGGTTTTTTCGGCGGAACCGAAAGCGCCCGCCGCCCCCCTCCTTGATCGGCTTCACGGCGGCCCGGGGTGCTTTCTCCGGCTTGGCCTTGGCCCCCTTGGCTGCCTTGCCCTTCGCTGGCTGGATCGACACCGGGTAAAGCCCGTCGCGCTGCAACATCGACAACGCCCCCGCCCGATCCGCCGACTCGAGCACGCCCTGCATCACCTCGCCGGAGCGGCTCCGCGCCTTGTAACTGAATTGTGCCATGAAAAAACCGCCGGCTGGCCAATCGGCACCACCGGCATTCGGCTGGATGAATCACCAAAAAGGGGGAAAAGTTGCCGAAAACCTCACCCTTGGCCAAGCGCGATCAGCCCAAAAAACGGTGCTTTCCAACCCGAAAAACCGCGGAAAACGCCTCTGCCATGTGCTGTTTGGCTAATTCTACCGCCCTCGACAGCTGCTCACCCCTGGCTAAAAATGCCGTGATAGCAGCCGAATAGGTGCAACCGGTGCCCGGCGGCGACACCCCCTTGGCCCTCGGTGTCGAGAGCAACAACTCCTCCCGTCCATCGTAAAACAGGTCGATCGCCTCGGTGGTTTTCATGTGCCCACCCTTCACCAGCACCGCGCAGCCGAACCGCTCGTGGATCGCCCGCGCCGCGTCCCGCATCTCCTCCGGTTCGCGCACCGGCCGTTTGGCCAAGACCGCGGCCTCGTCGAGGTTCGGCGTCACCAGTTTGGCCAAGGGCAGCAGGCGCGCGCCCAGAGCAGTCGCTGCGCTTGGCTTCAAAAGCGTCGTGCCACTGCTCGAGATCATTACCGGGTCGACCACCAACGACAGCCGCCCGTGCTTGGCCAAGCGCTCCGCCACCGCGTCGATGACCGGCCGCGAGTAGAGCATGCCGGTCTTCACCGCGCGGACCGGCAGGCTGCCGAGAATGGAATCGAGCTGCGCCGAGACGACCTTGGCCGGGATGGGGTGAATCGCCGAGACGACGCCCGGGTTCTGCGCCGTGACACACGTCACCACGCTGGCACTGTGCACCCCGAGCTTTGTCATCGTCCGGAGATCCGCCTGCAGACCCGCCCCGCCGCTGCTGTCGGAGCCGGCGATCGAGAGCGCTGCAGGTTGGCTCAGCTGTGACGCCATCACATTGTTAACACCAACAAGACAAATGTCGCCAAGCCGGAGAGGATCGCGATCCAGCCAGCCTTGCGCGTCGATGGCAGCTTCCACCACAGGTATAGCCCGGTGACTGTCCACGCAGTGAAAGCGAAGCAAACCAAGTCCACCACGAATGCCCAACTGTCGTGCAATACCCCTTCCCGCCCGTAGCCGGCACGGATGTGCATCCGGACCATCATCTCAGCGAGAGTCGTCCTCTTTCGTTCAGCCAGAAGCTGGCTCTCGTTTTTTTGGTATGTTACGCGGATGGGGTTGCGGAACTGGATCAGGTTAATCAGCACGGATTGGGGGTTCTGCCGGACGTTGAATGCACCCTTGATCCCGTTCCTGCCCAGCACGCTCCGCGCCCATTCCTTGAGTTTCGGTTGCTGCTTCGGCACGTCCGCTATTAATTCTTTTTTCCAAAGCTGTGTCCACGAATTCGGCTGGTTGAATTGCCCGCGAAACCAGTTGCGATGGTTGAATGTGAACGTCGAAACCGCATAAACGATCATCCAGGGGATCAGCAACATTCCCAGGTAAAGATGCACACGCCTAAAAATGAGGTTAGTGTTTGTCATCGTCAAATGGTGAACAGGAAAAGCAGAAACAGCCCGATACCGGACAGCACGCTCACGGCACCCCAAAATCTCGCCGGCTTGATCTCGAGCCACATCCAAACGCCAGAGACCACCCAGAACAACATCCCCACAATGACCAAATCTAGAATGATTCCCCACAAATTGGCGGCGATGCCCGGATGACCAACTCCGTGCTTCAGGTGCAGCCCGACGAGCAGCGCCGATGGGGTGACTTTCTGCCGCTCGATAATCACCTTGTTTTCCTGCGGCAGATAATGAATCCGCTCCGGACCAATCGCCCGGTTGCGATTCACCGTAAAGCGCTTGGCTGTCAGCTTCTGGTTGCGCGCAACCCAAAATGCCCCCTCCCGATCAAGGTCACGCAAGATCTGCAGCCCCACCTCTCTCGGCTCGATGCCGTCGGAGAACACCGCCTCATACGGCAGCTCCGCCACCTGCTCAAACGGGGCCAACGGCTTGCCGCCGCTGAAAAACTTGAGGTGATTGAAAATGACGGAACTCAAGGCGAACACCAGCACCCAGGGCGTCAGGAACAGCGCCAGATACATGTGCGCCCGCCGAATAAGCCAGCTCCATGCAAATTTTTTCATGGTCTGGATAGTGCCATGCCGAATTCAAAACTCCACGCACCGTAAGCCACCAACCGAAGCAACCAACCAAAAAACCCGTTTCTGAAGTACCTTTGTCATCAATTTTTTCTGAAGAGACAAAAATTGAGCTTGCAATGACGAGGCTGATTTGAAAGCCTCTGTCGCCTTTTTTGAGAAAAGAGGATTATTTTGAATGCTGAATTAAGTGAAAAAGCGTTGAAATTGGTTGGCAATCCCAATGTGTTAATCAATCTGATCTCGCGGCGTGTGCGCCAACTGAACTCCGGCGGTAACCGGCCCCTGATCATGGAAACCGCCGGGTTGAGCACTGCCGAAATTGCCCTCACCGAAATTGTCGAGGGTAAAATGAAATGGGAAACGGATCTTCCGAAGCCCAAGAGAAAGTCCCGCCGCCGGGCGCGCAAGGCCTGATCGCGGCACAGCGATTTGACATCAGCCAGGGGCCAAGCGCCTCTGGCTGTTTTTTTTGATGGAAACCATCATCACCAACTCGAAGGCCCGCCATGAGTACCACATCGAGGAGACGTACGAGGCCGGCATCGTGCTGTCCGGCACCGAGGTGAAGTCGCTCCGCGCCGGCAAGGGGCAGATCCGCGACGCGTTCGCCCGTGTCGAGAACGACGAGGTGTGGCTGTACAATGCGCATATCGCGGAGTACTCGCACGGCAACACCGCCAACCACCAGCCCAAGGCCCCCCGTAAGCTGCTGCTGCACAAGCGCGAGATCCGGAAGCTGTTCGGTACCGTGGCAGTCAAGGGCAAAGCGCTGGTACCGCTGTCGTTCTACTGGAAGAACGGAAAGGTGAAGGTCCAGCTCGCGGTCGGCCAGGGCAAGGGCATCGCCGACAAACGCGAGACCCTCAAAAAACGCGACAGCGACCGAGAGTTGCAGCAAGCCATAATGCGCCGCCGCTGATCTGCTTGGCCAAGCTCAAGTTATTTCACCGGCTCGACATTCACCGCCTGCACCTTGAACTCCGGGCAACCGGTAGGCCCATCGGCGGAGGAACTCAGGACGCCATTAAGGCCAATATCCGGAAAGTGGAAGGTGGTAAAGAGATTACCCCGACGCAACCCTGAGCTATGCTTCGCCACCATTTTGATCTTTTTTCGAGGACTGGACAGCCAAACATCCGAACCATCATCAATCCCCAATCCAGCCGCATCATCGGGATGAATCTCCAAATAGTCGGTGGAACTGAATTCGGTCAACGGTGTGCGGCGTGTTTGGGTGGCGGCGTTGTAGTGGAAAAGGTGACGGCCTGTGACCATGATGAATGGATAATTGGCGGAGGTTTGTTCATTTGGTTCAGCAAATTCCGGCGCTGCGAATTGCCCAAGACCACGATCAAAAACGCTACTGTGCATTACTTTCGTGCCAGCATGACCCGGCTCCGGCGCCGGCCACTGCACGGCATTTGGCGTCTCCAGACGATCGTAATTAATCCCGGCAAAGTTGGGTGTAAGTGATACAATTTCATCCCAGATTTTGGAGACATCGCGACTCGTCGCAATCGAATGTCCCATCACTTCAGCCAACTCGGCAAGGATAAGCCAATCCTCCCTGGCTTGACCCGGCGGATTAAGAACCTTGCGAATGCGCTGAATACGCCGCTCGCCATTGGTGTAGGTGCCGTTCGATTCTAGAAAAGACGCCGCAGGTAAAATCACATGTGCAAGTTTCGCGGATTCAGTCATGAAAATATCCTGCACGATGAGCAACTCGAGTTTGCGGAATGCCTCTTTTACAAATTCGTTGTTCGGATCGGTGTGAGCTATGTCGGATCCAATCAGGTACATGCTACGAACACTGCCATCGCCCACGGCTCGAAGCATGGCGGGATAAGTTTTCCCCTCCCCCGTCGGCACATCCACCCCCCAGACAGCAGAAACTTTTTTTTGCTGCTCAACATCATCGACCGACTGGTAGTTGGTATACACGTTGGGCAACGCACCCATATCACAGGAACCTTGCACATTGTTCTGGCCTCGCAACGGATTGATCCCCGTGCCGGGACGTCCAACGTTGCCGGTTAACAAAGCCAAACTTGCCAATGCCATCACGCCTTCGCTGCCGTGACTGTGTTCAGTCATCCCTAAACCGTGAACGCTCATGGCGGCATCCACCGAAGCATAAAGCTTGGCAGCTGCTTCGATTGTTTCCACTGGAATCGTGGTCAACTCAGAGCAACGCTCCGGAGTCATTTCTGCAACCATCTTTTTAAACGGCTCGAGATTCTCGGTTCGCGTGTCGATCCACTCTGCAGAAGCCTCCAGGCCATCTCGCAGGATGATGTGCGCGAGGCCCTGGAACAGCGCAACATTGGTGCCCGGGCGCAACTGCAAATGGATGTCCGCCAACTCCGCCAACTCGGTGCAAATGGGATCGGCAACGATGAGCTTCATGCCGCGTTTGCGCGCGCGCTTGATACGGGAGCCGGTAACCGGATGGGCCCGCATCGGGTTGCAACCTGATGCCAGCAATAGATCGGTGATATCGATATCACCCAGGCTGTTGGTACCGGCACCAGCGCCAAAGACGGTCATCATCCCCTTGACGGTTGCCGAGTGACAAACACGAGCACAGTTATCGACATTATTGGTACCAACAACCGCCCGCATCAGTTTCGAACCGAGGTAATTCAACTCGTTCGTGGAGCGCGATGACGTGATCGTGCCGATGGCGTCCGGACCAGATTCTTTGGCGATGCGCTTCCAGCGTTCAGCTATATAAGCGTATGCCTCCTCCCATGAGGCTTCGCGGAATTCGTCGTCAATCGACCCGCGGATTAGGGGCGTCGTCAGGCGTTCCTTGTGGTTGACATAAGCTGAGGCAAAACGCCCCTTCACGCAGGAATGCCCATTATTCACCGGCGAGTCGGCGGCCGGCTTCATCGTCACCAACTGATTCCCCTTGATACCGGCATCAAACTGACAACCCACACCGCAAAACGCGCAGGTAGTTCGCACCCATTTGTCGGGATTTCCCGTCGCACGGAGTTGTTTTTCCTCCAACGCGCCTACCGGACATTCGTTCACGCAGGCTCCGCAGCTCACGCAGTCGGACTCCATGAACGACTCGTCAGCACCGGCGACGATTCGGCTGTCAAAGCCGCGCCCATCGATCGACAACGCGTGGGTTACCTGCAGATCATCGCAGGCTCGAATACAACGCGAGCAGACAATGCATTTACTGGGATCAAAAAAGAAAAATGGGCTGGACTCATCAACGCCGCGATTGGTGTTCGATGGAGCAACGTTATAACGCACGTCACTCAACTCGACTTGGTGGGCGATGTTCTGCAACTCGCAATTGTTGTTGGCCACACAGGTCTGACAGGTAAATGAATGTTCGCTCGCGTACAATTCAACAATGCCCCGGCGCAGTTTCCATAGCTTGTCCGTCCGCGTGTTCACGATCATGCCGTCCGCCGCGGGCGTGGTACAGGATGCGAAGAAGCCGCGACGTCCTTCGATTTCGACAGAGCACAACCGGCAGGACCCAAATCCCTTCAATTGCGGTGAGTCGCATAGTGAAGGAATCGACAAGCCGACATCCCGGGCCGCCTGCATGATCGTCCAACCCGGTTTGACCGCAACCGGCTTGTTGTCGATGATCAGGTGGATGGTGTCTTCACTCATGTCCATGGCGCTTAGTTTAGCTCGAGTCTGGGGCAAATGCGTCCGACCATTTTTGCATTGTGGAGCGGACCGGGTTCATCGCCAAGCCGCCCAGTGCACAAAGAGATGTACTCGTCATTACCTCGTCCAAGTCGCCGAGCAAATCACGGTCGCCATCGCGTTCATCCCCGGTGCCAATACGGTGCAATATCTCCAGCGCCCGTTGTGTACCAATGCGGCAGGGCGTGCACTTGCCGCAACTCTCATTTGCGAAAAAACTCATCCAATGGATCACCTCTTCGCAAGGTGAAAAATCCTCCCCGTAACACACAAACCCACCGTGGCCCAGCAACCCGCCGGCTTCAGTTAACCCTTCAAAAGACAATTCAACACCGTCCAATTCCTTGGTGTGAAATACGCTTCCGAGCGGTCCGCCGACCTGAATCGCAGTAACTCCCTCAATACCTGAATAGTCACGTAGCAATCCGCCCACCGTACCGCCAAAGGGCACCTCGACACAGACAGGCCTCGGCACCTTGCCAACAATTTGGGCTACCACCGTTCCCCTGCTTTTTTCCGTGCCGATCGCGACGATTGTCTCGGCGCCCTCCCGAAGAATCGCTGCCGCCATGCACAGGGTTAGCACGTTGTTGACGATGGTTGGTTTGCCGAAAAGACCTTCCTGTGCCGGAAACGGCGGACGCGCCCGAACTTCGCCCCGGCGTCCCTCGAGACTCTCGAGCAGGGCCGTTTCCTCTCCACAAACATAAGCGCCCGCGCCGACATTGATCTCCATGTCGAACGCGTCACCAAACAGACCAGCCTCACGCGCGTCATCGATCGCCCGCTGCAAGGTGGCCCTCGCCTCGGGATATTCGCTGCGCAAATAGACATGACCGTACGTTGCACCAATGGCTTCGGCAGTGATCAGCATTCCCTCGATCAGCGCGTGTGGATCGCCCTCAATCAGCATGCGATCAATGAACGTCCCCGCATCCCCTTCGTCGGCATTCGCCACAACGTATTTGACCGGCGAGGTTTCCTTCGCCGCTGCCCTCCACTTGAAGTGGGCAGGGAAACCCGCCCCTCCGCGTCCACGCAAACCGGCTTTTTCAACCGCGTCCAAAATCCCTGCCGAACCCAACTCGCGTGCCTTGGCCAACCCAACGTAGGCTCCGAGCCGCTGCATTCCATCCAAATCATTCGGATGACATTCACCCAGACGACCCATCGTGTGTCGCGTTTGGGATTTCATTAAATCCAGCTCCGCCACCGGGCCGAGAAATTTGTCGTGCTTGGCAAAATCACCGGAAGCCACCACTGCGGAAATGGACCCTGATTCGTCCTCGTTCACAGGACCAAAGGCCACACGCTGCCCCCCGGCATCGACCTCAACCATCGGCTCAAGATGGAACAAACCCCGACTTCCCGTTCGAACCAAAGAATCGCTTTCTCCGATCGATTCAGCCAAGCGCTTGGCCAAGGACTCACTGCCCAACTTCCGACTCGCCGTGTCCATGCTGACGAAAAACGTGGTACCATCCTCCACTCCAGTCTTGGCCAAGGGCTCATTGGCCGGCTGGCTCTCGATTTTTATTGGCCCACAGGCACAACGGCCCGTGCAGTGAATCATGTCCACCTTGGCGCCGTTGGCCTTCAAGTCATCAAACATGCCAGCCGCCCCGCGCGAGCGACAAGCCTCGCCCATGCACACCTTGACACTTGAGGGATCTTTCGTGAGATCAGAGTAGTACCCGATCACGCCCCGCACTTTGGCAGCGGTGGTATTGTGCGCCTGAGCGATCTCCCGAATACGATCGACACCCGGCATGCCGTTAGCAGGAATCTCCTTTCGCAATGCCTCGAGCAACTCGTGGCCGGGACGGGCAGGATCCCATGCAGGTCTGCCCTGTAAGACCGCTGAATCAGCAACAGCTTTGGGCTCTATTCCATTCCGGAATTTCATTCAATTAACTCAATGAACATCGGACAAAAATATTCATTAAAGGAGTGAGATGTTGGAGTAAGAAAAGGCTCAAGTCGAGCGAGGAGTCGCCGGGCTAAGCCTGCAGGTTATCCGGCCAGTCCGTTTCTTCAACTCCCCAAGCTGAGGTTTGCATGTCGTCCGGATCAAAGGGAGCTAAAAGCGCGGCCAACATTGACCCGGTAAAGGTCAAAAAAGCCGTCTCATGGCTGCAAGAATTTATTGTATTTTGGCCAGCGCATCGGCGAAGGCCTTGCCGATCTGTCCGAGAATCTTGGAGGAACCCAGATAGTGGTAGGCGGCGTTGGAGATACCGGTCTCGAGGATGCGGATTTCCTCCTTGGTGAAAAGCTCGACCTTGTAGTCTTCCACAAGCTTGTTTCGCTCCTCGACGCTTAGAGTCTGGTCTTTGCCCAAGCTCCGACGCTTGGCGTTCACCTTGCCCATCCGAGATGAAAGCTCGGAGAGCTGATGATCCCAGTAGTTTTCGGTGAAGACGGCCGTGACGTTGCCCTTGAACTCAGGCAGCTTCGCCGGTGCAGCCATGGCCTTACGGAATTCGCTGTGGATACCCGAATACCGTTTCTGGTCCGGCCCATACTTTTCGACCGGGCCGCCTACGCCCATGACACCAATGACGAACGGCAGTTTTGGCGCGGAGAGATCCTTGCGCACATCCCGGATGAAGTGGGCCATCACCTCACTGTACTGGGCGTAGCCGCCGGACTGTGCACGGTTCGGGTAGGTGCCGCGGTCCACCATGTCGTTCCAGCCCTGAAACCAGACGAAACCGTCCAGCTCATAGCCTGCCTTGGCGTCGTAGGCCGGGTAGACGCGCTTGATATTGTCCAGCACCTTTTTGATATGCTCCATCATCAGGCGATAATATTGTCCGGTCATCTTGGCGCGGTCGGCCCTGGCCTGGGCAATGTTTTTCCCCTGCTTCTTGAGGTTTTCCAACTGTTGGGCATTGAACTCGTAGGCACCGGCGCTGGGTGGACGGAAATCCGTGTTCAACGACTTGCCGCCCCAGGCAGTCTTGATGACCAGGATAGGCTCATCCACGCGCTGTTGCATGTAAATGCCGAAGGTCAACTCCGGCCCGATCTTCGAGCCACGCCCCGAGGCGCCGTACCCTGCGGTCAATCGACCGTGCCGCTCGCCCTCCGGCACCGCTGTATCGACCGACGAAATCCACACGTTTTCGCAGACCTTGGGCGTGCCGGCGGCGTTGCGGATCGCCTTGAGGATTGGCGCGGTCTTCGGGTCCATGCCGATGTGGTCAAACGTCCGTACATGGGCATGGCCCTGCATGTTCGATTGGCCAACAAGGAGGTAGACCTTAAGCGGCCCCGCGGCCGCCTGCATGGCCATGCCGCAAAAGCCAAGGCCGCCTACCACCAAAAGAAGG
Organism: uncultured Verrucomicrobiota bacterium; assembly: GCA_913030945.1. Taxonomy (GTDB): domain Bacteria; phylum Verrucomicrobiota; class Verrucomicrobiia; order Limisphaerales; family UBA1096; genus UBA1096. The sequence continues at coordinate 14,230 of CAJWEP010000062.1, forward strand.
ATTTGTCTTTTCATAGTGTGTTATTCAATTGTTGGCATTTCTTTTTTGTCCTTATCCAGATAATTGGGATTGCCAAAAGACCTAGCAAAAAAACTAATTCCCTTACTTCCAGAATCAAAATACACGAGCCTCGCCGTCAAAACCAATAATCATGGCATTGGCGGAACGCCACCGTTCGATAAAAACATAAATCCGCTTCACATCGGCTTCCTCCATCTCTGCCAGCAACTCTTCGGAGATGCCTTCCTCCATCGATGGTTCGAAGATGAACTCCTCCCAAAAGTTGTGATGCCCCGGAGCGTAGGTCTGCGA
>CAJWEP010000063.1 GCA_913030945.1 uncultured Verrucomicrobiota bacterium
AATGACCGATCTCAGAAAGTGTCGTCGATTGGGCGCTGTAGACATGATCTCATGCGTCCGATTGTTTGTGATTAGGAGGTGTTTCATTTCCATGACCGTTGAAGAAGGTCAAAAAAATGTTTGGCACATCCCACGCATCAGAGTGTCCATGGTTTGCGATGGTGCATTTTATTGAGCAAAGCGCTGGCCTCGTTGTCGTCGATGATCTGCTCTTTTTTCGGATCCCATTTCAGCGCCCGGCCAAGCGCGTTGGAGACGTAGCCCAGGTGGCCCGGCGTGATGGAGCGGTGCGATGTCTCCGCCGGGCAGATGGCCGGCTTTCGGCTCTTCACGCACTCGAGGAAGTTGCGGGTGTGGTTGGTTGACTTGTACGCCTTGAACGTGCCCGGGGCGAACTCGGGCTTCAGCCAATCACGATTCGACGTGTCGAGTTTCCCCCGGTTGACGTACACCCAGCCGTCTTCGCCGATGAACCGGGTGCCCATCTTGTTGTGCGTGCCGATGCTGGTTTGGACGCTGCCGGCGTACTCGCAGTGCACCTCATAATGCACCGGTGCCTTGTACACCGGCACTGGACTCCAGGTGAAATTCTTGGCCTCAACGTGGATCGGGCCGCCCTGGTCCTCGCCGAGTCCCCAGTGGGCGATGTCGTTGTGGTGACCGATCCAATCCATCAACTGGCCGCCGCCGTAGGCCAAGTGCACCCGCCACATCTGGTGATGCCGCGCGTGCACGTACGGCAACATAGGCGCGGGTCCGGTCCAGAGCTGATAATCCTTCCGGCCGGAACGATCCTCCTCGGTGGGATCGCCCTTGATTCTGTCCGGCCCCTTGGGCAAACCGACCTGCACTTCCTTGACCTTACCGATGAGTCCGTTACGGACGAGTTCCACGGCGCGACGAAACACAGTTGCGGAACGCTGTTGCGAACCGGTTTGAAAGATCGCTTTGCGCCTGGCCACCTCACGGTATAGCGTCCGGCCTTCGGCGAAAAAATGGGTAACCGGTTTTTCACAGTAGATGTCCTTGCCGTTCCGGAGCACCTCAAGCGCCTGCACCGCGTGCCAATGATCGGGCGTGGCGACGATCACGACGTCGAGGTCCTTGCGAGCACACAATTCGCGGTAGTCGACATACATGTCGCACGGCTTCGAGCCGTATTTTTTGCCGACCATCCCGGCTGCTGGTTGGCGGCCAAGCGCGCGACCCTTGGTCTGGCCGCGGTGATGTGTCTTGTACGGATCGCAGGTGGCGATAACTTGCGCGCTGGATTCGTTCAGGAACGAGTTCATCACGCCCACGCCCCGGCCACCGCAGCCAATGAGACCCACGGTGATGCGGTTGCTCGGCGCCGGTTTGCCCGCTTGGCCAAGCGCAGATGACGGAATGATCGTTGGCGCGGCAACAGCTGCCAAAGCACTGGTTTTCAGAAAACAACGTCGGTTGGTTTGATGTGTTTTAGTCATAAGTAAATCAGTTGTTTGCTACTTGCCGGCGATTTCCTTTTTCATGCCATCGAGCTTGGCCTTGAGCTTGGCTACGATTTCCGGCTTTTCCTCCGCGCGGTCGAACCGCTCTGCGGGGTCGATGTCCAAGTGGAACAGCCGACGGTCGGCGTGCAGTTTCCACGGCCCCTCGCGAACCGCGCCCGGCATCCTGCTGCCAAAGTAATAATGCACCTTGCGCGGCGACTTGTTCGTGTCGCCAAAAAGAAACGGCCGGAGGTCGTGCCCGTCGATTTTGTGACTGGGCAGACTCCCTCCGCCGGCCTGCACTAGCGTGGCAAACAGATCGAGCGTCGCCGCCATCTCGGCGGAGGCCTGGCCGGCTCCGATCCGGCCGGGCCAACGGAGGATGCATGGCACCCGCACCCCGCCCTCGAGCAGCGTGCCCTTGTGACCAGCCAACGGCCCCGGCGACCCGGCGTGCCACAGCAGATTGCCCTCTTGCAGCATGCGCGCGGGAGGATTCAGCCACGGCCCGTTGTCGCTCGTGAAAATAACGAGTGTGTTTTTGTCGTACCCGGTGCGCTTGAGCGTCTTCATCACCTCGCCCACCGACCAGTCGATGGTCTGGATCACGTCGCCGTAAAGGCCAGCGCGCGACGTGCCGCGAAACCGGTCGGCCGTGCGCACCGGCATGTGCGGCATATTGTAGGCCAGGTAGAGGAAAAAGGGCTTGTCGTGGTCGCGCTCGAGAAACTTCACCGCCCGCTCGGTGTAGCGCGTGGTGAGCGTGTCCTGATCGACCGGGTGCTCGACACGCTCCGTCCCCTCATAGAGCCACAGCGGCACCTCGGTCTTGACCCACGGCGGAATCATGTCGTTCGAGTACGGCAGCCCGAACCACGAGTCGAACCCCTTGTTCACCGGCAGGAAGCGCTCCTCGCGATAGCCGAGGTGCCACTTGCCGAGCATCGCCGTGCTGTAACCTGCGCCCTTTAGCGCCTGGGCTAGGGTCACTTCGGAATCCGGCAGGCCGCCCCGGCCGTTCACGCCGGTGTTGCCGTTGGTATGGACCCGCCCTGGGTAGCGCCCAAGCAGAAGTTGCTTACGCGCCGGCACGCAACCGGGCGCCGAATAAAACGAAGTCATTCGCATACCCTGCCCGGCCAAACGATCAAGATTAGGGGTACGGATAGTGGGATGCCCGTAACAGCCAAGATCGCCGTAGCCCATGTCATCCGCAAAGATAAGCACGATGTTCGGCAGCGCCGTCTCGGCCGCCGTCGGCTTAGCCAAGCTCGCGAGGCCGATCAGCCCGATGAGAAAAAAAAGTGTTGGAGAAAGCATGCGGCCGGAAGTTTGGCGGGCCGCTTGACCGTCGGCAAGTTGATACGATCAATCAGAAATGGATTGAAATCAAATTTCAACACACGCCGCTATTTGATGGCCGAGTCTTTTTGCCTTTTCATCAATTGGCATGCAGGAACCGGTCGCTCCGAATCACCTCCGCGACCAACGATTTAAGCCTGAACTGTTGCTCGGCCACCCGATCCACGATTTCATCGACGGTTAGCGAATCTGCAGCAGTCAATTCCCTGGAAAGGGCGTAGCGCAGCAGGTGCGAGGTGAAGGCCCGGGCGAAGCGCCTGTCCTCCTTCACGATGGCATCCTTGAACGCGACGATGTCATCGAAATGGTATTTGTGCAGAAGCGTGCCAGTGGCGTCCACTTCCCGACCGTTGGGGTACTTGTCGCGCCAGCGGCCGGTGATGTCGAAGTTCTCCAGCGCGAAGCCGAGTGGGTCAAGCCGCGAATGGCAGCCGGCGCAATCGGGGTTCTCACGATGCTTGGCAAACTTCTCACGAATTGTGAGATTTTCAACGGTGACATCCTCACTGAGAGGCGGCGCGTCGTTGGGCGGCGGTGGTGGTGGATCGTTAAAGATGACCTCGATGAACCAAGCCCCACGGGCAATGGGATGGGTGCGATGCGTGCCATTGTTCATGCTAAGTATGGCGGCGCTGGTGATCACGCCCCCGTAGCGGGGATTGCTCGCCGGCAGGCGGACGAATTCATTGGCGCGCAGTTTATTGCGCATTTCATCATCATAACGGCGGTTCATTTCCTTCTGCACCTGACCCGGAGCACGCGGCTTCGGCAGCTTGTTCAATGCGTCCTTGGCCTGGTTCAACGCCTTGGCCAAAGTCTCACGCTGAACTGCAGTTTCCCTGCGAATTGGATTCAACTCGGTGGCAAATGTGCGGTAGTGCCTGGCCAAGGCGGACTCCTGTTCGTGCGAGCGCTTGGCCGGTTCCATACGCAAGGCACTGATCACCCCGGTCGGAAGCGGGATCGCTTGGGTCTTGAAATAAAAGCCATACCCGCCGCCGCCATTTGAAATTTTCAACAGCAACGGGTTGTCGCCCCTAGCCAGGTGCACCTTGACCTTGTCTTGATCCGGGGCCACACCACGGGTGATGTAACGATCGGTGACTAATCTACCGTTGAGCCACAACTTGAAACTGTCGTCACTGCCAATCGAGAGTTCCAGATCCTGCTCCACGCCGGAGTTAATGATCCTGTGCAAATACGTTGCGCTGTTGGCTCCGCTCAACTGGTGCACCTTTCCATCCTCATAATTCTCGGCAGATTCCCACTTCAACTTGCCGTGAAATTTTTCCAAGTCGACATTTGTCTCGTTGATGAAGCCCCGTTCGTGTGCCTCCTTGAGGTTGCCCGCACCGAACGGCCCGAGGCGTTGCCAGGGAGACAAAGCCGCGCTGTTGACCAAGGCCTTCTGCTGATCCGTCTCCCACTGCGCCTGACCAGGCGACATGTCGATCCCGTCTGCCGTTTTCCCGATGATGGATGGAATGCTTTTCTCATAGTCATCAAGCTTGGTTTGTGCCACCTTGATGACCGACTCTGCAGCGCGACGCTTGGCCTCGATCGGTTTGTTATCCTCCATGATTTTGTTCGCATCGACCTTCACCGGCTTCAGATCGCTGGTATACCAATCGGTGAGAAAATCACTGCGGTAACCAAAGGCCGGCTGAATCAACTCGGTGATGGGCCGATTCTCGACAAACACAGCATCAAAGAGCAGCAGCGGCTCGATGAGCATCTGCAGGCTGGCCGGGTGCTGCTTGTCGAGAGAGAAGAACCGGTGCTGCTTAGGATCTGGCGTGGCGGCGAGAATGTTTTCCAGTTGCATCCATTGCGCGGGAAAGGTATCGAGGAACCGCTCCACTTTCGGGTCGGCAAGCATACGCAAAAAGGTTTTTTCCAGCACGGCGGACTCCATGAGTTTCCCGCTGTGGGCAAGATCCAGCAACTCGGTATCCGGCCCACTGACCCAGAGGAAAAAGGAGAGGTTGGAGGCCAGTTCATAGCCGCGCTGCCCGGGATCGGCGGCGTGGTAACGGTAAAAAAACATCGGCGAGGACAGCGCAGCCGAGGCGACCTTTTTCATAGCATCAGGATAGGACAATTCCTGTTTCAGCTTGGCCATGGCGTAGTCGGTGTAGCGATCGACGGTAGAAGGCTCAACCGGACCGCGGAAGGCGTACCTCAGGAAGGCGGCGATGCGTAGGCGCGTCTCGGCAAGCACAGCGGCACCCTCTTTGGGGGGCTTAAAAAAGGTATCCCAGATGCCGACGGTTTGCTCGTTGAAATCCGGGCTCTCGACAATGGACACGCTGAGCTTCAGGAAGGCATCAAACAACAGCGGCGAGAGCGAAAGCTGGCTGGCCTGGTTGTCGAAGCCATGCGAGGCGCGCAAATCCTTGGGAAAAGCCTTCACTTCGCGCAGACCGGACAAAGGATTGAGCGTGTGCGAACGCACGTTCACGTGGTCAGGCATCTTGGGAGCGTTCAGGTAAAGTGTCTCGCGTGTCATCAGCTTTTCAGGCAACGCAAACACATCGCGGTTAAGCTGGAACAGGTCGCGCACGGCGTTGTTGTACTGAAACCGGTTCAAGCGGCGGACAGGATTACTCCGGGCGACCTGACCGGCAGTGGCGGTGCGCAGCTGAGCCTTGAGTGTGGCCACCGATGCGACGCGGTCTGCGGGCGGCAGGGACAGTTCGTCCTCCGGCGGCATATCGCCGGTGTCGAGCACTTCGATAATCTCCTTGATGAGATCCGGCTGAGCGAGGAATTGGTCGGCGCTGGTGATCTGTTTGAGATTGACTTTGCCCTTTACCTTTTCGCCGCCATGGCACTTCACGCAATGACGGGCGAAAAGCGGCTTAAGCTGCTGGGCGAAAGGATCAGCCGCCTGCGCCGCAGACAACGTCGGCTTGGCCAAGCCGATGGACACGGTGGCTGAGAGTAGGATAAACAACCGTCGCGACACCATGACAGGTCTAGGTCCAGAGGTCGGAAATCACGCCGTGGCTGTCAGCAAACGAGTTCATCTCCACGCCCATGAGGTTCGCCAGCGTAAGCCACAGGCAGGAGTTCAGAGTGCCGCTCTTGCACTGGATGAAGCGGCCCTGCTTGATTTGTCCCTGACCGCGACCGGTCACAATCATCGGCAGATCGTAGTATTGATGCGTGGAGCCGTCACCGAGTGCAGCGCCATAGGTAAGCAGTGAGTTGTCGAACATCGTGCTGCCGTCCGATTCCTTGATCTCCTTCATCCGCTGGATCACGTAGGCGTATTGCTGCATGTGGAAGATGTCGATCTTCTGCAGCTCGAGATAATCCTTACCTTTCTGGTTGTGGGTCATGTTGTGGTGCTGAACCGGCTTGTCGAACACACCCTCGTACATCAGCGTGGCATCCCATCGCTCCGGCCCGATCATAAAGGTAGAAATATTTGTGATGCCCATTTGGAAAGCCAGCAGCATCAAATCCGCCTGCAGGCGGATGTATTCGCCACGAGGCAACACCTCGTTCTTTGGCACGTGAATGTCTGCATTGGCCAGAAGCTTTTTGAGCTTGGACATGCGCACCTCCACATCGCGGATCATGGTCACGAATTCATCCAATGTCGCACGATCTTCCTTCGCCAATTTCAGCGAGAGCGATTTCGCATCGGCCAACACAAGATCCGTGACCTCGGTCACATGCGATCGAAAACTATCCTTCGAAAACAGACGCTCGTAGAGCTTGCGCGGATCGCGAATGGACGGCGCGATCTTGTCCGGTCCGTACCATGAAATGTTGTCGAAATAAATTGACTCTTTGCCGGCTGCGAAACCATTGCAGCTGATCTCCAGCGTATTGAACACCGTCGAGTGCCCGACCTTGTCGCCGATTACCTGATCCAGACTGCGCCCGTTTGGATGCTTGATACCCAGCTCGGCCGCCTGGACCGGCGACAAACTCGTGAGGTAACACGACGCCCCCTGCGCGTGCACATCCTGCCCATTCTTGAAAGTGCGATCCAAGCCGGTGATCAGGGTCACATCCTTCATGTGATCCTTCAGCGGTTGCATTGTCGAGGTCAGCTCAAGCGGATAAATGCCAGGTATGTTCTGCTTGCGCTTCTGACTCTTCGTCTTGTCGGCATTGAACCCACCGACAAAGTCTGGCAGCTTGCCGCCTTCCTCCCCCGGGAAAAAGCACCGCCTCACAATGCCGTTCGGGATATACATGATCGCCAGCTTTTTACTGGGCTTGGGCACCTTGCTTCCCGCTCCAAACACGCCCGGCATGGAAGGCAAAAAAGGCAGCGCCACAGTCGCGCCGCTGGCTTTCAGAAACTTTCTCCTAGAAAAATGCATCCGGTTCAACATGGCATCAAATATAGTGCAGAAGAACGATTTAAGCTCTACATCTCCATTTTTGCAAGCGAATCGTGTGTTGACAATTTGCTAATCCGCTTCATTCGACTAGCAAAAATTCATTGCGACTTGCCATCCCACATACTATTCCGGCCCAGGAGCGTTTTCATTCTTGCCGCAAGGTTTACTTGCGCTTGATGTTGTACTTGTCGTAGAGGCGTTGCCAGTACTCTTTCCAGTAGGTGTCGTAGTAGTCGTAGGCGGCTTTTTGGATATGTGGCAAATCGGTGACTTTTGATGAATTGAGACTGTAGTTGTAGTTTTTGAGGTGTGCCTGACCAACACGCTTGCGGGGTGAGACGAATCGCCATTCCGACTTTCCTAAAACATCTTCACAGAGCTTCGCTCCGATGGGATCGTATTTGATAAGTTGCTCTCGGATGTGGATGTGGTTGTGATCATGATCCATCGTTCGGTTGGTGTTGAACCAGCACTGATAAATTTCTGCCCAATACTCGGCGCGGTTCTTGGCAGCGTAGCATTGCTTCGGGCCACCAAAATAAATCAGCACTTTGTCGTCTTTATTAACCATTACTTTCGAATTTGCCTTTTTACCATTCACAAGAATGTCGCCCCCATTGAGGCACTTTCGGAGGAGTCTTGGGGATTCGTTGGGGAACGATTTTTTAAGGGCGGCAAGTAGTTTAACAGGGGCTTGACTCTTGATACGACGATAGCGTTGGGCTGCCCGCCCGTCATTCCATATGCCGTTCTTCCTCACGTTTTCAAATGTGGCCGTGAGTCGTTTCTGGAGAGCCTCGTCGAATCCTGCACCGTGCACCACGTGGCCAAATTCATGGATGAGAATGCTCTCAAGTTGCATCCCTCCTTCATACTCCATCACATCTTCCTCCGCGAAAACGACCGTTGGCCTCGAGCCGATGTGCGAGAGGAAACCGCGCTGACGCCAGTTGTAATAATCCAGTTCCTCCCCTTTTTTGTTGGTGGTGAACTGTGGAAGCTGTGAGGTGAGTTCATCATGCCCGATCAGAAGACACAGCACCTTTTTTTTACGAATACGTTCGGCAATCCCCGGCTTCATGCTTCGCATCAGCATGTCGAACTGATACGCCGTCTCCTGATGTGCCAAGTCTGAGACCTTGGCCGAAGTAGCGATAAGGATATCCTGAACCAGCGTCGCCTTTCTGTAAAAGCTGGTGTCCAACTTGTACTCGCGCGCCTGCGACTCTGTCAGTGTTTTGACCTCATAGACCGCCTGCGCGTTGAAACCGAAGCCGACTGCCAATAATATAATAAAAACATGTTTCATATCCAATCAAATAAACTTCAAAGCGAGTTTCACCGCCTCGAACAGGCTGCCGGGGTTCGCTTGGCCAAGGCCGGCGATGTCGAGCGCGGTACCGTGGCCGACCGAGGTGCGGACGATCGGCAGGCCAAGCGTGGTGTTCACGGCTTCGTCGAAACAGAGCGCCTTGAGCGGGATGTGACCCTGGTCGTGGTACATGCAGACGAACAGGTCGGTCGCGCGGCGCTTGGCCGGCAGGAACGCGGTGTCCGGCGGGATCGGCCCCTCGACATCCAACCCGCGCTCACGCGCCGCCTCGATCGCCGGAAGGATCTCCGCCGCCTCCTCGCTGCCAAACAGGCCGTGCTCGCCGGCGTGCGGGTTGAGGCCGAGCACACCGATCTTCGGCTCGCCGCCGCGAATGCGCCGCATCGCCTGCGCGCCGAGCTCGAGCGTGTCGAGGATGCGCTCCTTCGTGAGCAACCTCGGCACCTCCGCGTAGCCGACGTGCGTGGTCGCGAACACGCACCGCACCTCGCTCGAGTATTGCAGCATGCACGAGCGCGGCGCATGCGTCTTGGCCGCGAAAATTTCCGTGTGCCCGGGAAACGGAATGCCCGCCGCTCGCATCGCCTCCTTGTTCAGCGGCGCCGTCGTCACCGCGGCGACCTGGCCACTGAGCGCGGCATTGATGGCGTCCTCGACGTACGTGTAGCCGGCGCGCCCAGTGGCGGCGTTGACGGTGCCGATTTCAAAGTCACCCAGGCCAATCGCGCCGATATCGAGCACACACGGCCCGTCGGCCTCGCCCAAGCCGCCAACGACTTTCCCCGGCTTGGCCAAGCGGCACTGATCGGCCGCCTGCTCCAGCACGGCGGCATCCCCAAAAATGACCGGCGAGCAAAGCTGCGCGATCTCCCCGTCCTGCAACAGGTGCAGACAAATCTCCGGCCCCACCCCGGCAGGGTCGCCCATCGTCACGGCTATTTTTGGGAGACTCATTTACTGTTCGACGCCGGGATGAACTGCACAGCGTCAATGATGACATAGCCGACTGTATCGGCGTTGGAAATCTCGACCGTCGCTGTGTTTTCAAACTCGAAAACCCCGATGCTTTCTGTGGCTCCATCATGGCTCGGCTTGCGTCGCTGGTTGATGCGCTTGGCCGTCACGCCGCCGCCGTGATGCACGGTCACGGGTGCGTTAGTGGCACGGTTGGCATGCGGTGTGTAGGCGATGCGCACTTCGTATCGCCCGGGCTTGAGGCGAGCCTCGAATATCGCCTTGGCTTTGCCTTTGTCCTTGTTACCGTCGTGCTGATAGTTTTTGCCGATGAAAGATTTGCTGGAGGTGCTGGGGTGCCAGTTGCCTTCGAGCTTGGCCTGTGTGTCGTCGATGACGATGCCTGCGAGGTGGGCAGGCGGCTTGAAAATGTACGGCGGAGCCGAAAGCACCTGTCCATCGGCACGGAGGCGTGTGCGGAGTTTTTCGTAGGGCAGATCCTGCACCGCCAAGCCAGCATCGAGCGACAGCACGGCAGCGGTGGCGGCGGACTGGCCGAGGATCATGAACACCGGTTCCATGCGGATGGACCCGAATGCGATATGCGAGCTGGAAAGGCAAACCGGCACGAGCAGGTTTTCGCACTGCGCTTTTTGGGGTACCAGCGAGCCGTAGGCGATCTGGTAAGGGCCGCGCGTGGAGACGCCGATGTCGCCCTCGTTTTGCACGAGCCCCTCCGGCGTGATGTAGCGCTGCACGTTGTGCGAATCCATCGTGTAAGAGCCCATGCCAACCGGCTCCGGCGTGGGGCGTTTTTTTAGCAGCTCGTTCTCGGTCATCACGTGCTTACCCATCATCCGCCGCGCCTCGCGCACGTAAATCTGGTGTGGCCAGTTGCCGTTGTCGACAAACTCGTCCTTGGCCAAGCCCCAACGGTTCATGCGTTGGCGGACGTCAGCGGGCATGCGCGGGTCGTTAGCGATGAAATACATCAGGCCCTTTTGGTAAACCTCGTGCTCGCGGAGAATCTCCGCTCGGCGTGCGTAGCTGGCTTCCGGGTAATCATAGTTACGGCCGATGTTGTCCGTACTGAACGGACCGTGATTGTTGGTGTCGGTCTTGTGGTTGGGGAGAAGGTCGAACTTGCGGAAGCCCTGGCGCCAACCGGCATCAAAAATCCGCAACAGCAACTCGTACTGTCCGGCATCGTAACCGGCCGGTTTGGGGAACGGCACACGGTTGGCCGGGTGATCCGTCAGACACATGCGGTAGCAATACGCCTGCACCTTCCGGTCCGCCGCGCCATATTCGCCGGGCGGCTCGGTGCTGATGCGCGGCAGCACGCCACTCGTCGGGTCGCCCGGCACCCGGTAGGCACTGATCTTTTTTTTCACCGCGCCAAAGTGATGCCCATGGTGCAGCACGCCCACCTGCACGCCGTTCCATTGCTCACCATAAGTCTCCCTCGACTCGCGGCCGACGTGGTACTGCACCCCCGCCGCCGCCATCAAATCGCCCTCGTACGTGGCGTCAACAAACATCCGACCTCTGTACGTCCGGCCGCTGAGCATCGTGATGGCCGAGATGCGCCCGTTCTTTTTGGCGACCCCCCTGCCCGGCGCACGGTTCAGCCACTCGTCGCGATGCACGGGGATGCGATGCTCCTTCACAAAATCCTCAAATACTTTCTCTGCCACGTGCGGCTCGAAAATCCACATCGTGCGCATCTCGCCGTCGATCGCCACCGTGCCCTGGCCCCGGTTGCCGAACTCCCCGCGCTGTTGCCATTTCCAGGCCTCCGGCTTTTTGTACTCCAGCCAGACGCGGTGATAAAACTCACGGCTCAACCCGCCGATGACCTTTTTGTTGCCGGTGTCCGTGAAGCCCAAACCTCCGGTGGAAAGCCCGCCCAAATGCTTGTCAGGGCAAACGATCACCGCGCTGCGGCCCATCTTCCGCGCTTGCACCGCCGCAGTCACCCCGGCACTCGTGCCACCGTAAACAACCAGATCATACACCTGCGGCGCAGCCACCGCCGGCAACGCCGACAAAAGAAAAAACAGACAATGCTTCATGATTCTGTGGTAAGTCTGGCAACGATGCTACTTCAACCCCAGCGCCTTGCGCAGCACCGGCTCGAACGCGTTGGCTTGGCGGAAGAAACCGAGGTCGTTGGGGTGCGAGGAGTCGGTGGTGCCCTCGGCATCGTCGCCGAGGAGCAGATCGCCGCCGAGGTAGTGGAGGTTTTTCACGCCGGCAGCCTGCAACTGCTTGAACGCTTTTTGCAGCGCGGCGTGGTTGTCGTCGTGGTATTTCGACCGCGTCGGCACCAGCCACGAACTGGCGTTGCGCCGGTCTTCCACCAGCAAAATCGGCGTGTGCGGATGCGCCTTGCGTAGCTGCCGCACGAGCGGCTCGCAGCGCTCGGCGACCATCGCCGCGTTCATGTTCGGCAGGCAGTCGATGATGTAGCAGGCGGCGTCCACCTCCGCCATGAGGTCGCCCACTTCCTTGTGCATTTTGCCGTTGCCGGAAAAGCCGATGTTGATGACCGGCATCTCCAGCCGCCGCCCGAGGATGGCTGTGTGAACCATGCCGGGCCGCGAGGCGCATGCGCCGTGCGTGATGGAGGTGCCGTAAAACACCAGCGGCTTGGCCAAGCGCGGCGCGAGTCGCTCGAATTTCGCCCCCGCCGCCACGCCGATGACCAACGACTCGGTGCCGTTGTACAGCGGCAGATACACCGCATACTCGCGCATCCCCACCGCGATGCCGCTCAACAACGTGGCCTGCATCTCCTGCTTGTTCGGACGCGTGGCCGCCGCCCAGCGCCATTTACCCTTGGCATCACGCGCATACAGGTCGAGCCCGCTCACCCCGCTCGGCGGCATGTGCGCCATGCCGAGGCTCGGGCTCAGCACTTTCCATTTCGCCTCAATGGCTCGGGCATCGGTCTTAAACCTCACCATCATCCCCGCGCTGTGCCGGCTGAGGTTCCAAACCGCCTTGGTCACTGTCTTCTCCGCCTTGGCGGGAAAACGGTCGAACCAACGCAACCGCTCCTGCCGGCCCCAACCGCGGCCTTCCACGCCCCATTCGGTGACGTCATGCCAGGTGACGTTGTCCTGAGCCAAGGCTGAACCGGTGGCGCATACAAAAAGAAAAATGATAACGTGCTTCACAGTTCTATTGGTTGATTATTTGGACTTATGTTTCTGCGGACTGGGTTTGCCCATGTTAGTCTGTAACAATTTGGCCAATTTGCCGGCTTGGTCGGATTGGTTGGCAACGTTGGTGTTTTCGACGGGGTCGGTCTTGTGGTCGTAAAGCATTTGACCAAGCGCTTGGCCGCTGGGCCTAGAGTATTTTGTATATCGGAAGCGGTCGGTGCGAATAGAATCACCGGTGCGGTAGCGGCTGATGGCGTACGGCTTCCACCCGGCCTCCGGGTTCTTTAGCAGCGGAACAAGGCTTTGGCCCTGCAGATGGCCCGGCTTGGCCAAACCGGCGAGGTCGCAGAGTGTTGGGTAAACATCGATCGACTCCACCAGACGCCGACTACGCTGGCCCGCCTTGTAACCGGGTGCGACGACAAGCAGCGGCACCTGCAGCGAGGTCTCGAAGCAGGAATGTTTGCACCACATCGTGTGCTCACCGAGATTCCAGCCGTGGTCGCCCCACAGGACGACAATCGTGTTGTCGGCGAGCTTGAGCCGATCGAGTTCATCCAGCAACTTGCCAATCAGCGCGTCGGTGTAGCTGACGCAGGCGTAGTAGCCGCGGATGAGGTTCCGCGCCATCTCGTCGCTGACCGGGCCGCGCCTCGGCACGCCGTGATAGGCGCGCAGTTCGCCTGAGTTGTGCACCGCTCCCTGCGGGGCGTCCTTCGGTTTTTGTCGATAATTGTCCGGCAGCTTGATGGTGTCCTCCGGATACAGATCCCAGTATTTCCTTGGTGCATTGAACGGCAGGTGCGGCTTGAAAAAACCGACCGCCAGTAAGAACGGCTGCTCGCGCTTGGCCAAGCGGCCCATCGTCTCGACCGCATGCTCGGCCAGGCGCCCGTCCGGGTAGGCGTTGTCTGGCACGTCGGCATTCTCGTAGGGGGCAGCTCGCCCTGGCTTGGTGCCGGAGCCGGATTTTTTGCGCTGGATGCGCCGGTTCTCCGGCAGGTGATAGGCAAACGCGCCGGTCCGCCACGGTTCCTCTGACCAGCCGTGCGCGCTGTCGGATCGATGGTGGAACACCTTGCCAAGCGAGACCGTGTGGTAGCCGTTTTTTTTGAAGTGCGTATGGAGCCCGTCCACGTGCGGTGCATCCACATCGGCCCGCGTCAGGAAATTGATGAACCGGTTGTGCGCCGGGCGTAGGCTGGTCATCAGCGCCGACCGTGAGGCGCCGCAGGTCGGCACCATGCAGTACGCGCGCTCGAACAACATCGACCGCTTGGCCAACCGGTCGATGTTAGGCGAGTGGATTTGGCCCGCGCCGTAGCACTTCAACTCGGGACGCAAATCATCGACAGCGATGAACAAAACATTCGGGCGATCCGCCGCAACAACCGACACAACCGCGAACCAAAATAAAACGGAAAGCAGGGAAGTCCAGCGCATGGGCCAAGCCTGCCTGCTCACCAAGCCATCGGCAATCCGAAACAGTAATTCTTCATTTAGGAGTGAGTTTTGCGCCTGATTGGTTACACTCCCGTCCAAAGCATTGCTTTAAATGAAAACACTGAAAATCCCCGCAATCCTTTCCGTCATCTTATTCAGCGGAACTCTCCTTACACAGGAGGCGACCAAGCCGTTCGTGACCTACCCCGGCCCGGTCGAGGATTACCTCAAGCGCATCCAGCGGGGCAAGCAGGTGCATGCCTTCGATGCCTCGG
>CAJWEP010000064.1 GCA_913030945.1 uncultured Verrucomicrobiota bacterium
ATGAAAATCCAGCGCGCGCAGAAGGCGCGGGTGTTCCGCTGCTGGCACGTCAGGATGAAGGAGTAACTTGGCGAGCAACATAGCAGCTTCCGGCGCGCGCGAACGCCAAACAAGGTCGCGGCCGGTTGGGGTATTCCAGGCATCGCCGATTTTCTTCAGCCATGCGTTGAGACAGGCAGTTTCCTTGCCTTTTTCGCCAATGCCGAGAGCTTCAAGGTACCAACGGTCGTTGCCCTCGTATTGCGCGGCGAGTTCCACCCAGAGTTGAACGGCCTCGGAGGAGGTGAGTCGGTGCAGGGAGACTGCGCACTCGCGGCGAACCAAGGCGGACTCATCTCGCGCCAAAAGCCGTGCGAGAGATTCAATGGGGACTTGATGGCGGCGGGCTATGCGTAGTGCGAGGGCACGAATGTTTTCCGATTCATCACGCAATGCGGTCCCGATGGCCCCTGGGGTGCTCTCCTTGATGGCGGCCAACGCCCAGAGAGCGCGAGCGCGGAAGCGCGGATTCTTGTCAACCGCCATCTTTTCCAGCGCAGGCCGGGCGTGTTCCTGCATGCCGAGCAGGGCTGTCCACGCCTTGTAGCGTGTCGACAGATTCGGGCTATGCAACGCCCTGACGGCGCCGACGGGCGTTTTGAAATCATAGGCAGGCACCGCATAGACATGATTTGGGGGTGCCACACGGAAAATTCGGCCTGCGTCGTTGATGGTGCGGTGGCAGCAGTCCACGGGATCGAACCAGTCGGCAATGAACAGGGAACCATCCGGCGCCACGGACACGTCCGAGGGGCGGTAGTTCCGACCTACCGCGCTGCGGACAATGTCGACAATGCGAGCGGAATAACCTGCGCCGACCTGTTTCGTGGGAAACGCCCACACGACGTTGCGGCCGGGCTCGGCGTGAATCATTTGTCCCCGAAAGGGCTCAGGCAACAGGTCGCCCTCATACACGAGGATGCCGGTGGGCGCGCCTGAGCCGGTGATGAGCAGGTTTGGCACCACGCCGGGGTCGTTCTGGTGCCACATGCGGCGTCGCATGGTGGCTTCCATGTTGGTGCGCTTGCTCTGGTATCCCAATCCCGTCATTTCGTCCCGGTATCCGTAGTTGCCGTACTCCATCACGAAGTTCACGCGGCAGGAGCTCGATCCGTTGTCATTGTCGGACTGCCACATGGAACCGAAGGAATCGACCGTCATTTCCCAGTTGTTACGGAAATTGTAACCCAGTACCTCGACCCTGCTGCCATCAAGCTCGCAGCGAATGACCATTCCTTCCTGATACGGTTTGCGGCTGTTGTTTACAGGATTCCCGAAAACGTCCTTAACCAACGATCCGTCTGCGCGCCACAACCCCGCGTTAAAGTTTCCGAAGTTAAAATAAAGCCGTCCGTCCGGCCCGAACATCACGGCATGTATTGCGTGGTCATGCTGGCCCTGAACCGGATTCAAAACTTTCCCTGTGAACAGCAACTTCTTCGCGTCTGCCTTGTCATCGCCATCGGTGTCGGTCAGCAAAAGAATCCTGTCCGGCGCGGAAATAATCGCCTTGTTGCCCAGCACACAGACGCCGTGCACGCCATCAATGTCAGGATTCTGGTAAAAGACTGTTGTCTTGTCGGCCCGCCCATTGCCGCTGCTATCTTCAAGAATTAAAATGCGGTCACCCGCCTTGCGAATCTTTTTGCGGTAGTTTAACGCTTCGGCCACCCACACACGCCCGCGGTCGTCCACGTCGATGCTGGTGGGATTGGACAACTGCCCCTGTGTCGCAAATGGCTGAACAACCAAGCCCTCGGCCACTTCGAACTGTTCGTCTGTCAAGGCGCTGTTCGGGTTCGTCAACGCGCATACAAGTGCGGCACACCACAGGGATATTTTCAGTATCTTCAATTCGTCACTTCGGTTGGCCGGTTATCTTCAATGAGGAAAGATACTTGATGAGGTCACGCAGTTCCGCGCGCGTGAGGCTGGCGGTGAGGCCCGGGGGCATCACGGTGCCGCCGCGGGTGCGCTGCTGGATTTGGGCGGTTTGCACGGGGGCGATTTTTCCTGTGGCGAGGTCGCGGACGCGCAGCACGGTTTTGTCCTCGCTGTGGGCGAAGCCGCTCAGCACGCGGCCGTCCTTTGTCACAACGGTGGTGGCCTCGTAGCCCTCCTTGATTTGCCGCGCGGGCCACAGCACGCTTTCCACCAGCAGGTCCAACGGCAGCCCGGCCGCCACCGCCGAGAGGTCTGGTCCTTTCACCGTGTTGGCCGCGCTGTGCACGCCGTCCACTGCGTGGCACGCCGTGCAGCTGGCCAAGGGCAGTTGGAAAACCTTCTTGCCACTGGCCGCGTCGCCGCGCGCCAGCGCCTCCTCGGCCAGCGCGGCGACAAGCTTCGGGCTGTAAACCGGAGCGGACGACTGCACGCCGATGAGTTTATTCAAAGCCGCGCTTAAATTCGGCTCCACGCGCCCCGCGGCATTCAGCCAGCGCAGCATCAGCTTGGCGCTGTCCGCCGAGACCTTCGCTTGGCCAAGTGCTTTCGCCAATGCGTCCGCGCCAGCCTCGCGGTGGAGCAGTGCGGCCAAGAGCGAGCCCAGGTTGTCCGGCTTCACTTGGCCCGCCAGTTGCACGGTGAATTCGGCCGCGCGCGCCACGTCGTGCTTGGCCAAGCTGGCCAGCGCCGCCGCACGCACCTCGCCCGGTACATTCACCGTCACCAGCCCTGCCAGCGTGGTCTCGGCGCGCGGGCTGTTCAGTTGCCCCAACGCCTCCGCCGCGGCCACCCGCACGCTTGCCGGTTCGGTTTGGTCGGTGGCAAGGCTGCGAACGGTCTCCGCGTACGCGTCGAGTTTCCACGCGCCAATCAATTCAACGGCCACGGAGCGGGTTTCCTTTTTCTTGAGGGATACCTTGAGGCGGTCCGCCGCCGAGGCGGGCGCCTTCAGGTTGCGCTCGTTGGCGGCGTTCACGAGCGCGCGCAGCACGGCGGGATTGCCCGTGCCCAATCGCAACGACTGTACGGCATCGGTGCTGCCGCCAATGTGCGCGAGCAATTCGGCATAATCCTGACGACGCTCGGAGGATAACGTCGGGTCAGCCAATTGTTGGCGAATCACGCCGGCCAATTGCTCGCCGCCGCGCGTGCGAACGACGCTCAACAAATGCGATAGTTTGTTGAATTCCAGTTCGCCCGCCAACAACGCCGGCTCCCAGCGATGGGCGAGCACGTGGATGGTATTCTTGAGCGCATGGGCGATGAACCGGTCACTGGATCCATCGGCGGCCTGCGCGGCGATGATGATGGACTGTGCATCGGGCACATCGCTCGCGGCCACGATGGTTTCCAGTCGCACGCGCGGATGGGTATCGGCGGCGCTGCGGTGCAGGAGAGCCAGCGGTTTTTTCAGGCGGTCGTGCCAGCGCCCCACCACGCGCGTGGCATAGGCGCGGGCGCGATATTCCTTCGCGGCCAGCAGGCGCTCGAGCAGCGGGCGGTTGATGGCCTCGTGCGATTCAAACACTCCGAGGGCCTCGAAGAGCTTGTGTTCGAGGTCGGGGTCGTCGGGCTCCAGCGTGTCCACCCATTGCTGCGCGGCGGCGGTGGCCTCGGCCTTTGGCAAGTCCATCAGCCGCCGCTTGGCCAAATGCCGCGTGCGCCGCAGCGGAGCAGCGAGCTGTTCGCAAAGTTGCGCCGCATTCATCCTAGCCAAGGCCGACGGCTTGAGCAGCGGCTGGCCTTTGGCCGTGATGCGCCAAATTCGCCCGTGTTTTTTGTCGCGGTCCGGATGCCGCAGCGAGGCCTGGTAATGCCCGATGATGGGATTAAACCAGTCGGCCACGTACAACGCGCCGTCCGGGCCGGTGTTGAGATCCACAGGGCGAAAGGCATTGTGCGAGGAGGTGAGGATGGGCTCGAGCGTTTGCAGCTTGTGGCCCGCGCCGTCCGCCGTCGGGCGCAGCCGTGCGATGTTGCGCGCGAAATAACCGGCAATCAACAAATCGCCCTGCATGTCCCTGGGCAGCACCGGGGTGTTGATAATCTCGATGACCATCGATTTTATTTTGGTGGCACCGATCTGCACCGAGCCGCCCCCATAAGCGCCGATGATTTGTTCACTCGACACCATGCCCGGCAGCAGTTCGCTGACGCCCGGGCCGTTGCTCTTGATGAACGGTTCGCCCCAATTGCCAAACGCGAACCCCCACGGATTTCCGCCACCGGAGGTGCGCCGGTGCGCGTGCAGCTGTCGCCGCAGCGGGCGCAGCCGCCACGAGCCATGCTCATCCAGGCGGCGGATGCCCCACGGTGTCTGCACGCGTGAGAAGCAGTGCAGCCCTTGGCTGAAGAATAACTCACCACCCGGACTCCACGCGAAGGAATTGATATTCTGGTGCGTGTCGCCTGTGCCAAAGCCGGTGAAAAGCACCGCGCGCTTGTCCGCCTTGCCGTCTCCATTTGTGTCGCGCGCGTGGATGAGATCGGGCCCGTTGCCGATGTACGCTCCGCCATGGCCAATTGCAAAACCGGTGGGCATGTTGAGGCCATCCACGAAGGTGGACACCTTGTCCGCACGCCCGTCGCCGTTGGTGTCCTCAAGAATCATCAGCTTGTCGTCGGGTTTCTCGCCCAGTTTCAACTGAGGATACGCCCATGTGCACAGTACCCACAACCGCCCACGCGCATCCCATCTCATGCACACCGGATTAGCGATGCCGATTGATTCATCAGCAAACAGGTTCACCTGCAGCCGCTTGTCCACCGCAAAGGACGCCAACTCGATGTTCGCCGAGTTGTCCTTTTCCGGCTCGGAGACGGAGAGAGGATCTTGCCCCAGACAAGTCAGTTGCAGCAGTGCGATCAGCGAGCAAGCGGATGCAACCGAGACGATTCGTTTCAGCGGTACCATTGAGTGAAGTGTTCGACCGGTTCCCGTTCCGTTCGGTATTGGTAAGTGAAATCGTCGTAGTCGGCGTGACCGAGCGCCATGCCACAAATCAGTTTTTTGCTGTCGGGAATGTTCAGCAGGTTACGGACGACATCGGGGTACTCGGCAAGGGCGGCTTGCGGGCAGGTCTCGAGGCCAAGGCCGCGGGCCGCGAGCATGACGTTTTGGATGAACATGCCCATGTCCACCCACGAGCCTTTCTCTAGGATGGCGTCGATGAAAAAGAGCAGCATCACCGGCGCGCCGAAGCCGTGGTAGTTTTTCATCCACTGCGCCTTTCTCGTTTCGATGTCGTTGCGCTTGATGCCAAGCGCACTGTAGAGGGCATGACCGCAGGCCTGTCTGCGGGCGATGTACGGTTCCTCGATTTGACTGGGAAAGTATTCGTAGTCCTGCCGTGTTTTTTCACCATCCGCACGCAGTTTGGCCAACGCCTCGGCGACTTGCTGCTTGGTTTCGCCGGTCAGCACCGCCACATGCCACGGCTGGGAGTTGACCCCAGAAGGCGCCCAGCGGGCACATTCGAGGATATCAGTGACAACATCATCCGGAACCGGCTTATCGAGAAATGCCCGGGTGGATTTTCGGTTTCTAATTGCGTCGGTGACTTCCATTGACTATGCCAACCCGCAACGTCGTGGCTTGAGGAGCAGTGTAGCAGGATGCCGAACGGGCCTCAATCGATAGTTGTTCCGGTGCGTCAAGATTCTAACCAGGCAATATGAAAGGGAATGTTGTTTTCGCGGTGTTGACAGGTGCAGCGTTGATTTCTCCGTTGGCGGTTGGGAAGCCCAATGTGCTTTTGATCCTTGTTGACGACTTGAAACCGGCGCTGGGCTGTTACGGCGACAGCGCGGCCAGAACGCCGAGCATGGACGCCTTGGCCAGGCGCGGCATGCGGTTTGATCTGGCGTATTGCAATCAGGCTGTCTGCGCCCCGTCGCGGTTTACGCTGATGCTTGGGGCGCACTCGACCTCGACCGGCCTCTACGGGCTCGGCAGCCATTTGCGCAAGACTTGGCCGGACGCCGTAACTTTGCCGCAGCATTTTGCCAAGCACGGCTACCGCACCGAGTCGCTCGGCAAAGTGTTCCACATCGGCCACGGGAATCAGGGCGATCCCGACTCGTTCAGCATGCCGCATTTTCACGACAAGGTGATCGAGTACCTTGATCCCCAGAGCACCGACGGCGGCAAACTCACCCGCGAGGAGGCGCTGTTCACGAACCAAAAACTTGGCCAAATCCGTTCGCTGCCGCGTGGCGCGGCGTTTGAGTCGCCGGTGGCAAGCGATGCCGGCTATGCCGACGGCCGTGTTGCTGAAGAAACAGTCAAGCGCCTCAAGGCTGCAAAGCAGCGCTTGGCCAAGGGCGACACACCGTTCTTCATCACCGTCGGTTTTGTCCGTCCGCATTTGCCATTCTCTGCACCGAAAAAATATTGGGATATGCACGACCCGGCCGAGCTGCCGATGCCGATCAACAAGGCGTTCCCGAAGGATGCGCCGAGGGTCGCCCTCAAGCGCGGCGGCGAGATCGCAGCATTCAAGCCGGTGCCGGCCGACGGCATGATCGGTGACGCGCTCACCCGCAAACTAATCCACGGCTACTACGCAAGCACCAGTTATGTTGATACACAAATCGGCAAAGTGACCCGCGCGCTTGGCGAACTCGGCTTGGTCGACAACACGATCGTCGTGCTGTGGGGCGACCATGGCTGGCACCTGGGCGACTTGGGTATCTGGACCAAACACACCAACTACGAGCAGGCCAACCGCATCCCGATCATCGTGGTTGCGCCGGGCTTGGCCAAGCCGGGCAGTGTCACCAGCCAACTTGCGGAGACGGTGGATCTTTTCCCCACGTTGTCAGAGTTGGCCGGTTTGCCTGCGCCAAGCGGTCCGCAGCCGATTGACGGCGTCAGCCTCGTGCCGGTGTTGAAGAACCCGGGCGCACGCGTTCGTGACCACGCCTATCACGCCTACCCACGCGGTGGCAAACTAGGCAGAGCCATCCGCACGCAGCGTTATCGCTTGGTTGAGTGGAAGAAGCACAGCGACGAGAATGGCAAAGTTGAATATGAGTTGTACGACTACAAGACCGACCCGTGGGAAACCCAGAACCACCACATTGCCAAGCAAAAGACAGTCGAAAAACTGAAAAAAATCCTGTCCAAGTATCCCTCTCCGGAGACTCGCACACGCCGTTGACTTGCCTGTGGCATTGCCACCGGTTTGGAGTTTAGGCATTATTTCGGCTTCCGTGATGAAGCTACTTTTTACTATCTTTTGTTTTGCGGTTGGTTTGGTGCAGTCAAGCGCAGCGGTGCAACCCAATGTTGTTTTTTTTCTGGTTGACGACATGGGCTGGAGGGACGTCGCTTGCTTTGGCAGTTCTTTCTACGAGACGCCGAATATTGATCGCTTCGCCAAGCAGGGGGTTCGCTTTACGAACGCCTACGCGGCCTGCCACGTCTGTTCGCCCACACGAGCCAGCATCATGACCGGCAAGTATCCGGGCCGATTGGACCTTACCGATTGGCTCTCGGGCCGCCGTGAATTCGATTTCCAGCGTTTCTTGAGTGCCGAGAAACTTCAGGCCTTGCCCTTGAAGGAGGTCACCTTGGCCGAAGCCCTCAAGGCAAAGGGCTATCGCACGGGAATCTTTGGCAAATGGCATCTGGGCAACGGCGAAGCGGGTCCGCTGAATCAGGGGTTTGATATTCAGGTTCCGAAATGGAACGGCTGCTGCCCCAAGGGGGGATATCATCCTCCTTACCGGATGGAAGGACTTACGATCGATGGCAAGAAGGACGAGTACCTTACCGATCGTTTGACTTCCATGGCGCTGGATTTCATGGGGCAGAACAAGGATAAGCCTTTCTTTCTCTATCTCTCCCACTTCTCGGTCCATGACCCGATCCAAGGGCGCAAGGACTTGGTTGAGAAGTATCGTGCCAAGCTGGCCAAGTTGCCGCCCCTAAAGGGTCCGCCTTTCATCCTCGAGGGAAACCCGGACGACAAGGCTTCGCTGTCGCGGGAAAAATTGGCCGACCTATTGGGTAAACCTACACATCGAGGTCACAAGGTGCTGCCGCAGCGCACGATCAAGATCAAACAGCGCCAGGACAACATCGAGTTCGCGGCCATGGTAGAGTCGGTGGACGAGAGTCTGGGCCGCGTGCTGAAAAAGCTCGATGAGATGGGCCAGGCGGACAACACCATCGTCATCTTTTACTCCGACAACGGAGGGATGTCGGCGGGGAACTTCGGCAACCCCACCCGGGTCGTTCAGCAGAATCAGCTTGATCGGGCCTATGCGACCTCCAACCTGCCTCTCCGGGGGGCCAAGGGATGGCTGTATGAGGGTGGGGTTCGCGTGCCCATGATCGTGAAGTGGCCCGGTAAGGGCAGGGCAGGAGTGATGTGCGAGGAGCCGGTCATCAGCCCCGACTTTTATCCAAGCATACTGGAAATGGTTGGTTTGCCCGCGAAACCCGCTCAGCACAAGGATGGGAAGAGCTTCGTTTCTGCCCTGCAGGGCAAGTTGTTCAAGCGAGGCGCGATCTACTGGCATTTCCCCCATTACAGCAACCACGGCATGCAGAGCCCCGGCGGTGCCATTCGGTTGGGGGACTACAAGTTGCTCGAGTATTTCGAGAACAACACCGTGCAACTTTTCAACCTCAAGGAAGATATCGGCGAGCAAAAAGATCTGGCACGAGTCCAGCCGAAGAAAGCAGCGAAGTTGCTGGCGAAACTGCGTGAGTGGCGAAAAGATGTAGACGCAAGGATGCTGCGCCCCAAGAATAATTAACCGTGAAAAAACGACTCCTGACGATTGTTGTGCTGGCGCTTGGCTTGGCTGCCCAGGCGGAGCAGCGGCCGAACATTTTGTTTATTTTTCTCGACGACTTCGGTTGGCGGGATACCGGTTACATGGGGTCGGATTTTTACGAGACACCGAACATCGATCGCCTGGCCAAGGGCGGGATGGTTTTCACGAACGCCTATTCCTGCTCGGCCAACTGCGCGCCGGCACGGGCCTGTTTGTTGTCGGGGCAATACACGCCGCGTCATGAGATTTTCAACGTCGGCACCAAGCCCCGGGGTTCGGCCAAGCATCGCCGACTGGAGCACATTGTCGGGACGAAAACGCTGCGGCCGGACATCGTCACGTGGGCGGAGTCGTTGCAGCAGGCCGGCTATCGCACCGGGATGTTTGGCAAGTGGCATTTGGGCAACACACCGGGGGAGCAGGGGTTTGATGTTGAGGTGGAACACAGCAAGCTGCCCGGTTTTCGGGGACACTTTGGGCCGAACGGTCAGTATCTCGCCGACGTGCTCACCGACAAAACCATCGAGTTTATCGAAGGTAGCAAAACGAAACCTTGGTGCGCGTACCTGTCGCACTATGCCGTGCACACGCCGATCCAGGCCAAGCGTGAGATTGTTGGCAAGTACGAGGCCAAGCGCCCGGGGAAGCTGCACAACCACCCAACAATGGCGGCGATGATCCAGTCAGTAGACGAGGGGATCGGCAAAATCATTGCCAAGCTCGATCAGCTTGCCCAACGCGACAACACGGTGATTTTCTTTTTCTCTGACAACGGCGGCTACGGACCGGCGACCGACATGGCGCCGCTCTGGGGCTACAAGGGCAACTACTACGAGGGCGGCATTCGTGTGCCGTTCTTCGTGAATTGGCAGGGCACGGTGAGGGCGGGGCAATCCACCGCTGAGCCGATCATCGGCGTCGATATTTACCCGACGTTCCTCGACTTGGCCAAGGCCAAGCGGCCGAATCAACCGATGGACGGCCGAAGTATTTTGCCGGTCATCAAGGGCGAGGTGAAGAGCGTCGGGCCGAGGCCGTTGTTTTGGCATTTCCCGGCCTACCTTCAGGCGTACAAGGTAATCGGCGAGCAGCGTGACCCGCTGTTCCGCACTCGGCCGTGCAGTACCGTGCGACTAGGCGACTGGAAGTTACACGAGTATTTCGAGGACGGCGCGCTCGAGTTGTACAACCTCAAGGACGACGTCGGCGAACGACACAACCTGGCCAGGGAGAATTCAGGGAAGACAAAGGATCTGCACAAGCTGCTGGTTGCTTGGCGAAAAGAAACCGGTGCGCCGGTGCCGAAAAAAATGAACCCGGAGTTCGACGCCGATGCCGAGGCCAGGGCGATCCGCAAGGCTTTGGTCAAGCGGGGCGGATAACCGGGCGGGCGGTCGACGGCTATCGGCTTTCAGCCTGATTGCGCTTGCGGGGTTTGCCGCTGGGGCGCCAACGCTGGGACGGTGCGTGCGCCTCGGTGAACAGCCGTTCGACTCTCGAGACCACTTCCGGGTATCGTTTAGCGAGGTTCTTCGTCTCGGCAATGTCATCCGACACGTCGTAAAGCTCAATGGGGCCGGTGATCATCGGCCGACGGATCGCTTTCCATTTGCCGGCACGCAGAGCCTGCTTGGAGCCTTGCTCATAGAATTCCCAATAGAGGTAGTCGTGCTTTTTCTGCTGCTCATCGTTGCCGATGAGGGTGGGGAGGAAGCTGATGCCGTCGGTGGGGGCGTCCAGTTTCAACCCGGCGATCTCGGCGGCGGTGGCCATGAAATCCACCGCACCGGCCATGAGCGGCGTGGTGATGCCGGCCTTCACGTGGCCGGGCCACTGCACAATCATCGGCACGCGGATGCCGCCGTCAAACAGGGCGCGCTTGATGCCGCTCACCGGGCCGTTGGCGTCGAAAAAGTTGACATCATTTCCGGCCTCGCTGTGCGGGCCGTTGTCGGACGTGAAAAAGATGACGGTGTTTTTGTCCAGCCCGTGAGCCTCGAGTCGTTTGACGACCTGTCCCACCATGTTGTCGAGGTAGGTGATCATCGCGGCCTGCCCCTTGTTTTGCTTCGTCCATTTTTTGTCCTTGTAAATGCCGAGGTCCGGCACCGCCGTGCCGTCGCCGGTCTTACGGTTAGCCTCGTTGTTGGCGTGGGGTAGCGTGTAGGAGAGATACAGAAAAAAACGTTCGTCCTTGTGCGTGTCGATAAAGCCAAGCGTTTCATTCATCATCAATGCCGGGCTGTAATCGATCTTTTTGCTCGCCACACCCTGCCCCCATTTGCCCTCGTCGGGGACAATGTTGCGCAGCTTGAGCCGCTTTTCGTTCTTCACGAGGAAGGTCGGGTAGTAAAGGTGCGCATGGTGCTGGTCGAGGTAGCCGTAAAAAAAGTCAAATCCCTGCCGGGTCGGCAGGCCAGTTGAGGCCTCGTGTCCAAGGCCCCACTTGCCCAGTTGACCGGTCGCGTAGTCGGCGCGCTTAAGGACCTCTGCGACGGTCACGTCCTCCGGTCGTAGGTTGTCCTTGCCGTTTCCCCGGATGTAGCAGTGGCCGGTGTGCAGCCCGGTCATCAGCACGCACCGCGATGGGGCGCACACGGTCGAGCCGGAATAAAAATCGGTGAACCGCATGCCGCGCTTGGCCAAGCGGTCGATGTGCGGTGTCTGGATGAGTTTTTGTCCGTAACAACCCAGGTCGCCATAGCCAAGATCATCGGCCATGATGTAAACGATGTTGGGTCGCGACCGGTCCGTTCCTGCGATTTCGGGCGATGCAGAGGCCGGAACCACGTTCAGAAGAAACGCACACAGTGCAAGGAGATGGAATCTATTGGTCATATGAATGTCTTTCGGGTGACTGCAGGCAGTAGCCCTACGTACTGCTGAATGCAGAATGGTTGTTACTGGTTTCTTAATGGTTCTTGTTTGTTGATCAGGAACGTTTGGCGGTGCCACCGTGACGTCAAGCCCCGGGTTTGGTGCAAGGGGAGGGCAGTCGACTACTTCTTGTTTCTCCTGCTCTTCTGCATCTTGACTCGGATCTCATTACTGACACTTAAAAGGCGGCTCTTCGCGAGTCGTGCGAGCGTGCCCTCGAACTGTTGTTTGATGGCGCTCTCCGGTTGCGAAAGTGTGGAGTCCTCAAGTTTCTCGCCGTCAAAAGGCCCCTTGTAGCGAGTCAGTCTAGCGTTGCTGCCGTCGGTTTTGGCCAGTAGGGAATACTGCTTATTGCGAACCATGACCTGTCCCAGGTCCGAATGACCTGACCTCGAGTACCAGATATAAATCCAGTCCTTCTTGCGGGCGCTCGCATTGTCCTGGAGTACTGGAACTATGCTGGAACCGTCGCCGGGATAGTTCGAAGGCAGCTTGGCACCCGTGACTTCGCAGAGCGTCGGCATTACGTCACAGAACTCGACCAGATCGTCGACGACGCGCCCGGGTTGCTTGATGCCGGCTGGCCAACTGGCGATGAGCGGTACGCGTGTCCCCGCGTCGGTCATGTTGCCCTTGTCGCCGGCGACCTTTGTTCCGTTCCATAGGGTGACGATTGGCTTGTCAGTGCCGTTGTCGCCCGTGAAAAGCAGCAGCGTGTTGTCGCGGACGCCGGACTTTTCTAGCTGAGCCACAATTTGCCCGACGACCTTGTCGGCATAGGCGACCATGTCGCTGAAATGCCGCTGCGGGTTGTTACGATCGCCCTTGTAGGTGGTGGAACCAAGTCGCTTCGGATCCCAGTCGGTGGAATCCGGTGTCGGATCGAAGGGGCAGTGCGTGAGTATCATTGGGTAATAAACCAGAAATGGCTTTTCCCTGTTCTCATCGATGAAGTCGCAGATAAAGTCGGTACAGACCTGTGGCCCGTATTCGCCGTTGACGTAGTCTTTTTCCTTACCGTTGAACTCCAGCAGAGGATTGACGAAACGCCGATCGATATTCTTACCATTCTCCTTGGACCGCCCGCTACGGGTATGCTGCCAGAGGCAGGACTGCTCAAAACCGAAGTGTTGCGGTGAGTCTGTCTGCTTGCCCAACTGCCACTTGCCTGCGATGCAGGTTTTATATCCAGCAGCCTTCATTTGATGCGCAAAAGTGGTTTGTTCTCGGTCAAGAAGGCCGAAGTTGACGTAATTTCGGACGTTGTATTGCCCGGTCATGATCTTCGCCCGCGACGGGGTGCAGAGCGGGTTGGCAAAACAGTTGGTGAAACGAATGCCCTGGTCGGCCAACTTGTCCAGGTTCGGTGATTTGCAGGATTCACTGCCGTTCACCGACAAGGCTTCATAGCCCATATCATCAGCCATGATCAAAACGATGTTGGGTCGATTCGATCCTTGTTTGGCCGCCTCAACACAAACTGATACACTGCATGAGATCACAGACACTACAAGGGCTAGTTTTTTCATCAATGTGTTTGGTGTAGTTGAAAGTTTCAGGAGATTGTCCCTGCCTTGGCCAAGCGCTATCTCTTCTTCGCGAACAACGGGAACCGTTCAGAGGGGGTGTGAGCCTCCTTGAACAATGGGGCAATTCGTTTCACCACATTCGGATGCGTGGCAGCAATGTTTTTGGTTTCGCCGATATCCTGCTTGAGATTGTAAAGCTGGATTGGTGCGTCGGGGTCGTTTTTCACCTTCAAACGAATAGCCTTCCAATCGCCCATACGAATGGCTTGTGCATTGCCGTAAGAGTGAAATTCCCAGTATAGATAGTCGTGTTTCTTCTGTTTGCCACCGGTGAGGGCGGGGACGTACGAGATGCCGTCGGTGTGTTTCGGAGTCGGTATATTCGCAAGTTCGCAAAACGTTGGCATTAAATCCCAGTGAGCACAAATGTGATCGCTCACGCTACCAACTTTCACCCTACCGGGCCAATAGGCGATTAATGGCACGCGGATGCCGCCCTCGTAAAGGTCACGCTTATGGCCTTTCAACGGCCCATTGCTATTGAAAAATCCTGGTTGGTGCCCGCCCTCATAGTGCGGGCCGTTGTCGCTGGTGAACAACACGAGTGTGTTGTCGGCGATTTTTAATTCATCCAACAGATCGAGTACTTGGCCGACGCCACGGTCCATGCGGGTCATCATACCGGCAAACGCAGCGACCGGATTACGCACCTTCGTGCCATGACTGTACTTGCCGATCTTGTCTTCGAACTGCGGAAACTTTTTTCGAAAAGGAGCGACATCCTCCTCAGGGCACTGCATGGCTGCGTGCGGGATGGTGATCGGCAGGTAGGCGAAGAACGGTTTCTTCGCGTTATCGCGGATGAATTTCAGTGCCTGTTTTTGGATGAGATCGTGCGAATAGGCTTTGCCATCGAGCATCACCTTGTTGTCATTGTGCCAGAGGTGCTTGGGGTAAAACGTGTGCGCTTGGCGCTGGCAGTTGTAGCCAAAAAACTCGTCCCAACCCTGGTTTACGGGATCACCGCTCGACCCTGGTGCACCGAGTCCCCACTTGCCGAACATGCCGGTGGTATAGCCGGCCTCTTTAAGGAGCTTGGGGATGGTGATCATGCTTGCCGGGATCGGAGCCTGGCCTTCGGGTTGCACTTCGCGGTTGCCGCGCACGTAGGCGTGACCAGTGTGTACGCCGTTCA
>CAJWEP010000065.1 GCA_913030945.1 uncultured Verrucomicrobiota bacterium
CCATCACGGTGAACAATGACTCAACGCCGTGGATGCCGTACCAAAACAGGTCGGGATGATGAGGCTCAAGATGCGCCGGACTGAAGGTTTCACAGTGTAGAACCTTGCCGTAGTCGCCGGCGCGGGCGGCCAGTGTGTTTTTGGCAAAACGCAACGAGGAAGAACTGAACACGGGGATGTTGTACTCTTTGGCCAGCTGATAAATCTTCACGCAATCTTCGAGTGTCCCGGCCAGTGGTTTGTCGATATAGAGTGGCTTGCCGGCCTTGATAACGTCGATGGCGTGCTTGAGGTGGGGGCGGCCATCGACATTTTCAATCATCACCGCATCGACGTGCCGGCAAAGTTCGTCGACGGTGGGGTAGAGTTTCACGCCCCATTTGCCGGTCAACTCGGCGGTGTATTTCTCGACGCGCGTGTAGCTCGACTCGACGTCGGGGCTGCTATCCTTGACGGCGGCGACCATCCGGGCGCCGGTGATGTGGTTTTTGTCGGTCTTGTCGTTGAGGACGCGTGTGAAGGCGGTGACGTGCGAGGTGTCGAGCCCAACCATGCCGATGCGGAGATCTTTTGCCTGAGCGGGGGTAACGAGCGCAGCGGCCAGTGCCATCCAGATGAGTTGCTTGGTGTACATGAGGCAGTTGCAATAACCCGCTGCCATTGAAATGCAAGGGAAATGCGATTGTCCGACAGGGCGCGGTGGCGTATCTTTCACCCATGTCGTTCCGTTTTGTAGCCGTTTTGGTTGCCATATCAGCAGGTTTTCCGCTTGGCCAAGTGCTGGCAGCGAAGAAACCAAACATTCTGTTCCTGTTCGCCGACGATCAGCGGAAGGATGCCGTTGCAGCTTTCGGTAACCCGCACATTGAGACACCGAACATCGATCGCTTGGTTCGGGGTGGATTCAGTTTTCGGGAGAACTACTGTTTCGGCTCAAGCAGCGGCGCGGTCTGCGTGCCAAGTCGTGCGATGCTGATGTCCGGCAGGACGTGGTTTGGTGTTCGGTCGGACATGAACAACGCCAGGGTGCTGTTTCCCGAGTTGCTGCAGCAAAACGGCTACGTCACGTTTGGCACCGGAAAATGGCACAATGGCAAGCCCTCGTGGCAGCGCTGTTTTCAGCGAGGCAAATCGATTTTCTTCGGCGGGATGAGCGACCACACGAAAGTGCCGCTGCATGATCTTGGCCAGGGCGGAAAACTGATCGACCGCGGCATGGGCGGCAGTTTCTCCAGCACACTCTTCGCCGATGCTGCGGTGGATTTTATCAACGGTTATGACGGCGACAAGCCGTTCCTTTGCTACGTTGCCTTCACCTCGCCACACGATCCCCGTCAGCCACCAAAAGAGTACCGTGAAAATACTACAGGAAGAAACTGCCACTCCCGAAAAACTTCCTGCCGCAGCACCCTTTTCACAACGGACAACATGGTCAACAAGCGTGACGAAAGCCTCCTTGGGTGGCCGCGTCAGCCCGAAATGGTCCGAGATCAGTTGGCTGAGTACTACGGCATGATCACCCACATGGACGGACAAATCGGCCGCATCCTCGCCGCACTTGAAAAGAGCGGCCACGCCAAGAACACGCTGGTAGTTTATGCCGCCGATCACGGCTTGGCCATGGGCAGCCACGGCCTGCTCGGCAAACAGAGCGTTTACGAGCACTCGATGAAATGCCCGCTGGTGTTCAACGGCCCCGGTGTGCCCTCTGGCAAGTCGTCCCGGGCCTTCACCTACCTGCTGGATTTTTATCCGACGCTCTGCGATTACGCCGGCCTGCCCAAGCCGGGCGATCTTGCCGGGCACAGTCTCAAGCCGATTTGGGACGGGGAGTCAGACTCGGTTCGGGATTCGGTCTTCCTGCCGTTCCGCGACATCCAACGCGCTGTTCGCCAAGGCAGATGGAAGCTGATCCTCTATCCCAAAATCAAGCACACCCAGTTGTTCGATCTTGAAAGTGATCCCGACGAAATAGTCAACCTTGCCACCCGGAAGCGCATGGCCAAGCGTATCGACGAGATGACGAAACTCATGGTCTCGTGGCAAAAAAGGGTGGGGGACAAGTTGCCACTGACCGTGGCCAAGCCGGCGCCAAAAGAGATCGACATGACCGGCCGCTCCCGAGTCAACGGCCGACGTTGGCAACCGGACTGGATCCTAAAAAAATATTTCGGAGACTAAAGCGCGGCCTGGCCAAGCTTACCTTTGTTTAAACGGGGCGGTGGAGTGGTGGATGACCCACCAGTAGTCGCGGGCCTTGCCTCCGATGGAACCGGCGTTGGAGTAGTCGAGCCGCATTCGCTTTTGTACCGGCTCGAGCTTGGGCATCGGGTCAGTCCATTTTTTGATCGCCGCGTGGCCGTCGGCGTAGGCGTAGCCGCAGGCGGCGTTGTGGTAGTTGGCCGGGAGGTTGCGCCAGATGGTGGCGCTGTACGGGTACAGCACGAAGCCGCCGTTGTTGATGCTGTCCGGGTGCTCGTCGGCAAAAATCCACAGGTCGGACGGTGACGGGTCGATGATGTGCGAGAGGATGTCGTACTTGCGCCAGCCCTGCCCGTGGATGCTCGAGATGGTCGCACTCATCGTGGAATCGTAAAGCCCGCCCTCGATGAAGCCGTTCATTGACACGCTGCGCACGCGCGGCATCTCCCTGCGGCTGATCATACAGGTGTATTTGTCGGACGGGCACTTGTAGATGCCGGGCGACTTTGTGTACGGGCCGAGCTTGGGGTAGCGGTCGCCCATCTGCCTGCGTGTGCCGATGAGGTAGAGCAGGTTGGTGTTGTCGCGGTTGTTCGGCACGAAGGTGAGGAAGCCGTTGATCCAGCCACGCGGATCCTGGAGGTGCTTGGCGTTGGGCGGCAGGCGATCCTCGGAGTCGCCGACGTAAAGCTTCCACGCAAGGAGGAGCTGGCGCTGGTTGTTGAGGCAGTAGATGCCGGTGGCGTTGTCCTTGGCCTTGGCCAGGGCCGGCAACAGCAGCCCGGCGAGGATCGCGATGATGGCGATCACCACCAGTAACTCGATCAGCGTGAAGGCCTTGGCCAGGCGCGGCCGGGCCGGGTTGTTATTTGGCCACGTCAAAACAGATCAAATAATCCTCGCTGCGGATCACCATCCGCTTGTCGGAGAGGATGGGAGCAGCCCAGCAGGGATAATGCAATTCCGGAACCTGATGCCGGGCCAGCTCGACCGGCTTCG
Organism: uncultured Verrucomicrobiota bacterium; assembly: GCA_913030945.1. Lineage (GTDB taxonomy): Bacteria > Verrucomicrobiota > Verrucomicrobiia > Limisphaerales > UBA1096 > UBA1096. Next base: position 3,202 of record CAJWEP010000065.1, read on the forward strand.
TGGGATTGACCTCGAACAGGCCCAGCAGTCCGCCTTCGCCGAGCACGAACAACTTGCCGTCAGCCATCACGGCGGAGCCGCGGCCGTAAACATTGGGCTGCTTGCTGCTGTAGGTGCGCCAACGCTCGTCCCGGCTCCATTTCACCCTGCCGGTTTTCAACTCCACGCAGCGAAACTGCGCGTCTGGCTCGTTGCGCCCGCTGAAGGCGTAAAGGTGTCCGTCGTGCAGGATCGGCGTCGTCCAGTGAATGCCCAGTACCGGCTCGAGCCGGCGGTTCTTTTTGCGGCGTTCGTTTGTGCTCCACACCTCGGTGAACGACTTGCCGTCCCTGCCGATATCGAGCAGGAACGACCCTACGCCGTAGTAGGCGGCCGAGCAGAAAACCTGGTTTCCCACCACGACAGGGTTGGCGGCATTGACCGTGTCATTGACACGTGAACGAAACCAGCGGCTGAAGTTCACCGTGCCGGTTATCGGGTTCATCGAGACGAGCCCCTGACGCGTGAGGCAGAAAAGCGTGCGTTGGCCGTGGATCGTGGCGAGCGTGGGTGTGGCGTAACTGGCGAGTTTCTCGAAGCCGCGCCAGCGGACGAGCGGCTCGCCGGGCCAGCCGATGGCCGGCTTGCCCTGCCACGTGTTGCGGCCGACACCCTGCCAGGCGGTTTTGCCGGTTTCCTTGTCGAACGCCACCATCGCCGAGTTCGGCTGGCCGCCGACCATCACGATGAGCAGGTCGCTCTCGAGCACCGGCGACGCGCCGACGCCGAAAAAGGCTTCCGGCACCTGAAAATCCTCCTCCGTTTTTCGCCGCCAAACCGACTTGCCGGTTTTGACGTCGAGACACAGCAGCACCCCCTCCGCCCCGAAGGTGAAGCAGTGCCTTTCGGTGAGCAACGGCGTACAGCGCGGGCCGTTGTTGTAACCGAACGGATCACGGTAGCGGGTTGGGTAGGCGTGCCGCCAAACAGGCTTGGCCGTCTTCGCGTCGAGTGCCTCGACGATCTCCTCATTGCCGACACGGTGAAACAAAACCAGGCGGCCGTCGCGGATCGACGGCGCGCTGTAGCCGGTGCCGATCTGTTTCTTCCAGAGCACCTTCGGTCCGCCGCTTGGCCAAGCGCTGAGCAGTCCGGTCTCGGAGGAAGTGCCGTCAGCCCGCGGCCCGAGCAACTGCGGCCAATCCGCCGCCCCCCCCTTGGCCAAGCCGAGTGTCCCGGCAATAATGATTATTAAGCCGGCGATCGAACAGCGGCCTTTACGAGGAAATATCCGGAGGTTCACCCTCATCCGGCCTTCGGCCACCTTCTTCCTGATGGGGAAGGAATCAAACGAGACACGATTGGCCAGGCTCCCTCTCCCAGCGGGAGAGGGCAGGGGTGAGGGAGAAAATAACCGCCCGTCCGCGGGGGCATTAAACCAAGACCAAGTTGCAGAACGGTGCACGCGGTTTTTGTAATCAATCGGAACTCCATTTGAAACTGAAAACTTGAAACTATATCCCCCGATTCATTTTCCAGAGAAGCACGCAGCCGATGCCTTGGAAGAGGAAGTTCGGCACCCACATCCAGAGGTGCGGCAGCAGGGCGGGATGCCCCTCGAGCGCCTGGCCCAGCACGATGAGCCCGTAGTAGGCCGTCACCAGCACGAGCGCCATGGCGATGCCGAAGTTGGTCTCGCGCCGGTGCGTGCGGATGGCCAACGGGATGCCGATTAGCGTGAAGCCGATGCATGCAAACGAGAGGGCCACCTTTTGGTGGAGTTGCACCTGCACCGGCGTGGGGTCGATGCCCTGCTGTTTCAACTCGGCGACGCGCCTGCGCAGTTGGCCAAAACCAAGCTCCTTCAGCTTCGGTGGGCGCTGTTTCAACTCCTCCGGCTTTTTGCCAAGCGCCATCGGGCCGTATTTCGAGTAGACGAAGGTGCGTTCCTTGCCGTCGCTGAAATCGAAGCCGTCGACGGTGCGCAGCGTGAGCATCACCTGATCCGTTTCGGCGTCCAGTTCGAGCGAGGCTTCCTCGGCGTGCATCCGCCGCTTGAGGTTGCCGGCCTCGTCATTCTGATAAATCATCACGTCGCGAAGTTCGCCACCATCGATCGAGCCGACATACACGCGATGGCCCGGGAAGTCGGTGAATCCTTTTTCCGTGAGCAGCGTGGCGGCATGTTCGAGCCCGTACTCGAACAGCATCGTCTTGTAGGCCAGGCGGCTTTGCGGCGCGACCTGCAGGTTCATCCAACCGCACAACGCGGACATCAGTACGCCGCCGGCCAGCACCGGCGCAGAGAGTGAGAGCAGGCTGATGCCCCCGGCACGCGCGGCGGTGAGTTCGTGGTCGGCGCTGAACCGTCCGAACACTAGCAGCGTTGCAGTGAGCATTCCCATCGGCAGCGAGTAAACGAGCACATACGGGATGAGCAGCCCGATCGCCTTGAGCAGGAAGCCGGGCGCGACCCGGCCGGATGCCATCAGTGTGGCGATCTCCTTCAGCAGGTTGCCGAGCAGCAGCACGAAGGTGAACACGACCACCGTCATCAGCAGTGTGGCCAATGTTTCCCGGGTCAAATAAAGATGTAGCGTTCTCATCCGGCGCGCGCCTCCGGCGGCGAGGCGCGTCATTGTTGGAGGTGCTTGGCCAAGCGCGCAAGTTTTATGCGGCGTGACAAGGCGCCTGGCCCGCGATAGCGTCCCGTCCATGCACACGACGCCTGATTCCGTTTCACGCCGCACTTTTCTGGTGAAAACCGCCACAGCCACGGCCGCTGTTTCCGCGTTGCCGCTTGCCCAGGGGCTTGCCGCCGAGGGCGACTGGATCAAGCTTTTCGACGGCAAGACACTCGACGGCTGGCACAAGAACCCGCAGCGCATCGGCCACGGCACCGGTGGCAAATGGTTCGTCGAGGGCGGCACGATCGTTGGCGAGCAGGATCCCCCCGGCTCCGGCAACGGCGGCATCCTGTTGAGCGACCGCCAGTTCGGCGACTTCGAGGTAAAGATCGACATGAACCACGACTGGGGGCCGTGCTCTGGGTTTTTCCTGCGCTCCAACGACAAGGGACAGTGCATCCAGGTGATGGTCGACTTCCACGACGCCGGCAACGTCGGGCACATCTACGGCGAGGGCACCGGCGGTTTCAACAGCCGTGCATTCGACATCAACGGCAAGGTCAAGGACGGCAAATTGGTCGCGCTTACCGGCGGCAACGTTCGCAAACCCGGCGAGCACGGATGCGTGTACACCTGCACACCGGGCGAGTGGGTAAAGGCGTGGCGCGTCGGAAAATGGAACACACTGAGGGTTCGATGCGTCGGCAAGTACCCGCGCATCACGACTTGGTTGAACGGACAGAAGATTTGCGAGTTTGATGGCGCGACCTTTAAACACGCGAGTTACAACCGGGAAAAAGTTCACGGCATCCTCGGTGACAAGGGCTCGATCGCGGTGCAGGTGCATGGCGGCGGCGGTTGGCCCAAGGGCGCGAAAGTGCGCTGGCGTAACATCCTCGTCCGCGAACTCTGACGCTTGGCCAAGCGCGTTCGAGTGGCGCGCGAGTTACAACTTGGCTTTGACTTCGTTGGCGAGCGCCTGGCCAAGCGCCTGGCTTTCGTTGAGTTCGCCGGTGACGGTTGCCTCGCTGTATTGGGTGCCGTCGCCGAATGAGAGACCGCGCATTTCGATTTTCTCGTGGCGTACCTCGGCGTGTGCGGCGACCGGGCTTTGGCAGCCGCCTCCCATCCCGTTTAAAAACGCCCGCTCGGCCTCGGCGCAAACCTGTGTGTTGAAGTGGTTGAGCCGCTGGCAGAGCCTGGCGATGCGTCCGTCGTTTTCACGAATCTCAATGCCGACTGCGCCTTGGCCAACGCACGGGAGCATCTCGCTGGTTTCGATGACAGTTGCGCAGGTGCCATTCGGCACGACATCGCCCCGGAGGAGGCCGTCCTCGCCGACCGCGAAATCAAGACGTAGCAGCCCGGCGTGTGCCAGGACGGTGGCGTCGATTTTTGGGTCGATGGCGAGTTTGTCGAGGCGCGTGGGGACGTTGCCGCGTATCTCGATGATGTTCCAATCGGGCCGTAGCCGAAGCAGTTGCGCTTTGCGGCGCGGGCTGCTGGTGGCGACGGTGAGGCCGGCGGGTAGCTGGGCAATCGTTAGCCCCGGCTCGAATCCACGAGGGTCGGAGGGACCGCGGTAGAGCAGGACTTCGCGCGAATCCTCGCGTTTGGTGATGGCGCCGAGCGCGAGGCCGTCTGGCAGTTCGGTGGGCAAATCCTTCAGGCTGTGCACTGCGAGGTCGGCGCGATTCCTGACCAGTGCGACCTCGAGTTCCTTGGTGAATAGCCCCTTGGGCAACGACTGGCCCGGCTTGACGCCCTGCGTCTGCAGTTTGTCACCGGTGGTCTTCAATATCTTGATCTCGAAGCTGAGCCCCGGAAACGCCTTGCGGCACTGGTCGAAAACCATGCGTGCCTGTGCAAGTGCCAGGGCGCTGCCACGGGTGGCGATGCGGATGGTGTTGGTGTCGGACAAAGCGGGGTTGCCGGTCAGTTGCCGGCCTGCTGTTTGCGAAGACCAAGGTTGGCTTTGTTGGGATGCGACCTGATGTTGTCGAGCAGCTCGTTGCGTTTCCCGGTGATGAGGCGTTTGCACAACTCGAGCTCGGCCTCGCGCTGCTCAAGGTACTGGCCGGCGATGCCTTGCAGGTCGTCGATGTTGTACACGTACACGTTCTCGAGCTGGTTGCAGTCGGGGTCGATGTCGCGCGGCACGGCAATGTCGATGAGCAGCAGCGGCCGGTGGCCACGCTCCCGGAGCAGGCCCTCAAGCTTGTCGCGGGTAAGCATGCAGTGCGGTGCGGCAGTGCTGCTGATGATGATGTCCACGTGCTGAAATTCTTCCTCCCACGTGTCGAAACCGATCGCCCGGCCGTCGAGTTCGGCGGCCAGTGCGATCGCCTTGTCGTGTGAGCGGTTGGAGACGAGGATGCTTTGTGCGCCGCGGCTCCGGAGGGCGCGGGCGGCTTTCTCGCTCGTGTCGCCGGCGCCGATGACGAGTACCTGCTGCGACTTGAGCGAGTCGAAAATCGACTCAGCCAGTTCCACCGCCACCGAGCTGACGGAGATGCTGCCGCGCTGAATCTGCGTCTCCGAGCGGACGAGCTTGGCCACGTGGAACGCCTTTTGAAACGTCTTGTTCAGCAGTGCGCCGGTGGCCTTCTCGGCGTGGGCCAGCTTGTAGGCCTGCTTGAGCTGGCCAAGGATTTCCGTCTCGCCGAGCACCATTGATTCGATGCCGCACGACACGCGGAAGAGGTGATCAACACTGTGCGGATCGCGGTGTGTGTAGAGTTCATCGTCGGGAACCGGGTCGATCCCGTGGAAATTACAAAGGAACTGCTGTAATGCCTTGCCAAGCCCGGGGTTGTCGGCCTTTGTCGCGGCGTAAATTTCCACTCGGTTGCAGGTGGAGAGGATCACCGACTCATCGGCGATGCCGTGCGTGCGCACTTGGCCAAGCGCATCAGCGATCTGCGTCTCGGAGAAGGCAAACTGCTCCCGGAGCTCGACCGGTGAGGAGTGATGGCTCAAGCCTGTGACGACAATTGGCATGGCCTACGGGGCGGGATTGTGAATCCCCGAGAGAAGGTTTGTCCCCCAGAACGTGAGGATCACAAAGCCGAATGCAACGATAGCCGACCAGGCGTGGCGCCGGCCGCGCTGGTCGAACTTCCAGTGAAGCACGAGCAGCACGGCATAGATCACCCAGACGAGCATCGACCAGATGACCTTCGGGTCGCCCTGGAACGACGTTCCCTCCGGCAACTCGACAAATGCCGCGCCCAGGCCCAAGCCGGTCGTGAGCAGCACCAGGCCGACGGCGAGCGAAATGGTGATCATTTTCTCCAGTCGCTGGATCGGCGGCAGCAGGGCGAACAGTGCGCCCGCCCGGTGGGATTTCAGGCTACGCTCCTGCGTGAGGAACATGCTGCCGGCTACGGCTCCCAGGCCAAACGCACCGTATCCGAGCATGATCATTGCGGCGTGCAGGCTTGACCACATGTTGTTGAACTGCGGTTTACCGGTCGGTGCCGGGTCGAGGCCGGGCATCAGGGCAAAGACGCCGACGCAAAACAGCAGCGGCGACGTGAACACGCCGAGGAATCGAAGTTTTGGCAGGAGGCCAAGCGCAAGGCTGCCGGCAGCGATCGTCCACAGGACAAACATGGTTGCCTCGTACAGGTTGTTCACCGGGCAGTGTTCCAGCGAGAATCCGCGCTTGGCCATGGCAAGGGTGTGCAGCACGAATGCGGCGGTGAGCAGTCCGAAGTTGATCCAGTTGTCCCGCTGAAAGCCGCGACGCCACAGGAAAGTGGAGTAAAGCATGCTCGCACCGTACACAATGACGGCGAACAAAAACCACTGGCGTGCTGGTTCCAAAGCAAACTGCGGCTTGGCCAAGCCGCGCAACGCGAGTCAGTCTAGGCGAAAAGCCCGCCGCATCAAATGAAAGATACCGGCCACTGGACGGGATTTTTGGGAGGACAGTTGAGAAGCCCGCTAGCTGGCCGCCGCCTGGCCAAGCGCTTGGTTTACATCAGCCGCAGCACTTCTTGTGTTTTTTGCCGCTCCCGCAGGGACAGGGGTCGTTGCGGCCGACCTTGACAGCGGTGCGCACCGGCTCGGCCCTGGAGACCATGTCGGTGGCCTCGTCCACCATGTCAGAGGCTTCGTTGGCGGCACGGCGCTCTTCCGCGCCGAACGCACTCGAGCTTTGGTGCACTTCCTGCACCGGGAGGTTTCGGAGGAAACTCTGGAAGGCATCGACACTGGAGGCGCTGCGGAAGATGTTCTGGCAGATTTCAGTCCAGATGTTGACCTGCAGTTCCTGGAACATGTGGTAGCCCTCGGCCTTGTACTCCAGAATGGGATCGCGCTGGCCGTAGGCGCGCAGGCCGATGCTGTAACGCAGGCTGTCCATCTCGTAGAGGTGCTCCTGCCAAAGCCGGTCAATGGAGTTGAGGATGGTGTAGCGCTCAACAGCCACAAGCGCGTCGGAATCCTCGAAGCTGATCTTGAGTTGGTAGGCCTCCTTGGCCTTGGCGGAGATGTCATCGAACAAAAGCCGTTGGTGCGGCGTCATGTCTCGCTCGTTGTCGGCGCCGGCCGCGGCTTTGCCCTCGATCAATCCGGACAATGACTCAGCCGAGACGCCGACAGGGAAGGTGAGGTTGCCCCAGTCCGAGAGGGCCTGGAAGTTCCAGTTCACCGGATCCAGTTCTGGATCGCAGAATTCCTGAACCTTGTTGGCGATGACCTCGTCCATGATGTCGATCAGCTTGTCCTGCACCTCGGCGGCGTGCATGACGTCGTTTCGGAAACCGTAGATTTCCTCGCGCTGCTTGTTCATCACGTCGTCGTACTCGAGGGTGCGCTTGCGGATCTGGAAGTGGTGCTTCTCGACGTTTTGCTGCGCCTTTTGGATGGCTGGATTGAGCATCCGGCTCTCGAGCGGCTGGCCCTCCTCCATGCCTTTCTCGACATAGGAAAACAACTTGTTGCCGCTGGCGAACAGCCGGAGCAAATCGTCCTCGAGCGAGAGGAAAAAGTGTGTGGAACCCTTGTCCCCCTGCCGGGCGCACCGGCCGCGTAACTGGCGGTCGATGCGGCGGGACTCGTGCCGCTCGGTGCCCATGACGTGCAGGCCGCCGATTTCCTCGATGCCCTGGCCCAGCTTGATGTCAGTGCCGCGGCCGGCCATGTTGGTGGCGATGGTTACCGAGCCCTTCTGCCCGGCGCGTGTGACGATCTCGGCCTCCTGCTCGTGGTACTTGGCGTTTAGCACGCTGTGGATGATGCCGTTTTTCTTGAGCATCCGTGAGATCAGCTCGCTGACCTCGACCGACACGGTGCCGACGAGCATCGGTCGGCCCTGCCGGTGAATCTCCTTGATCTCGTCGAGCACAGCGTTGTACTTCTCACGTCGCGACTTGAAGATGGAGTCGTTGGCATCGTCGCGGATGCACGGCTCGTGGGTGGGGATGGTGAGGACGCCCAGCTTGTAAATGTCGAAAAACTCCTGCGCCTCGGTGGCGGCGGTGCCGGTCATGCCGGCCAGCTTGGTGTAGAGGCGGAAATAGTTCTGGATAGTGATGGTGGCCAGCGTCTGGGTCTCCTGCTCGATGGTGACGCCCTCCTTGGCCTCGACCGCCTGATGCAGCCCGTCGCTCCAGCGGCGGCCCGGCATGGCGCGTCCGGTGTGTTCGTCCACGATGATGACCTTGTTTTCCTGCACCACGTAGGCGACATCCTTCACGTAAAGGCTGTACGCCTTGAGCAGCTGCCCGGTGATGTGGATGTTCTCGGCCTTGATCTTGAACTCGTCCTGCAGCTTGGTCTTGGCCGCCAGGCGGCCCTGGGCGTCGAGACTCTCGTCGTTGTCGATGTCGTGCTGTTCCACGGAAAGGTCCGGCAGCATGAACGCCTCGGTGTCGTTCGGGTTGAGGAATGTGCGGCCCTTTTCGGTGAGGTCGGCGTCGTGACTCTTTTCCTCCATGCCGAAATAGAGCTCCTCTTTTTGGGCGTAAAGCTCCTTTTTGGACTGGTCGGCGTGCAGGGAAAGTTCGGCCTTGTCGATGAGTTTTTGATTCTGCGGCTCCTCCATGAGCCGTAGCAGGCGCTCGACCTTCGGTTGGCCAAGCCGGGCCTTGTAGAGCAGCAGGCCAAGTTGTTGCCCCAGTTCGTCGGCGTCTTCGGGGGGCGTCTCCGACAACAGTTGCTTGCTGATTTTCTCGGCCTCGATCAGGTAGCCGGCGACGAGCTTGTGCTGGGTCTGTACAAGGCTTTTGATCTTGGGATTGGCCTTGCGGTATTCCTTGTCGAGGCTGGCTGCCGCCGGGCCGCTGATGATGAGCGGCGTCCGGGCTTCGTCGATGAGGATTGAGTCCACCTCGTCCACGATCGCGAAGTAATACCCGCGCTGCACCTGGTCCTCGGCTCGGCTGGCCATGCCGTTGTCGCGGAGGTAGTCGAAGCCAAACTCCGAGTTGGTGCCGTAGGTGATGTCCCGGTTGTACTGTTCGCGCCGCTCGGCCGGGTTCATGTCGTGCACGATGCAGCCGACGCTAAGCCCGAGAAACGTGTAGATGGCCCCCATCCACTCGCTGTCACGCTGGGCGAGGTAGTCGTTCACGGTCACGATGTGCACGCCGCGCCCGGACAGCGCGTTGAGGTAAACCGGCAGCGTGGCCACGAGCGTCTTGCCCTCGCCGGTGGCCATCTCGGCAATGTTGCCCTCGTGCAGCGCCATGCCGCCGACAAGCTGCACGTCGTACGGGATCATCTCCCACTTGATGTCGTGGCCGCGCACGTGCACATCGGTGTCGTAAAGCCGTCGACAGGCATTTTTCACCACAGCAAACGCTTCTGGCAGGATAGCCGCCAGCTCCTGTTTGAGCTCCCGGTCATCCTCGATGGCCGAGAAACGCTCCTTCCACTCCTGCGTCTTTTGGCGCAGGACATCCGGCGAGACCGTTTGCAGCTCCTCCTCCAGCCGGTTAATCCCACTCACGCGGGTTGTGAGCTTCTTGACCAGCCGCTCGTTTTTATTCGGAAAAAGTTTGCTCAGAAAACTTAACATCGTCTTCAAACAAAGGCGGGGGACGCTACGGCATGCGTGCTGGCGCGTCAAAGGTTTACCAAGGCCCGGCGCTTGGCCAAGCGCGCGGGGTTTTTGTTGGAATGCCAATCGGCCTATCGTAAAACCTCCTGCCGGATGAAGAAAACATCGCCAGTGTCGCGGAGCGGCCGGTTTCGCAGCGGGCCGGGGCCGGACGCGGCCAAGTTCACCGAGTCGGTCTCGTTCGACCGGCGGTTGTGGCGGCACGACCTCGTCGGCTCCATCGCCCATGCCACTATGCTGGGCGGCATCGGCGTGCTCACCAAGACCGAGGCCAGGCGCATCGTCCGCGCGCTCGAGGCCATCGGCGAGGACATCGAGGGCGGCCGGTTTACGTGGGATGAGTCGCTTGAGGATGTTCACATGAACCTCGAGGCCGAGCTGACCCGGCGCGAGCCGGCCGGGGCCAAGCTGCACACCGGCCGGTCGCGCAACGACCAGGTTGCGCTCGACATGCGGATGTGGCTCCGCGACGAGATCGTGGAACTGGAGGCAGAGCTGCGCTCGCTGCAACAGGCGCTCGTCGCGCTTGGCCAGGCGAACGACGATGTCGTCATCCCCGGCTACACACACCTGCAAAGGGCGCAGCCGGTCTACCTCGCGCACCATTTGCTGGCATATGTCGAGATGATCGAGCGAGACCGCGAGCGGCTGCTCGACGCCTTCTCGCGCGTGAACGTCTGCCCGCTGGGCAGCGGCGCGCTGGCCGGCTCCACGCTGCCGCTCGACCGCAAACAGGTCGCCTTGACGCTGGGCTTCGAGGATCGGCAGGGTAGGCCGGTGGTTTCGCAAAACTCGATGGACGCCGTGAGCGACCGCGACTTCGCGGTGGAGTTCTGCTTTGTCACGTCGCTGCTGGGCGTCCATCTGTCGCGCCTGGCTGAGGACGTTATCCTGTGGTCCAGCAGTGAGTTCGATTTCATCCGCATCGCCGACGCATACACGACCGGCTCATCGCTCATGCCGCAGAAGAAAAACCCGGATATCGCCGAGCTGGCCCGTGGCAAGAGCGGTCGGCTCACCGGCAACCTCGTCTCGCTGCTGACGCTGCTGAAAGGGTTGCCGATGACATACAACCGTGACCTGCAGGAGGACAAGGAGCCGTTGTTCGACAGCGCCGACACCATCCGCGCCACCGTGCGGCTGACGGACGCCATGCTGCGGCACACGAGCGTGAACGCCGGGGCGTGCGCCGCCGCCGCTGGCGATCCTGCGTTGCTGGCGACCGACCTGGCCGACTATCTTGTCGGGCAGAAGGTGCCGTTCCGCGAGGCGCACCACCTCGTCGGCGAGGTCGTCGCGTTGGCCGAGAAACGGGCCAAGCCGCTGGATCAACTGACGCTCAAGGAGTTGCAGGGTGTCAGCCGGAAATTTAAGGCCGATGCGCTGGAGGTGTTCGACCTGAAACAGGCCTTGGCCAA
>CAJWEP010000066.1 GCA_913030945.1 uncultured Verrucomicrobiota bacterium
TTGATGGCCCCTGTCTTTTCATCCAGCTCGATGCCGTCCGGAATTTCTAGCGGAGCGAACTTGCTCCGCACCCTGTTTAGGAGTGCGGCATAAGTGGCCTCGGCTTTTTCCGCAAGGGCATAGTTGCCATGGTCTTCATCCGTGGTGATGGAGGGTGAATTGGTCAAACCAATGCCATCAAGCGTCAGGTGAAATTTGGCGTTGTAATCTCTTGTTTCTTTTTCCAAAGATTCGGCGCTATCAGTGCGTGTCGTCTGTGTGGCACCCAGCTGGAGCCAGCCATAACCAATCAGGCCAATGGCAACAACAACGACGATGATCACGTCAAGGTTACGCTTTAGCGCCTCTGGGTTGATGTTGATTTTGCCGGCCATGATTACAACTCTATGGGTTCCCGCAGAACCAGGTCCAAGCCGAACATGTAAGTCTTCAGTCGGGCCTTGGCCTCATCGTCCTTGTCCTCGCTGATATCCTCCATCCCCAGCTTCTCCGTTTCATCCAGCTCCCTCGGCTTGGTTGCGTTGTAGTCAAACAATCCGCTGTTCTTCACCTCCTGAACCAACACGGTGATGAGCCGGTTATTCGCTGTGCGATCGACATCCCGCATGTCAATCGCCCTGCAGGCCACCTTGAGCGGCCTGTCCTTTGAACCAACAACACTCAAATTGTTGGTATCCCCCCCCATCATTCCCATGCCTCCCATGCCCATCATTCCCATGCCTCCCATCATTCCATAGGGGTTCATCCCCATTCCATAGGGGTTCATCCCCATTCCCCCGGCAGGATTGCCGGGTTCGCCAGCACCTCCCGCCGGCATGGCACCACCCGCCGGCATGCCCATTCCCGGACCCATCATTCCTCCATAGGGCATCATCCCCATGCCCGGGCCCATCATTCCATAGGGCATCATCCCCATGCCCATACCCCTTCCTCCCATACCCATCATTCCTCCATAGGCAGCCTCGTAATCCATTTCATCAGCGTCCACCTGGTTGAAGGCCGCCACCCAGACCCCGACCTGTGATCCGATGGAGGACCGCATCTTGAATTCGGTGGTGATCATGGACTGGCGAAGGGCCTGAAGCACGTCCGCCCAGAGGAAACGTTCCCCGATCCACTCGTTAAACTTGTCCGCCTCCTTTTTTTGGTTTTTAAGGTCACCGACCTTTCTTTCAAGTTTTCTGTGGGGTCCCTCGTATTTCACAATCAACCCGGCCAACTCATCAATTTCCTGTTGCTGAGCGCTGTGGACGGTCTTGTTGAAGAAAACGCCTAACCAAACCGCCGCCACCAGGCAGGCGGCGGCCGCGTAAAAGTACTTTTTCTTCCGATCCAAATCCTGCTGCAGACGGGCCGTGCCCGGCATCAGGTTCATCTCCAGCGGGCAGTTGGCCACCTCGCGGATGGCCAGGCCGACGATCTGGCCGAACGCGTGGCCGGCTTTTTCCAATCCGGCGACGTCCACGGTGTCCTGGTCAATCTCCACCCCGATGAACGGGTTGAAGTACTCGATCGGCACGCTGAGTTTCTCCGCGAGGAACTCCGGCAAATATGGCATGATGGTCGCGCCGCCGTGCAGGAACACCCGCACCGGGCTGCTGCCGCCCTGCTGCTTCTGCCAGAACTGCAGCGTCTGGTTCACCTGCACGTGCAGACGGGTCATCACCTGCCGGGCAATCTTGGAGAGAGCCGCCTCGTGCGGATCCTCCGATTCGGCATACGCACCACCCAGGCCGACCAGCCCCTTCTGCAGCTTGATCTCCTCCGCCTGCGAAAAGCGGATCTTCGTTTCCGTCGCGAACTCCTGGGTGATCGAGTTGGCCCCGATGTTGATGGTGCGGATGAAAAATTTCTCGCCCTCGAAAAACAGCGCGTGCGTCGTCTTGGCCCCGATGTCCAGCACCAGCGAGCAACCCTCAAGATCGTCGTAGCTGTAGCGGAAGGCATTGACCAGCGCGGCCTGCGCCGTGTCCACCAGTTCCACGTTCACGCCCTGCGCCTTGGCCACCTTGATCATCCCGTCGGCCACCTCGCTCTTGAGAGCGGAGAGCAGCACCTCGACCTCGCCCGACTTGGCCACCCCCATCGTGTAGTGATCCCACGCGGCCTCCTCCAGCGGGAACGGAATGTTCTGCTGCGCCTCGAACTTGATCAATTGCGCCACCTTCGTCTTGTCGATCGCCGGCAGGCGGATGGGCTTGGACAAGACCTGAAAGCCGGGAGCCGCCACCAGTCCGCGCTTGGCGGTGAAGCCGGCCTCCTCCCACAATTCCTGCGCGGCCTTCTCCAGCGCCTTGGGGCGCGCCCTCTCGCTGGAACCCTCCAGCCCCATCGCCTTGACCCCAAAACGAAGCAGGCGAACGCCGCCCTCCGCGGTGGGCTCGAACTCGGCGGCACGCAGGGTGCCGGCGCCCATGTCAATTGTCAGGAAGGATTTGGAACTCATTTTATTTCAACAGTTTGGACGGCAAACCATGCCAATCCGTTCAACAACACACGGCCCAAGCCAAGGGTACACTTCCAGAGAAGTCGCCGCGCTTGCTAAAGGAATTACCCCACAGCGTCAAACAGAAAAACACGAACCCGGAAAATGAGTTTGCCTCTAGCACCGCACATGCCACTGGCAAAATGCCGTGGGCAGGGAGTTTTGGCTGGTTTCAGCGCTTGGCCAAGCGCGGGCCGGGCGTGAGAGGGACACGTTTTGCGCGGATGCCACGCAGGCCCGCTTGGCCAAGTGCTAGGTGAGGGATTCAACACAGCTCAGCCCAACAACTCGACGGCCTTGGCCGCAATGTCGGGTTGGCGCATGAGGGCTGTGCCGACAAGGATGCCTCTAGCGCCGCACGCTTCAAGACGCTCGACGTCGGCCCGGGTGTGGATGCCGCTCTCGGCGACGAGCACTTTTTCGGAGCCGCCGCTCGCGGCCGAGCGCTTGGCCAAGCGCTCGGTGGTGCCGAGATCGACGGTGAATGTGGACAGGTCGCGATTATTGACGCCGATCAGCTGTGCGTCGATGGCCAGGGCGCGATCGAGTTCAGCCTCGTTGTGCACCTCCACCAGCGCAGCCAAGCCGGCCCCGGTGGCCAAGCGGTACAGATGGCCAAGCATCTGGTCGTCGAGGCAGGCCGCTATAAGCAGGATGGCGTCCGCCCCGTGCTCGACCGCCTCGGGCAACTGCCGCTCGTCGATCATGAAATCCTTGCGCAGCAGCGGCAGCGAAACCACCTCGCGGATGGCGCTGAGGTATTCGAGTGAGCCTTGAAAAAACTCGCGGTCGGTCAGCACCGACAGGCAGCTTGCCCCGGCGTCCTCGTAGGTTTTGGCGATGGCAACCGGATCGAAGTCCTCGCGGATGACACCCTCGGAAGGTGAGGCTTTTTTCACCTCGGCGATAAGTCCGACCCGTCCTCGGCGTGGAGCCAACAGTCCGCCGATGAAGTCGCGCCTCGGGCCGTGTTGTTCAACGGCGGCACACAGAGACTCGACGCTCACCGGAGCGTCGGACAAATGCCCAAGCTCGATGCGTTTGTGGGCGACGATCTTGTCGAGGATGTTCACGGGTGGCCGACTCCCGCCTGGCCAAGCGGTTACTTGAGCGGCCTGACGCGGATGTTGCGGTAGTGGACGACGCTTTTCGGGTCGTGGGCCTGCAGCGCAAAGGTACCACTGCCGAGCTTGCGTCCGGGCATCGACTTGAGATGCGGGGCGTTCGGGACCTCTTTCCAGCTTGAAGTGATCTTTCCGTTGATCTTGATGATGACCTTCTTGTCCTTGACGCGAATCTCGTAGTCAAACCACTCGCCATCCTTCGCGGGTGCCGGGTTGACATCCTTCACCGCATAGAGGCCGCCGGACTTTTTCGGGTCGCCGTGGGTGTTGTTCACCTGCGCCTCGAAGCCGGCATACGGCCAACCGGAATCCTCGTACTTGGTGTGGAAATAGATGCCGGAGTTGGCCTTCGGAAAAGTTTTCACCTGTGCCCGCAGCACGAAGTTCTTGAAATTATGCTTCTCGACGTCCCCGGCGTAGAACAGGTGGGTGCGCGGACCGTCGATGACGATGTTGCCGTCCTTGACGGTGATCGACTTGGGGTTTTCCTTGTTGACCTTCCAGCCGTTGAGCGACTTGCCGTCGAACAGGCTGATGAAGCCCTTCTCACCCTTCTTTTTGCCCTTGGCCTCGTCCGCGCCAATCACCGCCAACGGAGCCACCAACATTGCCACCAATAGAAACTTGCTCATGGGACGGACACTCTAAAGCAAAGAGGCCGCCTGTAAACAGATAAAACACAAAAGGTTCCGCGCTTGGCCAAGCATGTCTTTGGGCGGTAGCATTGTGCCGGTTGAAATGGTTCTCCTCCAGTCTTAAAGCCAAGCGCCGCTTCTGTGCGATGGCACTCCTGCTTGGCCTGTGGGCGCTGGCCCGGCCGGTGTTTGCCGAGCCGCGGATCAATGAGTTCCTGGCGGTGAACAATCGCGGCCTGACCGACGGAGACGGAGAAGCGACGGACTGGATCGAGATTTACAATCCCGGCGCGAAGGCGGTCTCGCTGGACGGCTGGTCGCTGACCGACGATGCCGAGTCGCTCGACAAATGGCGTTTCCCAAACGTAAGTCTTGGCCCAAGGAAATACCTCGTGGTGTTCGCCTCCGGAAAAGACCGAACGGCAGGGAACGAACTGCACACCAACTTCAAGCTGAACGGGGACGGAGAATATCTGGCATTGGTGCAACCGGACGGCTCAACGGCAGCCACTGAATTCTCGCCGGAGTATCCCGGCCAGCGCGAGAACATCTCCTTCGGAGCGGGCGCCGGCGGCAGGCTTCAGTTTTTTGACAAGCCTACCCCGGCAAAAGCCAACGGCAGCGGATTTGCCGGGTTTGTGCAGGATACCAAGTTCGACCCCGACCGGGGTTTTTACGATGCGCCCTTCAGGGCGACGATCACCTGCGCAACGCCGGACGCGAAAATCAGGTACACGATCGATGGCAGCAAACCGACTTCCAGTCATGGGAAGGTGTACCAAGGCCCGATCCAAATCAATACCACCACCACGCTCCGCGCTGCAGCGTTTCAGTCGGGACTGCGATCCAGCAACGTGGACACACACACCTACCTGTTCGCGGAGGACATCATCCGGCAACCGGCCAAACCAGCCGGCTTTCCCACCTCATGGAACGGCCACCCTGCCGACTACGAAATGGATCCGGCAGTGGTGAACGATCCGGTGTACAAGGGTCGTGTTGCCGGTGCGCTCAAGTCGATCCCCTCACTGTCGCTCGTCCTGAACCGGGATGACTTCTTCAAAACCGGCCAAGGTATCTACCCGAAGGGCGAAGGCGTCGAGAAAGCCACCTCGGTGGAGTTAATTTACCCGAATACAACGGACATCATCCAGGCTGACGGATCTGTGCAGATTGTCGGGGGCAGCAGCACCGGACGCTGGAAGGTGGACAAGCTCTCCATGCGACTGAAGTTCACCTCGCAGTTTGGAGACTCCAGTTTTCAATATCCACTTTTTGGCGAAGATGCCATGAACCGGTTTGACACGCTGGTAGTGGACGCCCGACTCAATCAAGTCTGGTCCTACGGCGGTGGTTCCGGGCCCAGCGACCAGAGGCGCCGCGGACAAAACACCCGCGACCAGTTTGTGGCCGACCTCCAGAACCAAATGGGCGGCTATGCCCCACATGGCATCCATGTGCACGTCTACATCAACGGCCTTTACTGGGGCCTTCATACCCTGCACGAGCGGCCTGACGAGCACTTTGCCGCCCACTATCTGGGCGGGAGCAAGGAGGATTATGACGTGATGAAGCACCGCAAATCCACCGTGGTCAGCGGGAACAGCCGCAGCTACAACGCCCTCATTTCCGCAACTTCCAAGAACCTGTCCAGCGCCTCAGCCTATACCGCAGTTCAGCAACAGCTCGATATCACCAACTTTATCGACTACATGCTGGTCAACTTCTACGTCGGCAACACCGACTGGTCGCACCAGAACTGGTATGCCTCCTCCAACCACAACAACCCGGAGGGACGCTGGCGGTTCCATAGTTGGGACGCTGAGCATGTGCTCAAGGGAATCAACGACAATTCTGTCACAAAAAACAATGCGGCCAGCCCGACAGGCTTCCACCAGAGCCTGAAACGCAACAAGGAATACCAGGTGTTGTTTGGAGACAGGATTCACCGACACTTTTTCAACGACGGAGTGTTGACCCCGGAAAAGGCGGCCGCAAGCTATCAGGCCCGGCTCGACAGCATTGATGAGGCGATCGTTGCCGAGTCCGCGCGATGGGGGGACAACCAACGGTCAACACCCTTTACGCGTGACAAGGAATGGGTCGCCGAAAAGAACCGGCTGCTGCAACAGTATTTCCCGAGACGGACCGGCATTGTCCTGAGCCAATTGCGATCTCAAAAACTTTACCCCACACTCGCTGCACCAACGTTGAGTCAACACGGCGGATCGATCCCAACCGGTTTCAAGCTAACACTTAAGGCGTCCAAGGGGGTAATTTACTTTACGCTGGACGGAAGTGATCCACGACTTCCAGGTGGCGCCCTGGCCCAATCCGCAAATCGATACAACCAGCCTCTCCCCATTGAGGGCACCGCCCGGGTAAAGTCCCGGGTTAAATACCAGAATGAATGGAGCGCCTTGGCCGAGGCCCAATTCGTCGTTGAAGGTTCGCTGGACAAACTGCTGATCACCGAGGTGATGTACCACCCGCTCCGTGGCCGCTCCGAGTTCCTCGAATTGAAAAATACCGGGACAGAGACTCTGAACCTGAGCGGCGTGAAGATCAGCGAAGGAATCCGGTTCACCTTCCCGGAAGACTTCCAACTGGCTCCCGGCACCTTCGTCGTGCTGGCCGAAAATGCTGAAGCCTTCAATGAACAATACCCCGACCTGACCCTGGGGGGCGTGTATGACGGGCGCCTCTCGAACAGCTCTGAAAAAATCGAGTTGATCGACAGATTGGCCAAGCCCTTCCTCAGCCTGACCTACTCCGACCAGCCGCCCTGGCCCTCGACCGCGGACGGCAGCGGCTTCTCCCTGGTGCCCAGGCTGGCCAATACAAACACCGACCCGAATGATCCCAATAACTGGCGTGCCTGCGCCACGCCTGGCGGATCACCGGGACGCAACGATCTGCCACCTAACATCAAGCCGGCATGGATCACCGAGGTGCTGGCCCACAGCGATCCCCCCGCCGTGGACTCCGTTGAAATTCACAATCCCAACACCGCCGCCCTGGACCTCAGCCATTGGCTGCTCACCGATGACTGGAGTGAGCCTGCGAAATACGCCATACCCGCAGGCACGGTCCTTTCACCGGGAGGCTATGTTGTTTTCAACGAGGATCAGTTCAACCCCAATGACAACGGGTTTGCCCTCGATTCTCATGGTGACCAGGTTTTTCTGTTTTCCGCCGATCCCGACGGCAAGCTCACCGGGTTTTCCGATGGATTTACTTTTGGCGCATCGGAAAACGGTGTGACTTTTGGCAGGCTCGTGACAACCGACGGCCAGGCCCAATATCCTGCCCAGTCGAGACCGAGTTTGGGCCTCCCCAACGCCGGCCCTAAAGTGGGACCGGTCGTCATAAACGAGATTCATTATCACCCGCAAGGCACGGGACCGGAGTTCGTGGAGTTGAAGAACATCACCCCACATTCGGTTCTGCTGTATGATCCGCAGCACCCCCAGAACACCTGGCGCGTGGGTGGAATTGACTTCCAGTTTCCAACAGGCACATCCATTCACCCGGGCGGGCTGCTGATCATCACCAACGCTGACCCATCTGAGTTTGGTTCGCATTACGCGATCCCGAACGATGTGCCGGTTCTGGGGCCGTTCCAGGGAAGCCTTCAGGACAGCGGAGAGCGCCTCGAGTTGTTGAAGCCGGACGAACCGGACACGGATCCTGACGGTAGTGAAATTGTCCCCTACATTGTCATCGACGCGGTACGCTACAACGATAACCCACCCTGGCCATCTGAACCTGACGGGAACGGTCCGTCGCTGGAGAAACTCAAGCCGAAGCGTCATGGCAATGATTACGCCAATTGGCGATCCAGCCCGGGCGGACCATCCCCCGGCGTGGAGAACATGGGCAACCGCCCGCCCCAAATCATGGCCGGGGTGGACCTGACCATCGAGACGGAATCTCTTCCGGTGTCCGTTCCCCTGTCCGGTATGGTTAGTGACGATGCGAACCCGGATTTTCCCACGGTCAAAACCGGGTGGTCTTTCGTCAATAATCAAATAACCGTGATATTTGCCAACAGTGGCCAACTGCAAACCACCGCTGAGTTGTTCGATCTTGGGAAACACACCTTCCGTCTCACGGCGGACGACGGTCAATACACTGTCTCGGATGAATTAACTGTCGAGATCAAGCGCGCCCCAATGGAACGAACCTTCATCACGGCCGGTTCGGAATGGCGCTATCTCGACAACGGCTCAAACCAGGGCACGAAATGGCACGCACGCCTGTTCGATGACAGCAAGTGGAGCGCAGGCCCGGCGCAGCTTGGCTACGGCAACAACGGCGAAAAAACCGAGCTGAGCTATGGCGGCAACAGCAGTAACAAGCACGTCACCACCTACTTCCGGCATTCCTTCGAAGTCACCACCCCTACTGGTGTGATCTCGCTTGAGGCGTCCCTTGTGCGGGATGACGGCGCGGTGGTCTACCTGAACGGAAAGGAAATCCTCAGGAGCAACATGCCCGAGGGCAACATCAGGTACAACACGTTCGCCCCGCTCACAGTCGGAGGAGAGGAGGAATCGGCGTTTCAACCATTTACCGTCGATCCTGTCCTGCTGGTGGAGGGCAAAAACGTGATTGCCGTGGAGGTGCATCAAACCAACAGAACCTCGAGTGACATCAGCTTCGACCTTGAGTTGCGAGGCAAAGGCTCAGGTGACAACCAGCCGCCAAAGGTTCTTCCCTTCAACGACCTGACTTTTGCCTGGCCGTCACCCGTCAAACTTGAGGTCCAGGTGACTGATGATGCCCTTCCATTAAAACCGGGCAGGCTGACCATGCAATGGAAGCTCAAATCGGGACCTGGCACGGTCACCCTCATCGATGACAATCGTGGTGCCGCCGCACCCATGCGCATCGGCCATTTGCGACGCCACCGAGGCGCAACCACTGCGTCGTTCAGCGAACCTGGAACCTACGTGCTCATCTTTATTGCGAACGACGGCCAGGCACAGACGATGGAGGAGTTGGTGATCCATGCCGAGGGCGATTCCTTCGCAGACTGGCAGCACGCCCACTTCACGGCGGCCGAACTTGGCCAAGCGCTTGTCTCCGGCGCTGACGCCGATCCGGACAACGACGGCATGAGCAACCAAGCCGAGTATATTGCCGGCACCGGCCCAAAAGCTGACAAAAGCCGATTGGAAATCCGGACGATCCAAGTGGATGCCGCCGGCGAGCAGCTAACAGTTCATTTTTATTCCGCACCCCACCGGAACTATCGGCTGCTGAAAAGTCCGAACGTTCTTGGCCCTTGGCAGACGGCTGGTGAACTCAACGCCCCGCCAAACGGGGGCCCTGCGACATTCGTCGTACCGCTTGGCCAGGCACAATTCTTCCGGCTGGAAATCCCGGGCGACTGACTTTGACATTGCGGGGGGCATGCACCCATTCCCTCCCTCAGCACCCATTTTCGAGTCACCACGCGAACCAAAAAAGCTCGGAAAATGGCTTGTCAGAAGGTTTTTTTTCGCTAGAGTCCGCGGCCCCTTTAAGGAAGGGAGGCACAAAATGTCCAGAGTTTGTCAATTAACCGGCACCGGTCCCGTTTCCGGGAGTCGCATCCGCCGTCACGGCAAGGCCAAGAAAAAGGGCGGCATCGGCATGCACGTTACCAAGGTGGTAAAGCGCCGATTCCTGCCAAACCTGCAGCGCGTCAAGGCCATCGTCGATGGCGAGGTGAAGTATATCCGCGTCACCGCCAAGGCCATCAAGAAGGGCCTCGTCACCAAGCCGCCCAAGCGCACCTGGAAGAAGGCTGACGCCTAAGCCAAGGCAACAACGAATTTGAAGGGACTCAACACTGAGTCCCTTTTTTTGTTGTATCGATTTTGGATTTCAAACTCCCTTAGCCAAGCGCTCGAGTTCCTCCTCATCAAGCTCGTCCAGTTCGCGACCGAGCCAGCGCCGGAGCAGTCCCTCGCTTGGGCTGAACACCCACGCCAGCGCAAACACCGCCGAGCCGGCCACCACCATTGCCCCGGCGGGGGAGCAGTCCAGCCAAGTGGCCAGGTGAATGCCACCCACCGCACTCAGCAGGGCGTGGACGACCGTGATGCCAAACATCAGCGGCAACCGATGCGCCAGCAGCGAGGCGGTCGCCCCCGGCAGGATCAACATCGCGATGACGAGGATCGCACCGACCGCCTCGAACGCGCTGACAATGATCACCGAAAGCATCCCCATCAGCGCATAGTGCACCACGGTGGAGTTGATGCCCAGCGATGACGACAAGCCGGAGTCGAAACTTGTCACCAGCAGTTCCTTGTAGAACAGCACGACCAACAGCAACGTGATACCGGCAACCACCGCCATGCGGATGACCGACGGCGGCGCAATGGTCAACAGATCGCCATCGAGAAACATCTCCGAGTTGAGCCCAGGAATTTTCTCCACCACCGATAATGCGTCTGACCCCAACTTAGTCTGAACAAGGTCCAGCGGCACGAACGCAATTTCGCCGTAAAGCACACACTCCGTATCCAGGTGCACCGAATCCGACAGACCGACGCTGATGATGATCACACCGATGGCGAACAGGGTCGAGAAGGTGATCCCGATCGCTGAGTCCTGTTTTACGCGGGTTTTTTTGTGGATCAACTCGATCAACACCGTTGTCACGATGCCGGCCCCGAGAGCCCCAAGAAACATTGGTAACGTACTGAGACTGTCCGCCAGCAGAAAGGCGATCGCCATCCCTGGCAGCACGCTGTGACTGATTGCGTCACCCACCAGCGCCATGCGACGCAGGATGAGGTAATTGCCGATCAGCCCGCAGGCGGCGGTGATCAAAAATCCCATCAGAACGATCCAAAAGGTCGTCGACAGATTCTCCGTCCAAGGTTCGACCAAGACCCGCTGCCACTCGAAGGGTGGAATGAAATCGGTCACGAGTTCCTCCCGTACCCGCTTGGCCCCGGGACAGTCGGCGCGAACGGCTTATGAATGTCCACAAAGCCGGGAATGGCCCGGCCGTGCGGATCGCGTGTCGTGTCATCGAGCATCCGCTCCAACTCGCGCACAACGTCGTCCCCGAGCACGTGCTCGATTTGCTCAGCGTCGTCGTGCACGTGGTCGGCGGCGATGTTGGCGGCATTGGTTAGGTACAGTTCCCACAGGCGATGGTTGCGGACGATCGTGCAGGCCAGTTGCCAGCCGTTCGGCGTGAACAAGATCTTGTTGCCCTCCTCGTGCAGCGTAACGAGCCCGTGCTGTTTCAACTCCTTCGCCTGACCGGACACTTCATCGATCGTTTCGCGCCGGCGCTCCGCCAGTTCCTTCAGCGACACGCTCTCCTCCGGCTCCGCCTCGCGATATTCCAAAACCTGAAACAGCGCCTTGAGGGTGTTTTCCCGCTGCACCCGCTTGGAGCGAGACATATGACGCCACCAGCGTGTCAGCACCCCGTGCCTTGGCCCGCCGAAAAATGCCACCGCAAACACCGCGCTCGCGCCCAGCACCATGCACGGCCCAGTCGGGATGTTCGGCTTGAGAAATGAAATGAACGCGCCGAGCACTCCCGATGCCACGCCGAAACCCACCGCCAAAAGCAGCATGCGGTGCATGCGATCGGTCAGCAGATAAGCCGCCGCCGCCGGGGTGATCAGCATCGCCGACACCAGCACCACGCCCACCGCCTGCAGCGCGATCACCACCGCGAACGCCACCAGCAGCATCAGCCCATGATGAATCCACTGGCTCGGCAGCGCGATCGCCCTCGCAAATCCAGCATCGAAGCTCGTCACCAGCAACTCCTTGTAAAACACAAACACCACCGCCACGATCAGCACCGTGATCCCGGTCATCAGCCGGATGTCATCCTCGCCAATCGCCGCCGCCTGGCCGAACATGAACTTGTCGATGCCGCTCTTGTTGCCGGTGGGCAGGTCCTGGATCATCGTGAGCAGACAGATGCCCACGGCAAAAAAAGATGCCAGCGTCAGGCCAAGCGCCGAGTCCTCCTTGATCTTGGTCGTCCTTTTCAGGGTGTTGACAAGAAATGTCCCGGCCACGCCGGCAACCACCGCGCCGCAAAAAATCAGCGTCGGGTTCTTGGTGATGTTGTCCACGTCGAAACTCCAGTCGAACAGCCCGCTGGCACTCACACCGGAAAACAAAAAGCCAAGCGCAACGCCGGGCAGCACCGCGTGCGACAACGTGTCGCCGACGAGCGCCATCTTGCGCACCACGATGAAACAGCCCAGCAACCCGCACGAGATGCCGAGCAGCACCGAGCCAATCACCGCGTAGCGTACCGACGGATCACGGAACGAAAAAAAACGGATCGCCTGTTGACCAAGCGATGTCTCCTCCGCCACATCGCCGATCTTCGCCGACCAGGCGTTCTCCGGCAAAACCACAAAGACCGCCAACACCGCCAACAGGCCAAGCGCGTGCCCTGCACCCCTTCCCTGCTTGGCCAAGATTGATCGCTGTTGGCTCATCGGTTACTTGGCGCGCTGCCCGACTGCATCCGCGACCTCGGAAAGAATCGTCAATCGGCCGCCGTACGTTTTCTGAAGCAGCTCGTACGTGAACACTTCCTCCGTCTCGCCGTAGGCCACCACCCGCATGTTGAGCAGCAGCAGTTGGTCGAAATAATTGCGTGCAGTCGGCAGGTCGTGATGCACCACCAGCAGTGTCTTGCCCTTTTCCCGCAACTCATGCAGCAGCGCGATGATCGCCGTCTCGGTCGCGGCGTCCACGCCAGCGAACGGCTCGTCCATGAAATAGATGTCGCTCTCCTGCGCCAACGCGCGCGCCAAAAAAACACGCTGCTGCTGGCCACCACTCAGGTTGGAAATCTGCCGCTTGGCAAACGGCAGCATCTTCACCTTGTCAAGACAGTCGCGGGCAATCTCGCGATCAACCTTTTTCGGCCGCTTGAACCAGCCGACATGCCCGTAGCGGCCCATCATCACGACATCCATCACCGTGACCGGAAAATCCCAGTCAACCGACTCTCGCTGAGGCACATAACCAACCCGTTTACGATTCTCGTTGTACGGTTTTCCGAAGATTTTCACCCACCCACTGCTCGGCGGTACCAGACCCATGACGGCCTTGATGAGGGTCGACTTCCCGGCGCCGTTGGGCCCGACAATCCCGACCAGCTTGCCCTTGGGCACCTGCAGGTCGATGCCCCACAGCACCGGCTTCTTGTGATAACCAGCCGTCAGGTCGTGTATCTCGAGTGGGATGTCCTCGCCGTTGGTTGCCGGGGAATCAGTCATGCTAAAAACTCAAGTTGACCCGGAGGCCAAGCACCACCGCGTCGTCCAACTCGCCGGTCGCGCCGGGGTCGCCGATCCACTGCACGCTTGGCTGGATGATGAAATCGTCGCTCATCACGAACTCGTACGCCGCCTCGACCACGGTCTCCGCAGTGCGCCCGGGCAGGTCGCCGCTGATGTGCGCGTACGACAGGCCAAGCGCGGCGGTATCAATGTCGCGCCCGGGAATCAGCCCGACGTAACTCGCGCCAACCTGAAAACTGTAGTCCACCTCACTGCGATCTTCCGGCGCAAATCCGGCGCGGACAAAGAGGCTCAGCCCCTGGTCGCCGTACTCGCGGTAAACCATCTGCTCGCCGGACGCATACACGCCCTGTATTCCGTCGTGTGACGCGCCACCTCGCAAGTCCTGAAACTCGCCTGAGTGCCACCAGCCACCGAGTTTGTACGTGCCAGGGAGGCCGCCAGCATCCTCCGCCTGGTTGTGGCGATACCCCAGCTCGGCCATGCCGAAAGTCCCCTGGCCGTTACCCAACTCCCAATGCAGTCCGTGACGGTTGACCGTGTTGTCACCGTCGCTCGAGTCGAATGTGTCGCCATCGTAAATGCCGACCTGGCCGTACCACGCCTCGCTTGGCTCCCACAACAGCCGCAGACCAATCGCGGGAATGTAGAACGCCGGGCCGGTGTTGACCGTGTTCATCGAGATGAACTCCGGCCAGCCGAAGGTTGAGTTGAGGAACAGGCCGGCGGTG